>CADAVL010000120.1 GCA_902791335.1 Oscillospiraceae bacterium
TGAAATAGGATACCCATATGTATCATAAAAATATCTGATCCGCCTATGCAGTCCTGGAACACGCTCCTGCAGCATCTCCTCGAATGCATTAGCAATACACAACTGACGATTAACGATGATTGTTGCGTTCCTTCTTGTTCCCAGTCTGAGCGGCTTTACAACTTTACTATGTCCGCCGGCAGCCACAGTACAGAGATAATGCCCCTCATATTCTGCCGGCGGTGGCGGAATCTGCTTTGAAAAAGTCCAATCAGCAGTGTCGGTAAACACTTTGATTGGTGCATCGATTCCTTGTCCAATGAGCACAAATATGATTTCGATAATTGCTACAACAAAAAACAATGCAATAAATATGCATATAGAATATTGGGATAGGCTGTCAATTCTATAAAAAAGAGAGTTTATGTTTTTTCTGTTTCCACCTTCAGAAATTCTATTTCTGAATAGCTCCACTTCTTCTTTCATATGCTTTTGAATTATTCTTGCGGACAGAATCAGGATATTCGCGCCGTTTTTATAAGCGTGGTCGCAGGCAATAAACAGCCGGTCAATGGCGCGATCCAGCGGTGTATTTTTATAAAACAGCAGGGAGATGGTTGCTACCTTGAAGCCGGGTCGGTCGATCGACTTGATCTTCATGAGATCGGCGGAGGTCAAAATGGGGTTTTCAATTTCCAGTACATTGCAGTTTGAGGCCTTTTCCTTTAAAAGGTTGCCGTCCGAACCGACGTACACGCTCGTGTCGGTGACGACCTCCTCGCGAATGGCGTCAATCGGCGGATTGGTGACCTGCGCGAACAGCTGCTTGAAATAATTAAACAGCGGCTGCCGCTTTTCGGAAAGCACGGCCAAAGGAATATCAATGCCCATGGAGGCAGTGGCCTCCGTGCCGTTTTTTGCCATGGGTAAAATGGCTTCCTTAATATCCTCATAGGTGTAGCCGAACGCTTTATAAAGCCGATCGCGCACAAACTGCGTGTGCGTTTCAATGCGCTTGTTGGGCATTTTCAGCTCCTCAAGCTTTACAAGGTTCTGATCCAGCCATTCACCGTAGGGCTTGCGGTGCGCGTAATAGCTCTTGCAGGCCTCGTCGGAAATAATTTCGCCGCGCACGGTGTCGATCAGCAGCATTTTGCCGGGTTTTAAGCGGCTTTTTTTCACAATTTTCTGCGGCGGAATATCCAGCACGCCCACCTCTGAGGAAAGTACCAGCATGCCGTCGCTTGTCACATAATACCTTGAAGGACGCAGACCGTTTCTGTCCAGCACCGCGCCGACCATGTCACCGTCGGAAAACAAAATGGCGGCAGGGCCGTCCCACGGCTCCATCATGGTGGAGTAATAGTGGTAAAAATCGCGTTTCTCGCGGGAGAAATCCTTTGCGTTGCGCCAGGGTTCTGGAATGGTCATCATCACGGCCAGCGGTAGATCCACGCCGTTCATCACAAGAAATTCCAAAGTGTTATCCAGCATGGCGGAATCGGAGCCCTGCGCGTTGATCACGGGGAACACTTTTTCAATATCGTCGGAAATTTTCTCGCTTTCCATGGTTTCCTCACGGGCCAGCATTCGGTCGGCGTTGCCGCGAATGGTATTGATCTCGCCGTTGTGCAAAATAAACCGATTCGGGTGCGCGCGCTCCCAGCTGGGGTTGGTGTTGGTGGAGAAACGGGAGTGAACCATGGCAATGGCGCTCATATAATCCTCGCTTTGAAGATCAAGATAAAACCGCCGCAGCTGCCAGACCAGGAACATTCCTTTATAAACAATGGTTCTTGAAGAAAACGAAGCGACATAGGAATTATCGTTGCTTTGCTCAAACACGCGGCGAATGATATACAGCTTTCGGTCGAAGTCCACGCCGCGCGGTACGTCCTTCGGGCGCTCCACAAAGCACTGCATAATATAAGGGCAGCAGTCCAGCGCTTTTTGACCTAATGTGGTGCTGTCGGTCGGCACTTCGCGCCAGCCGAGAAAGCGCACACCCTCCTTGCCGGCGATCACCTCCAGCATTTTTTTGGCCTGATTGCGCTTTAAGGTGTCCTGCGGAAAGAAAAACATTCCTACGCCGTAATCGCGCTCCGCACCGAGGGTGATATTCATTTTTTTGGCGGTTTTTTTGAAAAAGGCGTGAGGAATCTGGGTCATAATGCCCACGCCGTCGCCGGTTTCACCGGTGGCGTCCTTACCGGCACGGTGCTCCAGCTTTTCCACAATACTGAGCGCGTCGTCCACGACCTTGTGCGTTTTCACGCCGTGAATGCTCACCACCGCGCCGATGCCGCAGGCGTCGTGTTCAAACTGCTCGGAATAAAGTCCCTTTTTTTCTTCCAATTCTGATCCATCCTTCCAAAATTAAAAAGCCCAATGCAATGATTCTTGAAGCGCCGCGTTCGTTTTGTCCCAAAATGCCGCCACTTTAGGCATTGCTATAAATTCCATTTTTTGCAGCCAAAGAATTCGGGTTTCTTTTAAAAAATGTAAGCCCCGTCCCGGCCGCCGGGGTTTAGTGAAAACAAAAGCTGAAAACAAAAAAAGGCGCTCGTAGTGTGGGAAGACCCACACCATGAACACCTTTGCTCACTTGTTATTTGTTAGTATTTTAGCACAATTTATGCGCCCCGTCAACCGCTTTAAAAAATTTTTTGCAGGCTTTAAAATGGACGGTTGCCTTTTTAAAGACCCCGGGCGATGCGGCGGCCGAAAAAACCTGTCTGCAAATTCGCGCGGCCGTAAAACGCCTTTGGTCGTTTTTACGGCCGTTTCCTTTTTCCTTTTTTGAATGCCCTGCGTACAAAATAACTGCTTCGCAAGGAAAAAGGCAACGGCCGGCAGGGGCAATTTGCCCCTGCCGGCCGCGCGAAACCGCTCCCCCATCTTTTCGGCCGCCGCTTTTCGCTCAAAAAACGAGCACTAATAACGGGTGCCCTTTTAAAAGCACGCAAAAGGCTTTGCAATCAATTACATTTTGTGCCCTTACTTTTTCTATATTGCATCGGCGTCAGGCCGTATTGCTTTTTAAAGCATTTTGAAAAATAAAACCGGTCGGAAAAACCGCAGTATTCCGAAAGCATTTCCACCAAATACGCCTGTCGGCTTTTTAACATGCGCGAAGCCTCGCGCATTCTGAAATTAAAAAGATACTGCATGGGCGTAACACCGTAGTTCTTTTTAAAACAGCGGCGCATATAGTCATAATGATAGCCGAATTTTTCGGAGAGCAGTTTTGCGTCAAGCGCAGGATTCCCAAATTCCTTATGAATATAATCCCTGATATCGGCCGTAAATCGAAATTACCTGTTTTCCGCCGCCGCGTCCTGCAATAAGGCCACCACTGCGTCCGATAAAGCGGCAAAGGCGGACGATCCTTCCCGTGGCAATCGTTCGGCGGTAGACAAAACAATCAGGGTACAATGGTTTTTTCGGCGAAACAGCGTGAATATTTAGGTTTTATTGCTCTCCAATCAGAATACGCCGGTATTCTGTGGATCGCCGCCGCACCGTTAAAAGATGTTGTTTGCCGAAAATCTTCGACCTCATACAAGAAGATTTTTTCGTTTTGAAAGTCGAAGAACGCAGCAATACTGCCGTATTACAAGTGATGAGACAAGCAAAAACGGGGAAATATTCTGTTTCAGGAATCGTTGTACCCTGATTGTTTTGTCGAATCATTCCGTGATAAAAACTCAAAAAATGTGGCATCATATTCATATAAAAAGGTCAAACAGAAAAGACCTTGCAAATGACCTTTCCGGGATAAAGAATCATTTGCGGCTCTAACCATAGTGCACGGATTTTTCACGCGGGGAAGTCGTTCTCGGCGGCTTTCCCGAAAAGACGACCGTGAAAAATCCGTTTGAGCCCCCAAACGAGAGCACCCGACTTTCGGCACTTTGTTGCCAAAAAATCGGGTGCTCTTTTTGCATGAATTTAAAATTTCAAACGCTTTTTCTGTCGTCCGCAGGCTTCAAACCGTCAATGATATAAAAAAGCTTCATGCCCAGTTGCCGTCTTTAAAGATCGGAACCTCCGTGTTGTCCGAAGTCAAACCGAAAATCTGAAGATCCTCGGTGCCGATCATGAAATCCTCGTGAATCATGGATTCGTTCACGCCCATTTTGCGGCACTCCTTTAAAGTATATCGGTCGTAGTTTTCAATGCAGTTGGAAAATCCCTCGCCCAAAGCCAGATGACAGGCGGCGTTTTCATCGAACAACGTATTATAAAAAAGCAGGCCACTGTTTTGAATGGGCGAATCGTACGGCACCAAGGCGCACTCGCCCAAATATCTCGCGCCCTCGTCCATATTTAAAATGGTGGTTAAAAGCGCGTCATTCTTTTCGGCGTGGGATTCGACCACACTGCCGTTTTCAAATTTCAAATAAAAATTTTCAATCAGCTCGCCGCGATAGCACAGCGGCTTGGAGGAATAAACAATGCCCTCGGCATGGCCGCGCATCGGCGTGGTGAAAACCTCCTCCGACGGAATGTTGGGGTTAAAGAAATTGCCCGAAAGGGTGTATTCGCCGCCGCCCAAAAACAGTGCGTTCGGCATTAATCCCACGGTTAGGCCCGTGCCGTTGGAAGAAGCGTAACGCAGCGCTTTAAAATGCTGACGGTTCAGCCAGTCGCACCGCGCTTTCAGCGCCTTATTGTGTGCGTCCCAGGCGGCAATACCGTCGCCCGTGCAGCGCGAGGTTTTTAAAATTGCTGTCCAAAGCGCCTCCCCAGCGTCGCTTTCGGAAAGCTCGGGGAACATTTTCTTTGCCCACTTTTTGCCGGGCACCGCCGCAATACACCACTGATAGCGGTTTTCCATTTCGTCGCGCAACTTTTTGAACGCTTTGTATCTTGCGCCCACCATGGCGGCGTACTTTTCGCGGTCAATGCCAACAAGACCGTCCGGATCCTCCGACAGCAGATAGATCATGGCCGGCAGTCGGTCGTGGCGACTTTTATATTTTTCAACCTCCCAGGCTTCCACCTCGGTCAAAACGTCCGTTTTACGGTGTTCCACGTGCAGTTTTGTCAGCGGTTGATAGCTCCACTCCACTTCCACCTTGTCAGCACCGCAATTATAGGCTTCTTCCACCACTTTGTAAACAAATTCCGGCTGATCAAGATCTGCCTGCACCACCACACGCTGGTGGGGCTTTACATTTGCACCCACCCTTACAATCAACTTTGCGTAATTTTCCAATAGCTCTTTTTTCATTTTTGTTCACTGCTCCCTTGTTGAACCTCCTTGATCCGATCCAGCGTGTAAAACTCCCGTTCGTCGGTTTCAAGGTGGGTGATCAATGCTGTGGGGTCGCTAAAAAACGGACAAAGTGCCGTGACGGCCTCTTTCATAAAACGGCCGTCCACCGCATTTTTAAAGAGTGCCCGCAAAGGCTCATAATATCCGTCGGCGTTGAAAACGGCAATGGGTTTTGTGTGCTGACCCAAAGAGCGCAGGGTTAAAATTTCAAAAAATTCATCAAACGTGCCCACGCCGCCTGGGGTGACGATAAACGCGTCGGACATTTGTTCCATTAACGCCTTGCGCTCGCGCATGGTGTTTGTGTGAATAAACTCCTTGCAATTGGGAAAGAACACGCCGTCCCCGTCGAAAAACCGCGGCGCAATGCCGATGACTTCGCCGCCGCCTTTGTAAACGCCGCGTGCAATGGCACCCATCATGCCGCCGTTTCCGCCGCCGAACACAAGGCTGTGACCCCGTTCGGCCAAAGCAATACCCAACTGCTCGGTTTTTAAGATCATACTTTGCGGCACTTCACTTCCGGCCGCACCGTAAACACAAATTTTCATTTTCTCGTCCTTTCCTAAAAGTATACCCAAAATCCGTCGGATTTTTTAAGTTCGTTTTGAAAAAATTGGACAGATTCAGCTCTTGCCAACTAAAAAAACGCTGTTTCCTCGCGGCTTTCGAAACCGATTTTGACTGCGCGATTTCCTCGCGCGGCGCCAATCCCCGAAATTCAAAACCATGGTTTTGAATTTCGGGGATTTG
>CADAVL010000121.1 GCA_902791335.1 Oscillospiraceae bacterium
TCGCGCACTTTAAAACCCCATGATCTCCCGAAAATTTTATCCATTTGCGACGCGTACAAAATGGTTGAACGACCGTTCCGTGACAATAAATAATGAACCGGAAATCTAAAGTCCGGCAACAAGCCTAAAGAGGATTTGTCTTTAGGGGATATCAGGCTTTAAAGCTGCAAAAACGGCAAAACTACATTATAAAAAAACAACGCTGTTCCTTTTCTTGTGAAGGAGCGGCGTTGTTTTTTTGTTTGTCGCGATGGTTTTAAGGATCGTTTTTTGAATTTATAATTTCATAAATCAACCCGGCAAAGAAGTGACCGGATAAAGTGCTATGCTTTGGTTATATCGGCAAAGTTTCCTGTTGATAAATAAAATCACAGACACATTTTTTGTTAGAAAGAGAGGATTTGGGAATGAAAAACATCTTGAATGAAATTGAAAAGTTACACAAAAAATGCCTATGCATTGACCAAAGCAATACGAATCAGTATCGGCTTCTTCTGGACAACGGAACGTCAAAAACCGCTTATTATTTCAGCTGTCCGATTTATGAAGAACAAAGCGGGAAGCTGGTGGATCTGCAATTCACAAGATGTAAGGACGCTTTCGTTTTAAACGGAAGCAATGCAAAGGTTCTGGTTCAAAGCGACGGTATAACACTGGAAAACGCTTCCGGTCGGCTGTCCTTCTCATTGCCGGACAGCACCTATTGCCTGCGTGAGCATGCACTGTTTGCAAAGACGCACACCATACGGCCGACCTTAAACGGCATTGCGCTGACGTTCAAAAGCGACCTTGGCTTTATGCCCTTACTTCATTTAAAGACCGATCGGCCTTTTTTTGACGTGCGTGCAAATAAGAAAACCGTCAGTCTTATGGCCGACCGTTTTTTACCGTTCGCCACGGTCGGCTTGATCGGGGTAAAAAGGGGAGAGGAATGGCTGCCGTCCTCCATTTTGCTGCAGCAGGAAAGCGGTCAAAGCTTTATTACAGGTTTTGATCCGCGGTGTAAGGAAAAGTGTGAAATTACGGTGGAGATCGGACTGTACGAAAACAAGCTGATTCAGGATACAACGGTGGAAAGCAGAAACGCATACGAAAATAATGTTTACGGCGCTTCGGCGTTTTTGGGATATACCGATCTTTGCGGCGAGCAGTGGCTGTATTCAAAATTCGATACCCAAAAGCTTTCCGATCTTTTTGGCGTTCATTTGATCAAAGCGCAGTTATATATTCCAAAATTGTGTAAGGGGGCCGGGCGCCTTTCGGCCTTTCGGGTTGCAACGCGGTTTTGCAGCTTTGGCTCGAACTGGGAGAATAAGGTGGACGCGAGTACCCGAATATCGGATATTCAAAGCACGGAACGGTTTGTAATTTTAGATGTTACAAAGCTATTGGACGATTGCTTTCACGGTGCTTTGGAAAATCAGGGTGGATTTATTCTGAAAAGTGCCGAAAGACGTTGTGGGTATTCGGTGCTTTCCACGGCGGACAGCTATTCTGCGCCGCAGATATTAAAAGTTGAGTTTGATTAATTTTTTTGTGACCTTTGAAAGATGAATCATGCAAAGGGCCTTTCGCGCTGTTTTTTGGAAATTAAAGTTTTAAGTTGCTGTTCTTTTTTTTAGAATGGCAACTTATTTTTTTAATGCGGACACGAACTGTACGAGTTAAGAGCTATATTAGGGTTGCAGCTGCAAAAAAACAATGAAAGGAACATTAAAAAATGGAAAACAAAACAAATGGTTTCAAGGAAATTTATCTTGCAACCGAACAAAGCAACCCCGAAAAAGAACCTGTTCAAAAAGGAAACGAGGAAAACGCAACAGAGCAGATCTGCCGCGTAGGTGAAAATCTTATGTTGAGAACAGAAAACAGCAAGGTTTTTCATCTGTCGGACGGAAGAACGCAGGAGGTCTTTTATTCGCAGCCGATCCACACCTTAAAAGACAACGCCTTTGTGGACATCAACAACGCATTAAAAGAGGGCGATGAAAACCACGTCGGCAACGTCCTGGGTGCATTCGCAGTTCAGTTCAACAAGGACGACGCTTCAAATGAGTTGTTCTCTGTGGAAAGTGGAAGCTGCAAGCTGACCGTGTCGGCAAGAAAAAATGCCCGTCAGAAAGTCGGTGTCGGTGCAAAGCTCAAAAAGGATAACAGCATGGTTTTTACCGGTGCCGCAACGGATACCGAGCTTCGATATTCCGTGCTTGGCGATCGCGTAAAAGAGGATATCGTGATCAAAAAGCCGAAATCCACCTACTGCTATGCCTACGACATTGCAACAGAAAATTTAGATGTTGATTTTCTGAAGGAAAAGAACGAGGTATATTTTTCTTCCAAAGAAACCGGCGACGAATTATTCCGCATTCCGGCACCGTTTATGACCGACGCGGCCGGCGTCACCTCAACCGAAGTTACTTACAACCTTTGCGACGTTACCGAAAACGGCGCAGTACTGGAGATCCTTCCAAGCCCGGAATGGCTCAACGCCGAAGAACGCGCATTTCCGGTCGTGATTGATCCGCAGATCGTGCAATCGGGAAGATCCTGCATCTCGACCTATTCTGCACAAAACGGCAACCTGACAACACCGGCACAGCATAGCCTGACCAGTCGTTACAGTGCGGCCACCTGCTGCAACGGCGAATATATGTTTATTGAATTGAGCTATCCGCTGAGAGGCATGAACTATCGCGTCAGAAAGGCCGAATTAAAGCTCACGCAGACCGCCGGTACTTTGAAAAACAGCGCCCGCAAGCCCAAGCTGAAGCTTTATTCCTGCGGCACGGAGTTCAAAAATTATCAGGATACCGTGCTTTCGGAAAGTAACCTGATTGATTACAACATCGTGCAGTCCGGCACGGCGGAATACACCTTCGATATTACGTCCTTAGTGGACGCGCTGATCGCGGACTTTGCATGGGATAAATACCTGGCGGTAAAGATCGAAAACTCGGCCGCAGGTGAGTACGGTGAGATCTCCCTTGCCGGTGCAACGGCAACAGCCGGCAGCCCCGAGCTTTCGATCACCTACGATTCCTTTGACGGCATGGTCACCGACAGCCCCGTTTATACCCACGATTTGAAACGAATGGGCACCGGCAGTGTGGATCTCGTCCACGGTAATTTGTTTCTTGACACCACCGACTTTGCATGGAGCGGCAATAAAATGCCGATTACCATTAAGCACTATTATAACAGCGAGCTTTCCGGCACGTCGTTTAGTGCAAATGCTGCAAAGGGTCTTTATACCGCGGATTACAGCAACATGAAGGTGGGTTACGGCTGGATGCTCAGCTGTATGCAAAGCATGGTCAGCGCGACCTTTGAAAGCGACGGCGAAATGTGCCAGGGCTATGTTTTCACCGAGGACAGCGGCAAGCTGATCAAATTCAAGGAAAATCCCTCCGAGGAATACACGCGCTCTGATTATACCGACTGTTGTTATCAGCTTTACACCGATATTGACGGCAACGGATACGCGTATAACCCCTATCACCGAACGCTTGAAAAAGACGACAGGGTTTATCTGTTCGATTCCTCCGGTTATCTTTTAAGCATTACAAACGAACACGGCATTCAGCAGACCTTCAAATATTCAAAAGACGGTCAGCTCAGCTTTATTACCGACGGCGCCGGTCGAAGCTTTGCGTTCTCGTATAACTCCGATTCTTATTTAAGCGCCATTGTTGCGCCGGACGGCACCTCCGTAAAATACGAATATGATAAAGGCAATCTTGTAAGAATCGTATACCCCGAAAGCACAGCCAAGATCGAGTACGGCCATAATTGTGATACAACTTCTCCGGTTAGGATCCGTATTTCGGATAACGACTATCCCGGATATACGAAAAACAGATATTTTGTTGATTACAACTATTGGAATTATCGCGTCATCTCGGTTACGGAGAAAAGCGACGGAAATAATAACGCCGCCATTGGTGAGCGTACGATTCTGTCTTATAATATCGCCGGCAAGAATACGGTGCTGACCACTTATCTGCAGGCCGATAACGAGGACAAAGCCGAAACCTTAAAAACGGTGTATACCTTCTCGGACGACGGCGAGCTGCTCAACACCTATATGTACGCAAAGGACGACGGCAACCGCGGCGTGAGCGTCGGCAGCGGCATTAATCCGTATTCCGGCGGCGACAGCACAGCCGTAAGCAACATTAACAACCTGCTTTTGAATCACGGATTTTTGAACGGCTCCTCAAACTGGGCCTTAACACCGGCGGACGACACTGCATTTTTCTCGGTGATCGAATCCACCGCGCTGTACGGCACAAAAGCGGCACGGCTCAATTTAAGCAATGCTGCATACGGCGTGGAATACGGTCTCTCTCAGACCGGCAAGACCCTGCCCGCAGGGGAATACACCTTCTCGGCCTTTGTAAAGACCGACAAGCTTGAAGCGCTCACCGCACCCGCCGACGCGCAGTCCGACAGTGAAAACTGCGGCGTATATCTGCGTGTGGAGGACGCCGATGCCACCGTGCTTTACGAAACCGAGCATTTGACGGAAACCTTTGGAGAATATATCCGTCTGGCGGCGCCGATCAAGCTGGATACGGCAAAGAAAGTAAAAGTATCGGTGCTGGCGCAGGGACAGGGCGTTGTATTCGTCAACGCACCGCAGCTTGAAAACAACGGCTTTGTGAACCAGTATAATCTTCTGGAAAACGGCAACTTTGAAAACGACACCTCCGGCTGGATGCGTTCCGGCGGAACCACGATCACCACGGCGAACAAGTTCAATATGGAAAACGCCCTGCTCATGAACGGCAGCCTGGACGCGCGCCGCTATGTGTATCAGACGCTGCCGCTCAAAAAGGACAGATCCACCCGTGAGAACTTCACTTTGAGCGGCTGGGCCAAGGGTATGGCGCTGCCGTTGCGTGACCGTGCGGACGCAAACGCCCCCACCTTCCGCCTGCGCGCGGTGCTGAGCTATGCGGACTGCACCACCGAGGAATTCTGTGCGGACTTCTCGCCCCATACCGAGGAATGGCAGAGAGCAAGCGTTGAAATTGCAAAGTCGGAATATAAATCCGCAACAGAGCTTACGGTATACTGCGAATACGATTACAACTCCGCCTGCGCTTATTTTGACGATATTCAGCTGGTTCCCGGCGAGATCGAAACCGGTCTTTCCGCGTCGGACTTCCCGGTGGAAAACGGCGATGACGGCGATACTACCACTGCGGACAGCACCGAAACCACCGAGGAAAACGCCTTCAAGGAGCTGACCGATAAAATCGGCAATGCCTTGACCGGTACACAGTTTACCGACGGTGAATTCGGCGCGATCTACACCGCCAACGCCTACACCGAGGAGGGCTCCACCGTTCAAAGTGCGCTTTGCGGCAACAATCTGATCAGTGAGATCGACGCGCGCGGCAACGTGACCAAGTACGAAGTGGACGAAAGAACCTCACGCAATAAGAGCGTTACCGATCGCCTCGGCAACACCGTGGATTACAAATACGACGCCGACGGCAATATTACCGGTGTGGCACACCGCCGCTTTGACAACACCTATTTTGCCGACGTGAACTACACCTATCACCCCAACAACGGGCTGGATACCATCACCCGCGGTGACGGCATGAAATACGAGCTTTCTTATGACAGCTTTGCCAATCTTCAGAGTATCGGCATCGGCGGCAAGGCCGAAAAGCTGATCTCTTATGTCTATCGCAAGGGCAGTCACAACGCAAAGCAGATCACTTATGCCAACGGCGATTATTCACAGCTGAAATACAACAGCACCGGCCAGGTGGTTTTGGAAGCGTGGTTCAAAAAAGACGGCACGGCCATGGCAAAATACCGCTACGGTTACGACCAAAACGGAAATTTAGTAAAAAGTCTTGACATTTTAAACAAGACCGAGTATAATTACTACTACAAGGGTGAAAAACTTTCAAGAATGACCGAGTCCTCGGTGGAATTGCAGACCGTTGACG
>CADAVL010000122.1 GCA_902791335.1 Oscillospiraceae bacterium
ATAGATTTTCCGCCGGAATTATTGGCGCTGGAAGAAAAAGCAATGGCGCACGCTGAAAGCGCCTTTAAAAATACCGACGAAATAACGCTTTATAATGTGGAAAAGGTTTTATCGGCTTTTCGCAGACACAAAGTCAGCGAGGCGCTGTTTACCCCTTCTACGGGCTACGGCTACGGCGACCGCGGCAGGGAAGTGCTGGAGGAAGTGTTTTCCGATATTGTGGGCTCTGAGGACGCACTTTTTCGGCACAATTTTATGTCGGGCACACACACGCTCACGGTGGCACTCTTTGGTATTTTGCGCCCGGGCGATAAAATGCTGTGTCTGACCGGCCGCCCGTACGATACTTTAATCGGCGTGTTGGGCATTGACGAGCCGACCGACGGCTCTTTAAAGGATTTCGGCGTGGAATACCGTGAGGTTCCCCTAAAAGACGGCCGTCCCGACGAAGAAGCCATTGAAAAAGCGCTCAAAGAAACGCATTACAAGGTGGCGTATATTCAGCGTTCGCGCGGATATTCGCTAAGACCGAGCCTTTCCGTTTGCGAAATTGAAGCGCTTTGCAAGCTGGTAAAACGTATCAGCCCGAAAACAATCACGATGGTGGACAATTGCTACGGCGAATTTGTAGAAAAACGCGAACCCACCGAATGCGGCGCTGACTTAATGGCAGGTTCTCTGATTAAAAACCCCGGCGGCGGCATTGCGCCAACCGGCGGCTACATAGCAGGAAAGAAAGATCTGATCGAAAGCTGTTCCTACCGCTTGACTGCTCCCGGCGTTGGCCGCGAGATCGGCGCGACGCTCGGACTGAACCGTTCGCTTTATATGGGGCTTTTCCATGCACCAAAAGTGGTGGGTGAGGCTTTAAAGACAGCAATTTTCGCATCGTCGCTTTTTGAACTGCTCGGTTACAGTGTGACCCCGACGCCGGAGGAAAACCGCGCCGATATTATTGAGGCGATTTGTCTAAAAAAAGAAGAGCGGCTCATTGCTTTTTGCGAGGGAATGCAACAAGGCGCGCCGGTTGACTCCTTTGTTTGCCCCGAACCCTGGGATATGCCCGGCTACGACAGCAAGGTAATTATGGCGGCCGGTGCGTTCACAAACGGCGCCTCAATTGAGCTTTCGGCCGACGCGCCGCTTCGCGAGCCGTTTGCCGTTTGGATGCAGGGTGCTTTGAATTTTGAAAGCGGCAAGGCCGGCGTTTTAATGGCCGCGCAGAGTATGCTTGAAAAAGGCTTGCTTTATAAGGGGGACGAACGGTGAACTGCGAAATGTGCGTTTACTATGTTTTTAATGAGGATCTCGAAGAATATGAATGCTTGGTCGATCTCGACGAGGACGAAATGTATCGTTTTTTGTCGGCGCAGCACGAAAGCTGTCCGTATTTCCGGCTGGACGATGAATATTCCATTGCAAGAAAGCAATAACGGTGTTGCATGAATTAAAAAAAGCTTCGCTTTTTTAAAATAATATTGCAAAAAACAGCAGCGGCCGCTTTTCCGATTTTGCGAAAGGCGGTCGCTGTTTTGCTTTTTTGTTATTCTGCCGGTGGTTTTTTTGAAAAATACAGCTTTTAAGGAGCAGTTTTATGGAGAGGATGATTTTGGCGGCGCAGATTTTTGGGCGCTATTCATTCCTTGCGGTATTCCAGCGGTGTTTTGCCGGAAATGCTTTTAAAAATCCGATTAAACGAACGAATGGTGCTGAACCCGACGTCGTAGGATATTTGCGTGATGCTGAGCGAGGTTTCCTTTAAAAGATACTGCGCTTTGGAAATTCTTAAAGCATTGATGTAATCGGTAAAGCTGATGTCAAGTTTACTGTTGAAAATGTGGGAAATATAATATTTACTGATACCGAGCTCTTTGGAAACGCTGTCCAGTGACAGACGGTCGGTGTAGTAATTGTCGCAATATTTCAGCAGCTGCTGAGTGGTGGAAAGGTCGGCCTTTTTCTGCGTTTTGCAGTGTAATTTCGGCAGCAGAATGCCAAAAAGCGCCGTGTTATATCCCTTTGCAATTTCCTTTTTAAAAAGCTGATCGCTTTTGAGCGCTTTGTGAATGGACGAAAGCAGGCGATAGATGCTTTTGTCTTCGTCGTGCAGGACCGGTGTTTCGGGAATGGCGTCGCGCCAGTCGCTGCCAAAGCGCGTAAGTCTATCCGGACTGCTGAACAAAATCAGGGAGCGGACCTTTTCGCTTAAGTCCTTATAAGCGTGAATGCGGTAGGGGAAAACCACGATAAAATCATTTTTTAAAAGGGTGTAGCTTTTGCCGTCCACCGTGGCCTCGCAGCTGCCTTCGGTAATATATAAAATTTCTATGCTTTGGTGAATATGCGGCAAAAAGGTTGCGGAATATCCGGACATGGTCATGATGTCGTATTGAAACGGCTGGTATAAAAACATGAGAGGTTCGACCTTTCCTTAAAAGGGCAATATTTGTCTATAATTTTTGTTAGGTTGTCTTGTATCATAGCACAGTTTGCAGTATAATACAAGCAGTTTTTCGGAACTTTGAAGCGATCCGCGGTATTTTATTTTCGCTTTTGTATTTCTTTCCCTGATTATGGTAACAATAAAGTCGGCGCGTTTCGGCGCAAAGACAAAAAACAGGGGGAAGAAAAATGCAGTACAGTAAGGTTGAAATCTGCGGCGTAAACACGGCAAAGCTGCCGGTTTTAAAAGAAAAGGAAAAAACAGAACTTTTAAAACGCGTGAAAAACGGCGATAAGCGCGCGCGCGAAGAGCTGATCAACGGAAATTTACGGTTGGTTTTGAGCGTGATTCAGCGGTTTAACGGCCGCGGTGAAAACCCCGACGATTTGTTCCAGGTGGGCTGTATCGGCCTGATCAAAGCCATTGATAATTTTGATATCACTCAGTGCGTGCGTTTTTCTACCTATGCCGTGCCGATGAATATTGCTTTGAGAAATTTTGAGTACGCTTAATCTTTGGTGAGCCCTAAATGTCCAAACTACATAAAAATATCTCCCGTCAACAAAATACCGTTGTCGGGAGATCATAGGTTCTTTACAGCTTATAGATCACTTCAATTTTATCTTCGTATACCACAATTTTTTCCACAATACTTCTGATAAACTGTTGTCGCTCGTGCGGTGAAATGTAGTTCCAAACACCTTTGATATCCCGAAGCTTTTGGATCTTCTCATTGCGGTCGCGGCTCAAAATTCCGGCTTCGCGTTCCTTTTTGTATTTGTGCTGAAGCTTTGAAAGAATTTCCCGCTGTTCCAAAATGGTGCTTTTCAGTATTTCATCGCCGTTTTCGGCGTAGAGGTCGTAAAGACGTTTGAGCTTTTTTTCGCTTTCGGTGATTCTTTTTTTGAGTTCTTCAAAAACGGGATTTCCTTGGTTTGCGGTTTTGGAAAGCGTTTCGGTTCCAATATGGAAAATATCATTTAACACAAGCTTTTCCACATCCTCCGCCTCGAAGAGCGGCAGGGTGCAGTGATCGCTCTTCTTTAAATATTTTTTTGTGTTTTGCCGCGAATAACAAACCAGCTTTGTTGCGGACTTGCCCCATTTTTGATAGCGCATTTTTGCGCCGCAAACACCGCAGACCAGAAGTCCGCTTAAAAGATAATCCGATCTCGGCGTTCTTAGGCGGCTGCGCTCTTTCATCATTTTCATGGCTTTTTCGTAGGTTTCTTTTGAAACGATTGGTTCGTGACTGCCTTCGATCACGGCACCTTTATATTCCACTGCGCCGTAATTTAAGCGCCTTTTCAGTATCTGCAAAACCGACTGATCATATAAAAACCCCAGAATTTCGGCAATTGCGCCGGTGGAATAACCGTTTAAATACAGCTCGTACATTTTCTTTACGTTTTCAGCGTTTTCGTCCGGCTCTAATTTTCCGATTTTGCGGTTGTATCGAAAGCCGTAGGGAATTTTGCCGCCGCCCGGCCAAAGTCCGGATTCCACCCGTTTTTTCATGCCCATTCGGGTGCGTTCCTTAATGGTTTCGCGCTCCAGCTGTGCAAAGGCCGACATAATGCCGAGCATGGCTCTGCCAATGGAGGTGGAGGTGTCAAGGTTTTCGTTCAGTGACACAAATTCCGTTTGGTTGGGGTTTAGTACGTCCTCGATCAAATAAAGCGTGTCTTTCTGACTTCTCGAAAGTCGGTCCAGCTTATAAACCACCACCGCTTTAATTTTGCGGTTTTTGATATCTTCGATTAGCCGGAGCATCTGCGGACGTTCAATGTTACTGCCGCTGAAACCGCCGTCAATGTAAAAGCGATAGTTCTTGATCTGCCGCGAACGACAGTACCCCTCAAGCATTTCCTTTTGCGCTTCAATGGAGTAGCCCTCCTCGGCCTGAAAATCGGTTGAAACGCGGATATAAAGCGCGGTCGTTTTGGAATTATTGTCCGTCATGGTCTTGACTTTCTAATTTTCTTACGGTCTGCTGCAAAATATCAACACAGGTCCGATTGCTCAATACCAGTGCTTCTACGTCGCTTTTCTCAATCTGTTCGCCTTGGCTGTTGAGTCTTATTACGGTCATTTTTTAAATGCTCCTTTTCAATGTGAAACTTCTTGTGTTCTATAGAAATTTTTGCCTAAATCAAAAAAACTATACAAAGTCCGCTTTAAATTGTTGTTTTTACCGTAAATATATGGTAAGATAAATTAAAATTAACCTTGCTTTTCGTAGCGAGGACACGGAGGTTAGAAAACATGAAATTTGGCCATTTTGATGATGCAAGAAAAGAATACGTCATTGAAACACCCGACACCCCTTACCCTTGGATCAACTATCTCGGAAATGAAACATTCTTCACCCTGCTTTCCAACACGGCAGGCGGCTACAGCTTCTATAAAGACGCAAGACTGCGCCGGATTACCCGTTTTCGCTATAACAATGTTCCCATGGACGACGGCGGTAAATATTTCTACATAAAAGACGGCGACACGGTTTGGTCGCCCGGCTTCAGACCCATGCGCACTCCGCTTGACAAATACGAGTGCCGTCACGGTATGGGCTACACTGTGATCCACGGCGAGCACGGCGGCGTCAGCGCGGACTGCACCTATTTTGTACCGCTGAAATTTGACGCTGAAATTCAGAAGGTTACCTTAAAGAATAACAGCGCTGAGCAGAAAAATCTTCGTCTGCATTCCTTTGTGGAATTTGCGCTTTGGGACGGTCTTGACGATCAGACCAACTTCCAGCGTAACCTGTCGGTCGGCGAGGTTGAGGTTGAGGGGAACGTGGTTTACCACAAAACCGAATACCGCGAGCGCAGAAATCACTATGCTTTCTACAGCGTGAATGCCGACATCTGCGGCTTCGACACCGATCGAGAGGATTTCCTTGGCATTTATAACGGCTTTGATCACCCCACCACCGTATGTGACGGCGAACCCACCAACTCCATTGCTGTCGGTTGGGCGCCCTGCGGTTCTCACTGCTTAAAGGTGGATTTAAAGCCGGGCGAGAGCAAGACCTTTATCTTTATGCTCGGCTATGCCGAAAACGATCCCGACAAAAAATGGACGGCGCTCAATGTCATCAACAAAGAAAAGGCTTACAAGATGATTGCCGCCTTTGATACCACCGAAAAAGTAGACAAGGCTTTGGAAGACCTTCATAAATATTGGGACAACCTGCTTTCTACCTACACGATCGAAAGCTCGGACGACAAGCTCAATCGCATGGTCAACATCTGGAACCAGTATCAGACCATGGTTACCTTCAACTTCTCCCGCAGTGCTTCTTATTTTGAAAGCGGTATCGGCCGCGGCATGGGCTTCCGCGATAGCTCGCAGGACGTTTTGGGCTTTGTTCATTTGGAGCCGGAACGCGCAAGACAGCGTATTTTGGACCTTGCGGCCACTCAGCTTCGCGACGGCGGCGCTTATCACCAGTATCAACCGCTGA
>CADAVL010000123.1 GCA_902791335.1 Oscillospiraceae bacterium
CAAGGCGCTTGCCAACGGATACAATATGTCGGCGGCCTGCGGCAGGGAATTCTTAAAAACGGCGGCTTCTTCGCTTTCGTTCACCGGCTCTTATTGGATGAGCGCCGTTCCGTTTGCCGCCTGCATTGCCTGCATTGATAAAATGAAACGGCTCGATACCCCCACGCTTTTCCGTGAAAAAGGTACAAGGCTGACAAACGGTTTAAAAGCGGCCGCCAGAGAAAACGGCTTTGACCTGGTGGTTTCCGGCGAACCGGCGCTGTTCTATTTAAGAATTGCAAACGACGACAATCTCATGCTCCACCAGGAATGGGTGGCCGAGTGCGTTTCCCGCGGACTGTTTATTGCCTCGCACCACAATCACTTTATCAACGCCGCATTGAGCGACGAGGATATCGCGCTTGCCTGTGAGATCGCCAACGACGCGTTCTCGGTCGTTGCCGCAAGACACCCCGAAGCGCTCACAAAATAAATTTTTTAAACTACAAATGAAAACACCGCTGTTTGGGGGAACACCCTCTTTGCAACAGCGGTGTTTTTTAATGTTGTTTTTGTAAAAGGAGAACGGCCGAAAGAGTGCGTTTACTTTGCTTCCAAAACTGCGGCAAAGCAGCCGTAGGTGCTGTCCTGACACAAAGCGCGCATACTTTTAAAGGTCAAACCCATTTTCATGAGCGTGTCGCCGCTTATTGGTTCAAACTTCGGAAAATGCTCTCTGACATTTTCCTTTTCGTCGCCCAGAATTTTGATTTTGTATATCTTTTCGGGGTCAAGACCTTTCAGCTTTGTTTCGCCGAGCCAGGCCATAAAACCCTTGTTATTGTTAAAGAAAAACACCACGCTTTTGTTTTTGTCTTTACTCACAAACTGATAGATCACCGCAGGCGCCGTGGGGTCGTAGGTCGAGCGCAGCAAATACATATCGCCGAGCTGTATCGTTTCGCGCAGCTGTTTGTACATCTCAATATAGCTTTTCAGCTCCGCCAGTTCTTCGTCGGTCAGCTTTCTAAGATCAAACCCCACCGAAAGCGAACCCATCATGCCGGTATAAGCCATGCGTTTGTAGCTTTCGGTTCTGCCGGAGAGGGTGATTGTTCCTTTGTGGTGCATGTGAGCACCGCCGCCGGCCGCTTTCGATAAATTCACCTTTGTAAAGCCCTCGTGCAAAATGAGCGCGTCCATGCAATCCTGATTGTCGCTGCGGTTGACCCTTGCACAGCGCATTGCCATAGAAAGATCGGCGCGCAGTCCGCCCGAAGCGCAGTTTTCAATCAGCACGTCCGGATATTTTACATTGATATGATCAAACAGCCGCCAAAGATTCTTTACATATTTTATATAAACCTCATCGTCGGGTCTGCCTGCAATTCCGTCCCAGTTGACTTCGCTGAGATAGCGGTTCATATCCCACTTTAAATAGCCGATGTTGTTTTTACTCAAAAGCTTGTCAAGCCAATTTTCGGTGTACTGATAAACCTCCTCTAAGCCGAGGTTTAAAACGTACTGGTTTCGTCGTTTTACCGGCTGCCTTGTGGGGTAGTGGAAAATCCATTCGGGGTGATTTTTATAAAGCTCGCTTTCCTCGGTACACATTTCGGGTTCCACCCAAATGCCGAACATCATATTAAGATCGTTGAGCTTATTGATCAGCGGTGTTAGGCCGTTCGGGAATTTTTTCGGGTCGATCTCCCAGTCTCCGAGACCCGATCGATCATCATTGCGGTTTTTAAACCAGCCGTCGTCGATCAAAAACATCTCAATGCCCAGTTCGTGACAGCGTTCCGCCTGTTCCAACAGCATCTTTTCATCAAGGTTGTATTCAAAGGTCGCCCAAGCGTTATAAAGCACCGGCATCACTTTGTTCGTCCATTTTGTACGGCTTAGTTTTCGCTGATATTCGTGCAGCTGCCTTGCCGCGGCGCCAAAGCCTTCTGTTACCATGCCGCCGGTGAATACAGGCGTTTCAAATTCACGGCCGCCGCAAATTTTTATTTTGGTATTAAAATCCGAAATACCGCCCACGATCTGCGGCGCACGGTTGTGATCGCGGCCTGCTTTGATCTGCCAGTTGCCGCTGTATTGCAGTGTGCCGAACCAAACATTGCCGAAGCTTTCAGCGGCGTTGCCGTTGTCAATGGCGAAATAAGGGTAAGCGGTAGCGTTGGAAACACCGGCGCGGCTTTCAAGCAGTACAGGGCTTTGATTTAAAGGTTGCTTTTGAATTTTATACTCCTCGCCCCAGGCAGAGGACATATAAGTCAGCTGCAAACGGTCGGAATACGGCACCGACCAGCAAGCAGAATAAACAGTTTCAAGTGTAATGGGCTGTGACCCCACATTTCGGATCACCGCGTGGCGGTCGATGAGGTCAAGGCCATCATAGATCATATAATATAGATCGACTTCAACCGGATAATGAATATCCCGAAGGGTGATTTTCAGTTCGTTCCCGCCGTTTGTGATCTTGTAAGACTGATAGCTGAGTCTTGCATCGCGCACGCCGTCCGAAAATTTCAGCTTTAAGCATTCGCTGTCAAAGTATTTTGCACCGTAGAAGGGGAATTCCTGTCGTCCTGCGGCACGCTCGGTGTAGCTGTCATTTCCGCTTAAAACATAGTAATCATTCGGGACCTCTTCCGGGTGCAAAAGCTTTTCGCCCCAATAGCCAAAGCAGACAAATTTCAAGCTTTCGCCGGTGCCTTGCAGGGTTTCTTCTCTTAAAACGATCACGTAGCTTGTATGTTCGGTTTCAATGATAAAGCGCTCTTTTTCAATTCGTATGCTCATCTTATGTTTTGCGCTCCTTTCGCGGCTGTTTTGCTGCTATTTTAAATCCCGGCCGATTTCTTTGTCGCTTTAAAAATCACCGCGTCGCAGTGGGGGAGGACTTTGTTGCCGCCATAGATCGGTTCCAAACGATATCCGTCTTTTACGGTATAGTCAAAATCAATGTCCTCATCGCTGTAGTTGATCGCGGTAACGATCGTTATGCCCTCGCAGGCGCTCTCGGTAACACCGACGCGGCAGTCGTCAGTGTTTATGATATAATCTTCTGCAGAGGCCTTTACCTTGTCGATCATTTTATAAACCTTGTAAAGTGAGAATTCGGGCGCATAGGCGTTGTATTTTCCGGCGGCCAAAAGCTCCAGGCCGAAATTGAGCAGATAGACATCGCCTTTGCCGTACTTGTATTTTGTAAAAACCGGATTGCCTTCTTCATTTACGGCCAAGACCTCGGCGCCGATCGGCTCCAACAAAATCTCTCTTTCATTCTGATATTCAATATCGCCGAACGGAAAGTGCGCCGTGTGCGTTTTTTGCTTTCTCACCATGCCGAGTGAGCGCAGACCGAATTTCTTTTCAAATTCGCAAAACTGTGCATTAATGGAAGATACATAAAGCGTTGCGCCGTCTTCCACGCGCTTGAACAGCTTATCGTAGTCCTCTTTGTTCACGTAGGCGCCGTCATGGCAGCAAGGGAAAAAGATTAAGTCTGTGTCCGGTAGCTCGTCACTGCAATTTACAATAGAAAGATTAATACCCGCTTGTTTTGCCAGAACGTAAGTTGCCATGGCATTGTCCTGCCGGTCGTATTTTGGCAGAACGCAAACGGCATCGATCCGTTTTTTACTGATTTTTGGCAGGCTTTCAATCAGCTTTGAAATTTTCGCCATCTCACGTCCCACCGGCTTTGGCTTTCTGTCAAGATGCAAAAGCCCCAAATTGCGTTCAGCCATGCTCCAAGAGTACGGCGGCTCGGTCAGCAGCTCGTGCTCCATGCCGCACCACCACAAATAACCGTCCAGATTGTTTGCCCAGGCCGACAGCACATTTACACGCAAAAAGTCCGCGGCGGCTTCCTTGTTTGCAACTGTTTCTGAAAATGAACCCTGCTCCTGGATCATGCACGGCTTTTTTGAAACACCGGCGTAAAACTCACTTTGCGCGGTGGGATTGATGGTGCTACGCATGGCATTGATCGGCTCCATGTCATTGCGAATGGTCGGCGATGGATAGGGGTGGGTGGTGAGCAGATCGCAAAGTTCGCCCTGATCTTTGATCGACCAGTAATTCTCACCGCCGTCCTCGGCAGTAAGATCGTGCATTCCCGAAGCAATCGGTCTTGTAGGGTCGGCGGCTCTGATCGCGTTTCTCACCGACATGGTCCAAAGATAAGCGGCAAATCTTGACGGCACGCGCTCCACACAGTTGCATTCGTTGCCGAGATCCCACATCACAATGTTCTTGATATCTTTAAATTCATTTACAAGCTTTGTTACATAGCGGTTAGTCAGCGTCAAAGCCTCTGCGTCGGTTAAAAGGCCCTTGTTTTGCAGTGCCGGCGGAAAAAACAGCCGACCGCTCATCCAACCGGTCAATAAGGACACCGTCAGCTCCATGCCGTTTTCGTCGGAAATTTCTGCAAAGCGGCGAAACCGTGTAATCATTCTTTTGTCAACATAGTCGGGAGCAGCGCAGTCAGCGTCGTCCGGTACAAAGTATTCGCGCTGTGTGCCGAGATAGGTTAAATATTTATCCACCGGCTGAAAATCGCGCCAGTTTGGGAAGACGCGCAGGTGTTTGACTCCGATCGCTTTCAGCGCGGAAAGGTCGTCCCTTACTACGTCCTCGTCCCAGTTTTTCCACATATCGGTACTGGATTTGCTGTCCCAATAGTTACAGCCCAACATAAATTTACTCATGCAAATTACCTCTTTCATGATAAATATGATGAATGGGGTGTTTTCTGATAAAAAACACCAACCACTGTGGCCAGTATATCCGATGCTCCGGAATATCTCAATGCACAATGGTTGGTTTTTGTTGCACAATTCTATGACTTTAGCGTACGACAGGAATTCCTCATCTACAACCTTTTTTGTCCGGGTGTGATACCAAACTTGTTTTTATATACCCGGCAAAAATATGCCGTTGTAGAAAAGCCCACCTGCTTTGCGATCTCGCTGACGGAAAGATCGCTGGTTTTCAGCAAAATATCCGACAGCCGCAGCCGCTCGTATTTTAAATAATCGGAAAAGCTTTTGCCGGTTTCTTTCTTAAAGATCGTGCTGAAATAGTTGGGGGTGTAGCCGTACCTCTTTGCAAGACTTTTCAGCGTGATCTCATGCGCAATATTTAAGCGAATATGCATGATCGCCTTTAATATGATCGGGTCAATGACCTGTTCGCCCGTTTTGTTGCCGCAGTCGGCAGCGGCGGTTCCGATAATCAACGCAGTAATATACTGTGCTATTCCTTTCATCGCCGGTTTTAAAAGTTCCTTGTTGCAGCCTGAACCTAAGGTTTCCGATATTACCTCGGGAATTGTTTTTGTAAGTTTGTCGGAAAGTTCTGCCGAAATAAAGCTTTTATTATAAAGCGTGTTCATCAGCGTGGAGCTGACAATGTCTTCCCGAAACCGAAGCGTAAGAATTTCCGATTTGTCGTACAGACGAAGCTTTTCCGTGGAGCCAGGCAAAAAAAGAACACAGCCGCCCATTTTCAAGTGCAAAGTGTGATTGTCAACCGTGAATTCCGCTTCGCCGCATAAAATTAGCTCGATTTCGTAGAACGAATGAAGATGCCAGTCGGATTCATAGCTGCCGTGGTGCTTTGAAATGTTCAGCCCGTCAAAGTTATACAATGCGTCGCTTCTTGAAAACGAGTTCTCAAGCTTTAAATGTTTTGGAACAAAATGCTCTTTCGGCGGCATTATGATCCTCCTTTCGGCTGTGCTTTCTCAATAGAGGAGACTGTAAAAAATCATGGATCCGAAATCAATATATCATAGTGACTTCTAAGTGTCAACTTTTAGCTTTTATGTTATGGGTTGGTTTCGGTGCATGGGATTAAGAGATTGTTTGAATACAAAAAATGCAATGTGGCTTCTGTGGGTTTTGACGGTAGCTT
>CADAVL010000124.1 GCA_902791335.1 Oscillospiraceae bacterium
AGAACCGCCTTTAATGACCTGGCGCGCGCACGCCAATCTTCTTTATTCCAATTGGCTCAACTATTTTGTCTATCAAACCACACCGTACGATATTTCCGCCATTCGCTGAATGCCTTTTTTGGGGGGAACTTCCTTTTTTCAAAAAAAGGAACGCGCCGCTCTCTTTCAAAAAAGCAAAAAATGGGTGATGCCGCAAAGCCTTTTTATGCCTTGCAACAGCGCCCGTTTTTTTGTTTTATTATATTGACGTCACTGTTTCGACGCTCGTCAGCCTAAAGCAGCGGTTTCAACTTAAAAATTCTTGTTTTGCCGTTGCCGGCCGAATGATCGCGCGCCTTTGCCGAATCTGCCGCGTTTATTCCGGCAAAATGTTTTCGGCTTCGCTGAGCCACAGCGTGGCCGCCGCGTCCGAGGGCATCCGCCAGTCGCCGCGCGGTGACAGCGTGACCGAGCCGACCTTCGGCCCGTCGGGAATGCAGGAACGCTTGTACTGCTGCATAAAGAACCGCCGTAAAAATACCTTTAACCAGTGAAGTATCGTTTCGGGATCGTAATCGTCGCGGTAAGCCGATCTGCAAAGCCGATAGAGCTTTTGGGGCGAATAGCCGAACCGCAGCATATGATAAAGGAAAAAGTCGTGCAGCTCGTAAGGGCCCACAAGATCCTCTGTTTTTTGCGCGATCTCACCGTTTTCATCGGTGGGCAGAAGCTCGGGCGAAACCGGCGTGTCCAAAATATCGTAAAGCACGTTTTTCAAATCTTCTCCCGAACGGTCGGCCTCAAACGCCACAATATAGCGTACCAGCGTTTTTGGAACCGAGCAGTTCACGGCGTACATGGACATATGATCCCCGTTGTAGGTCGCCCAGCCGAGTGCCAGCTCCGAAAGATCGCCCGTGCCGATCACCATGCCGCCGGTTTTGTTTGCAATATCCATTAAAACCTGTGTGCGCTCACGTGCCTGACAGTTTTCAAAGGTGACGTCAAGCGAGCTTTCGTCCTGCCCGATATCCTTAAAATGCTGCCGAACAGCCGCTGTAATATCCACTTCTTTTAAAGTAACGCCCAATTGCTCCGATAAAAGCTGCGCGTTGGATTTTGTGCGCTTGGTCGTACCGAAGCAGGGCATGGTCACAGCCACGATATCCGTGCGCGGACGGTTTAAAAGATCCATGGCTTTGGCAGTCACAAGCAGTGCCAGCGTGCTGTCAAGACCGCCGGAAACACCAATGACCGCTGTTTTCGCATGAGCGTGGGCAAGCCGCTTTTTCAGTCCGTAAGCCTGAATTTTCAAAATTGCCTCGGCACGTTCCGAGCGCTCAACACTGGAATCGGGTACAAACGGATTCTTTGCAAAGCTTCTTGTCAGCAGGGTTTTTACGATTGGCTGTGAAAACAGAACGGTTTTGTAGTCTTTTCCAAACTTTGGCCGAAAGCTCGTGGAACGGTGGCGCTCCGCTATAAGCTTTTTGACGTCAATCTCACTGACGGTCAGAGTGTTGTCGCAAAACGGCTTGTTTTCCTTTAAGATCACGCCGTTTTCCGCCACGATATTGTGCCGCGAAAAAACCATGTCCTGTGTGGATTCGTCGGGGCCTGCGTTACTGTAGACATAGCCGCACAAAAGCCGCGCAGAGGTGGCGCTCACAAGCATTCTGCGGTAGCCCTCTTTGCCAATGACTTCGTCCGAAGCTGAGGGATTTGCAATGATCGTGGCGCCGCTTTGGCAAAGGCTGTTGCTCGGCGGCACGTCCGCCCAAAGATCCTCGCAAAGCTCAACACCCACGCAAAAATCTTCCAGCTCCTCATGGCGGAACAAAAGCTTCGTGCCGAAGGGCACGGTTTTGTTTCCAATCGTTACTTCCATATTTTCCGGCAATTCACTGCCGCTTGTAAACTGGCGCTTTTCGTAAAATTCGCCGTAATTCGGCAAAACACTTTTTGGCACAAGACCCAAAATTTTGCCGCCGTGCAAAACCGCGGCGCAGTTATAAAGCTTTGCCCCGTATTGAAAGGGCAGACCCACCACGCAAACCGGATATTTTCCGTAGGTGTAGGCGCAAAGCTCTTTCAATGCGTCCAAAGCGCCTTTTTTAAGAGTATCGGAATAAAAAAGATCGCCGCAGCTATAACCGGTCAGGCAAAGCTCCGGAAACACCAGCAGATTGATGTTCTCGGTATCGGCAAGCGAGATGACCTCTCTGATCTCCCGCGCGTTATAATGAACGTCCGCTACAGAGAGCGGAACAGCCGCCGCGGCTACCTTGATAAATCCGTCTTTCATAATTTAAAAACTCCAATCTGTCGCCGAAAGCGTCGGGGGCTCATCGGGGGTGCTGCCCAAACAAAAGCCGTCGGCGGCCGGTACCGTTTTACAATAAATACAAAAGCCGAGGAAAAAGCTTCGTATATTCTTTATATGATATGTTTAGTATAACAGAATTCCCGAAAAATTCAACCCGAAACCGAAAATTCCCGAAAAATGCGCCAAAGTGCGGCGGATGTCGGCAAAAATCATGCTATATTGGCACGCAAACTTAAATATATTAAGTAAATCGTTCATTTCATCAAATCGCAAATGAATTATACTTAATATTATTAGTTCAAAACCGAAATTTCGACGTTTTGAGTGTTTGGGTGTTGACATTCCGCTAAAACCGTCGTATAATACGAACAACAAGAAAATACAGGAATCAACGGCAACGATGTCGCGAGTTTTTAATTCTCGTGGTGTCGTTGCCTTTTTTGTTTTTCTTAATTTCAAAAAAGGGGTAATTTTCATGAGTACGATTACAGAAATTTTCAGCAGCAATGTATTCGACGAGTCTGTGATGAAGGCGCGCCTGCCAAAGGAAACCTTTAAACAGGTTCAGCTCACCATTAAAAAAGGAAAACGGCTGGACAGTGCGGTTGCCAATGTGGTGGCAAACGCCATGAAGGATTGGGCCATTGAAAAGGGCGCCACTCATTTTACCCATTGGTTCCAGCCCATGACCGGCGTTACCGCTGAAAAGCACGACAGCTTTATTTCACCCACGCCCGACGGCAAGGTGATCATGGAGTTCTCCGGCAAGGAACTGATCCAGGGCGAGCCGGACGCGTCAAGCTTTCCGAGCGGCGGATTGAGAGCCACGTTTGAAGCGCGCGGCTATACGGCTTGGGACCCCACCTCCTACGCCTTTATTAAGGACGGCGTGCTGTGCATTCCCACCGCGTTCTGCTCCTACGGCGGTGAGGCGCTGGATAAAAAGACGCCGCTTTTGCGTTCCATGGAGGCCATCAATAAGCAGGCATTAAGAGTGCTGCGGCTGTTCGGCAACACCGAAGTCGCCACCGTAAAAACTACCGTCGGCCCCGAGCAGGAATATTTTTTGGTAGATAAAGAGGTTTTTGATAAGCGTAAGGATCTGATCTATACCGGCAGAACGCTTTTCGGTGCAAAGCCGCCCAAAGGCCAGGAGCTGGACGATCACTATTTCGGCGTGATCAAATCCCGCGTTTCCGAATTTATGAAAGACCTTAATGATGAGCTTTGGAAGCTTGGCATTCTTGCCAAAACCGAGCATAACGAGGTTGCACCGGCACAGCACGAGCTGGCACCGATCTTTACCACCACAAATATCGCAACCGATCACAACCAGCTGACCATGGAGCTGATGCAAAAGGTTGCAAAGAAGCACGGCATGGTTTGCTTGTTGCATGAAAAGCCCTTTGCAGGGGTAAATGGCAGCGGCAAGCACAACAACTGGTCGCTTTCAACCGACACCGGTGTAAACCTTTTAGAGCCGGGCGAGACCCCTTATGAAAACGCACAGTTTCTGCTGTTTTTGTGTGCGGTTATCAAGGCGGTTGACGAATATCAGGATCTTTTGAGAATTTCTGTTGCAAGTGCCGGCAACGACCACCGCCTGGGCGCTAACGAAGCACCGCCGGCCGTTGTTTCCATGTTCTTAGGTGACGAGATCACCGCCGTATTAAAAGCCATTGAAACCGACGAGCCTTACGGAGCAAAGGAAAAAGAGCTTTTAAAGGTCGGCGTTCACATCTTACCGCGTTTCCCGAAAGATACGACCGACCGCAACCGTACCTCTCCCTTTGCCTTTACCGGCAATAAATTTGAATTCAGAATGCTCGGCTCCACCGCTTCTATTGCCGGACCCAACACCGTTTTAAACACGGCCGTGGCCGAGGAACTTCGTCAGTTTGCCGATGCACTGGAGAGCGCGGCAGACTTTGAGGCGGCGCTGCACGATTTGATCAAAAAGACGGTACAAGAACATAAAAGAATTATCTTCAACGGTAACGGCTATGAGGAATCCTGGCTGGAGGAGGCAAAAAAGCGCGGTCTTCTAAATCTTGTTTCCACGCCCGACTGCCTGCCGTACCTGCTTCATAAAAAGAATATCAAGCTGTTTACCGATCACAAAGTCTACACCGAAACGGAGCTGCGCTCACGGTATGAGATCTTAGAGGAAAAATATTGCAAGACCCTCGGCATTGAGGCAGCCACCATGTTGGACATGGCAAAGAAAGATATCCTGCCGGCCGTAACGTCTTATGTTCACGAGCTTTCCGACGCGGCGCTTGCAAAGTATAGCTTTATGCCCGACGCCGACAGCACCTATGAAAAAAGCATGATCTCAAAGCTTTCGTCACTCAGCGCGCTGGCCTTTAAAAAGACCGAAGCGCTCGAAAAATGCGTGATGGACGCAAAGGAGATCAAAGATACCGGCGCTTTGGCAAGATTTTATAAGGATTCCGTTTTTGCCGCGATGAACGATCTTCGCGCGACGGTGGACGAAATGGAAACCGTCACCGCCAAAAAATACTGGCCTTATCCGTCCTACGGTGATCTGCTGTTCAGCGTTCGGTAGGCAACAATAGATAAATACAAAATCGCATTAAATTTATAAGGGATGATAGAAATGACTGATACAATACTGAAAGCCATCACCGGCGAAGTCTACGGTGTTTGGTTTTTGATCGGTGCCGCGCTGGTGTTTTGGATGCAGGCTGGCTTTGCCATGGTGGAAACCGGCTTTACCAGAGCGAAAAACTCCGGCAATATTTTAATGAAAAACCTTATGGACTTCTGCATCGGCACGGTGGTGTTCATTCTTGTGGGCTTTGGCTTATTTTTAGGTGAAGACCTTGTCGGCATCATCGGCAAACCGGGATTTGACATCTTTACCGATTATGCAAATTTCGATTGGTCCAATTTCGTGTTTAACTTAGTGTTCTGTGCAACCACGGCAACCATTGTTTCCGGTTCCATGGCTGAAAGAACCAAATTCCTGTCCTACTGTGTTTACTCCGCCATTATTTCCGCGGTCATTTATCCCATTGAAGCGCACTGGACCTGGGGCGGCGGCTGGCTTTCAAAACTCGGCTTCCACGATTTTGCCGGTTCCAACTGCATTCACATGGTCGGCGGTATCTGCGCTTTGATCGGTGCCGCAATGGTAGGTCCGCGTATCGGAAAATTCACAAGAGATAAAAACGGCAAGGTCACAAAAGTCCACGCATTCCCCGGCCACAATTTGCCCATCGGCTGCCTCGGTGTGTTTATCCTCTGGCTCGGCTGGTACGGATTCAACGGCGCCGCCGCGACCTCGGTTGCGGAAATGGGTTCCATTTTTGTGACCACCACCATAGCGCCGTCGGTTGCAACAGTGGTTGCCATGACCTTTACCTGGATCAAATACGGCAAGCCCGATGTTTCCATGTGTTTAAACGCTTCGCTTGCAGGCTTGGTTGCCATTACGGCATCCTGCGATGTCTGCGACGCTTTCGGCGCGATCGTCATTGGTGCGGTTGCCGGTCTGCTGGTTGTCTTCGGCGTGTGGCTGCTCGATTATAAGCTCCACGTAGACGATCCTGTCGGCGCGGTTGCCGTCCACTGCTTGA
>CADAVL010000125.1 GCA_902791335.1 Oscillospiraceae bacterium
TTTTTAATTAAAAATATTAAAATGCCGGTCCGCACCCGACCCGAAGCGGACAATATCCAGCTGCCCGGTTTTCATGTTCAAAACCGCGGTGTCCCAAAGATCCTCTGTCACCGTGCCGTAAGCGCGCGGCCGCGGTTCACCGTTTTCGGGGATCGGCCACTTTCCAAACTGCGGCACGTGCAAAAGATTGCAGGCGGTCTCGATCACGCGGCAGGGCAGGCAGGAAAATTTTTCCGACCAGTCTACGTGACCGTGCCCCACAAACATGGCCGAAACACTTCCCTCTGCGTTTTTAAAATCATGCGAAAAATCGGCCGAACGAAACACCGTGCGCGTGCTGAAAGCGGTCATTAGCTCGCAAAACAGGTCGGCGTTGTGAAACCGCCCCACCGTGGGGCCTACCGGCGTCATGTGCGCGAACAGGAGAATTTGGTAGCCTTTCGGCACCTGCAGCGCCTCACGGCAAAGCCACAAAAGCTGATCCTTAAAATATCCGTAATGCACACCGTCGGGCGTTTTAAAACAGCTCATTAAGATTACCGCGCGCAGCTTGTATTCCTTAAAATCAACAAAATAGTAGCCCACACCCGAGTGATGCGTCACCGAGCTTTCGTGAAGATCTACCATTTGTCGGCTCCATACTGAGGGGTTCGGCTCCGAAGCACCGGCACCGTCGTGATTTCCGGGCACAAAAAAGGTGTTTTTGTTGCAGCTCAAAAATTCACTGCGCGCATAATTTAAGGTCCCGGCGGTGCGTTCTTCGTTCCAATACGTCGGATTGTCCACCTGCGGATTCCACCACAGCATATCGCCAAGGTGAAAGATACAGTTTGGGCGCACAGCAGCCGACACGGCGCACAAATTTTCAATTGAATGCTCAAAGCGCGCCATACTCTGACGATCGTCCGGGAATAAATGGGTGTCGGTCACAATGTTAAAAATAAACCGGTCGGGCGATCGGTACTTCAAAAGCTTTCTAACCGTGTTGTCAATTTCCTCTTTAAAAATGGTTGCATGCGCTGTGCTCAATCGGGAACCGCCTTTCCGGTGTCAGTCAATGCCAAGCGGCCGTTTGTTCGTCGGCCAAAACGAAAAAATGCTTGCTTGTTCTGCTTAATAGTATACAATAATACGGTCAAATTTGCCGGTCACGGCGTTTTCGCCCTCTACCGTGGCGCCGTTTCCGCTTAGTAAGAAGTTGATCACGGTCTTTTGCACCGGACAAACAAAAACGTCCGTCGTGCCGCAGATCACTTTAATATATCCGTCAAATACGGCAGCGCGGCCGTTCTTGCCGATAATGACGTCCTGCGGACCGTTGCCGTCGTCCGTTCGACGGGTGACATAGCGCACCTGTCGGCCGCAAAAGGTTTTTAAAGCCTCTTTTTGGCTGTGGCTTTTTTTAAAAGAAAATAAGCCCATTTTTTAAAATAGAACCCCCTCAGAAATGCGGTTCAGCGGTCGCAAAAAACAGAGCCGCTGATATTTCTCTTAACAGCAATCAAAAATCCCCCCGATTGTCTGTCCGCTCACTCTTCCAGGGTCACGGCGAACGAATGCTCCTCACCGTCCAGTCCCAAAAGGTTCACTACAGCCGAAAGCTTTCCCTCGGAATCGGCAAAGGGCACGGCGCTTTTTAAATAATCGTCGCCGGTTGCTTTTTGATACGTTTCTTCGTAGTTTTCGGTCTTGCCTTCAAACGAACCGTACTGCCTTGAAAATTCCGCTTTCACGGCGGCCTTTAAAGCGCTGTAATATTCCGTTTCATTGTAACCGTAAAAATCGGCGATCGCGCGCGTTTCGGCCGGTTTCCCCGAAGAAAGATCCATGCTGTAGGCCTTGTAATCCACGCGGTGACTTTCGTAAACACTCTTTAATAAAACCGAGCAAAGCGCCCCTTTTTGGCCGGTGGTATAGCTTAAACGCAGGCGGCGTTCGCCGTCTTCGTCGGCAAATTTTTCATGGATTTTTTCGTTGAGCTTCTCCGCCTCGTCCGACGCTACATTAAACTGTGCAAGGGCATAGCTGTCCTCGTCGTAGCCGTCCTCCGTAACAACCCACGGCTGCTCGCCGTCAATTTTTTGCACGGTGATCTTCTCGCCGATCTTTGTAAAATCGGCGACAGTATCGTCCGCTTTTTTGGCGCATCCGGCGCAGAAAAGCAAAATAAGGCAGAGCGTCAGCGCAAACAGTTTCTTCATTGAATTTTTCACGGCCTTTCTTAAAAAATAATTTTTCATAGTTTTAAATTTAACGATTTTTCGGGGCGCAAAATGGGGTCACGCTTTGGGCGCGTCCTTCGGCCGTTCTTCGGCGCGAAAGATTCGGTCATTCTTCGGTTGTATCATTCGGAGAATGCTGCGGCGCAAAAATTCAACTATTCTTCAACGCGCAAAATGCCGCCGGAAAGCCTGTAAATTTTGTCGCACACCGAAAGCGCCGCCGGTCGGTGCGAAATGATCAGCACGGTGCGGTCGGTCATGGCTTTAATATTTTGCAGCACGGTTTTTTCGGTCTTTTCGTCCAAAGAGGAGGTGCATTCGTCCAAAAGCAGGATCGGCGCACCGCTCAGGACCGCTCTGGCAATGGAAATTCTTTGAATTTGTCCCTCCGAAAGCCCCAGACCGCGCTCGCCGATCACGGTGTCAAATCCGTTTGGCAAGGATTGCACAAAGTCGTAAAGGTCGGCGCATTTTGCCGCGTTCAGCAAGGCTTCGTCGTCGGCCGAAAGATTGCAAAACCGAATATTTTCGGCAATGGTTCCCGAAAGAATCATGTTTCCCTGCGGCACATAGGCAAAAAGGCCGCGCACGGTGGCGTCGATCGGGATTGTTTTTTCGTCGGTTTTTAAAAAGAGCGTTCCTTCGTTGGGGTGATAAAGCCCCAAAAGCAGGCGGAAAATCGTAGATTTTCCCTCGCCGCTGCCACCGACCAACGCCGTCAGCGTACCTTTTTTTAAGGTCATGTCGGCGCTTTTCAGCACTTCATTGTTCTTCTTGCCGTAGCGAAAGGATACATTTTGAAGCCGCACGGCCGAAAGCTTTTCATAAAGGCGCGCGGTATCCGTCTGCGGCAGCGTCTTTGGCTCGTCGGGCAGGCATTGAAGCTCCATAATTCGCTCGGCCGAGGCCAGCGCGGAATAATACTGCGGAATCAGGCCCGACATATTGGTAATCGGTGCGCGCACCTGAGAAACAATGGAAAGCAGTGCCATTAACGTGCCGTAGGTAATTGCCGCGCGATCCACCATGAAAGCGCCCCACGAAAGCGCCGCATAGTATCCGCCCGTAAACAGCAAAAACACCGCAATATTCGCGATGTTACTGATCAGATTTCGGCGAAGCTTCAGCTTGTAAACGCGCGTCATCAGGCTTTTGAGCTTTTCATGAAACGTGCCGGCAGAGCCAAAGGTCTTCACCACCACAATATTTTCGGTGCATTCCTGCATATAACTGCGTGTTTCGCCCATTGCGGACTGCACTTTCTTGTGAATTCCCTTAAAATATTTGGAATAAATGCGCGCGGCAAAGCCCACGACAATGCCGATAATTATAATCACAACAGTAAGCTCCGGGCTCATGCTGATCAGTACGGCAAGCGCGGCAATCAGCCGCGAAAAAAGACTGACGGCGCTCGGCACAATGCCCACCACGCCGCCGACCACCACCTCAACGTCGCTGGTAAAACGGTTTAAAATATCGCCGGAATGAAGCGGTGCAATGCCGCTGTACTCCTTTTGCGTGAGGGATAAAAACATCTGCCCTTTTAAAGCCATCTCAATTTTGCCGGTCACCCGAACGCGCAGAGAGGAATTCAGCACATAAAGCACGGCCTGCAGCAAAATAAGGCCAAAAAGCAGCCCGATATAAAGGGTGATATTCCCGCTTTTTTGGCCGGTTGCAATGTCAATGACATAGCTTGAAAAATAGGCCAGCAGAATATAACCCACCGAAACCGCGGCACTCAGCACCGCGATCAGACCGACCGCAGGCAGATAGTTCCTCGTATTTTTATAGATCCAATGAAGCGTTTTTCGGTTCTTCATGAAGCCTTGACACCGCCTTTTTTAAAGACCTTGTTGAGTGCCGCCTTTAACTTGAACAAAGAAGGCCGGAGCGGCCGCACCGCGCACCACAAAAAAGCATAAAGCCGATAAAGCGGCGACTTGCAGGAGATTTTCTTTCCGTTTCTCACAAACCCGACCGCCACCGCCGCCACCGATTGCGGCAAAATGCCCGTTTCAAGCTCGGTCTGTCGGTCGCCGCACATTGAAAACTGTCCGTTTTTTACCTTGACAATGCGGTGCAGCACAAAGCGGCCGTCCGCGCGTTCGTATAAAGGAACATCGCGTTTTTTCAGCTTTTGGGGAGCTTCACAGGGCGCCAGGATCACCGAATCCCGTCCGTGGTGCAAAAGCGGCCGCATGGAATTTCCGCTGGCGGTCAACGTCACGGTCTTCCCTTCCGCAAAGAGCTCGCGGATCAGCGGCATAAAATCCTTTAAGGAAACCGGCTCGTTCATTCCACAACGCCGGCGTCGGTCAGATGCAGCAAAAAGGCGGAAATATCGCTCTGAGCAATATCGGCCGGAACATCGTATTCTTTCAGCAGAGCGTCCAAAAGGCCCTTTTCATCCGCACCCTTGGCCAGCTGTTCCCACAAAAACGCGCCGGTTTCGTTCAGCTTGATTACCGACTTAAAATCAATGCTGGCTTCTCCGATCGGAACAATCAGATATTCGCCGCAAACTTCCTTTAAAATGAAACCTTCTTTAACTTTCAGCATGATTGGTAACTCCTCTGATTTCTCTTGATCTACGCCGAGTTTTGAAGAACACGGCGCAATAAATAATGAATAATACCGCAAAGTTTTGGTTTTTCAGCAGTTTTGGCCTTTTAAGAAAAGACCGTTTCACAAGAAAGCCTTGCGGCGTCGTGTGTCATGTTGCAGTCCAGTTTATAAACCGGAACGCTTTTGATCAGCTTTTCAATAAAGTCCAGGTTTTTGCGCGCCAGCTCTTTGTCGTAAAAAGGCGGAAAGGTCTGGTCGTTCAAATAGCAAAAAGCTTCGGCCGCCGAAATTCTTTTGATCGTGTTTTCAGCCGCCCGCCCGATAAAAACAATGGCTTTTAAAGGTACGGCAATGTTGGTGTTCAGCTCGGTCTTGCCGCTCCACGGCGTTCCGTAGGAAAAGATCCTGCCGTCCTTTTCGCGCAAAGCCGGTTTATCGTCGTTCACAAACTGAATCTCGCTGCCGTAGATTTCTTTCCAAAGGCCGGTATGGGTGGATTTTCCCGTGCCGCTCGGCGCGGAGAAGATCACGCTTTCACCGCGAAACGCAATGCAGGAGCCGTGAAGCGTTGTTCCGCCGGCGTAGATCAGCCGGTCATTAAAAAGCGATCCCGACCGCAGATATTCCCGGTCGCAATCGGTCAACGGAACCTTTTCGGTGGGCTTGTGATGCACGGCGCACGCAAGATTGACGGTGTAATCGCTGTTATGTTCCACGCAGTTAATAATTCTGCCTGTTTTGGGGCTTTTTAAATACATGATCAGATGACCCGTTTTGTGGACCTTTCCGATAAAAGCGTCGTTCACCTTTTTTAAAACGGTATGCTCCGGCAATGTAATATTGTCCAAAAGCTTATATTGCATACACATTTCCGAAGGTTTGTCCTTTACGATGTATTCCTTTAACCGGTGTTCAAAAAACGATTCATGGTGACAGGTGTAGTCGATCACCATGTCCGCTACCTTTATTTTAAACATGTAAAACCTCGTTTTCTGACCGAAGCGACAGATGAAAAGGGTGTGCTACCGCAAAATGAGGTTCTTTTGGGGTATTCTCCGCAAACGGTCTTACTTATTCATTTTAAATTATATTATAAATGTGGAAGGATTACAAG
>CADAVL010000126.1 GCA_902791335.1 Oscillospiraceae bacterium
GTGTCGGGGACGATGATGGGGCGGAGGGTTAGTGTGTGTGCGGAGATGGGTGTGATGACGAAACAACGTGAGGTAGGAGTGAGAATTGGGCCACCGCAACTGAGGGAGTAGGCGGTGGAGCCCGTGGGGGTGGCAATGATGACGCCGTCGCCGGCATAGGTGGCTACGAAGTCGTCGTCGACCATGACGCGGGTGCGGAGAAGTGTGGCCTCCTCACGGCGGTGGAAGAAAACTTCGTTGAGCGCATAAGAGAACACGGCAATGTTGTCAAAATCGCCGCTGCCGACGCCGTAATTTCCAAGGCCGTCCGCGCCGAAATTCAACGTACCGTCGCCGTCCATACTGCCGGAAACACCGGAAATACCAACGCTTGCGTATACTTTACCATCCAAATAAAGCTGCGCGGTATTTCCGCGCTTTACCGAAAGCACCAAAGAATGCCAATTGGTATCCTGAATGTTGCTGATCGCGTTTTTGTTGGCCTCGTTTGTGCCGTCGGAAAGCAGCAGAGTTCCGTCGGTGCAGGAGGGCAAATTCAAAAGCGAAACGCCGCGGTTCGGTGTAATTGCCGTGTCTGCGGTGGAAAAAATCGCGCCGCCGGCTTTTACCTGAGCGATTTCAAATCCTTTAAACTTCTTTTCTTCGGCGGTGCTCATCCATTTGCCGGCCCATTCGGTAAAGCCGCCCTCGCCGCTGGCGCGGTACATCAGCGAAACGGTAAAATCCGCGTCGCCAAGGGTCGCACCCGGAAGCTTTAAATACTGCTTGGCGTTTTTGCCGAAAGCGTTTTCCAGGTGCAGCGCCATGCTGCCGTCGGCACTGCGGATAAACAACGCATCGCCGACGATCTCGCCGTTCTGACCGCCGACCCGGTTTTCGGCCGTTTTGTTGTTAAAATCAATGTAAGTAGTCGGGGCTTTTAAACCGGTTGGAAAGCTTACATTGTCGGATGTGTCGGCCAGTGCCGAAAACGGCAGTGAACCAACAGCCAAAAGCAGGCAAAGCAAAAGAGAGATTGTCTTTTTCATTTTGATCCTCCAAACTCCAAAAAATCAGTGTTTTGCGGTCTTTAAAATTAATAAAGTCCGCCTTTATTTTCCTTTATAACATACCGCAAAAATCTTTTCAATACTATCGTAAAAATATGCAAAAATACTGCAAATGCCAATAAGGTATTCGTTATTTGCAAATATAATAAATCCTTATAATTAAAGTGTTCATCAACATTTTTGAATAGCCTGCATCTGTTTTTGCAAATAACGAACAGCTGGATTTTGATAGATTAATTTTGGAATTAAGCGAAAAGTTAAACGCATATATTCTTTGTCCATGCACCGAACGCAAAAAAAAGCATAATAATGTATGGAAGTTGAATTTTAGAAAGGATTGATTTTTTATGAACGAGTTATCCCGACAACCCATGTTTTTCCTCGGTGCAAATGCACCGGGCGGCTTTGTTTCGGTATTCGGTAATTGCTATAGCGCCGAGGACGGCTGGCATACATACATCATCAAAGGCGGTCCCGGAACGGGAAAGTCCACCTTGATGAAGCGTGTTGCCGGATATTTCATCAAACAGGGCGTGCGGTGTGAGCTTTGTCCCTGCTCCTCCGATCCGCAGTCCCTGGACGCTGTAATTTTTCCCGATTTCAAGGTAGCATTATTGGACGGCACCGCACCGCACGTGGTAGAACCGCAATATCCCGGCGCCTGCGAGGAAATTATCAACCTCGGCATGGCGTGGAACACCCAAAGGCTTTCGGAAAATCGGGAGAAGATTCTTCTGCTTTCAAAGGCCAATCACGACGCACACCGAAAGGCCTCCGGTTATCTGACCGCCGCCGGTTGTCTGATTGAAGATTCCGCTTTTATTGCGCGATCCTGCACCGACCTTCAAAAAGCGGAACGGTTTGCACTGCGGCTTGCGAAAAAGGAAATACCGAAAACCGCCGCAAACGGGTGCGAATGGCTGCGCTATCTCAGCGGCGTTACGCCGAAAGGTCCGCTGTTTTATAAAAAAACCATTGAAAAGCTTTGCGACGATGTCATTGTGATCTCCGATGAATACGGCGGTGCGTCGCCGGTCATTCTTGACACCCTGCGGCACTATGCGCTGGCTGCCGGACACGAAATTATCAGCTGCTACTGCCCCATGCGACCCAAAACAAAATGCGAGCATCTGATCATTCCGGCGCTGCGGCTGGCATTTTCCACCAAAACGCGGTATCACAGCGCAGAAACCTCGAACCGGATCATTCACGCGCGCCGGTTTATCAATCCCACAGCTTTGCACGAGGAGCGGCTGAGATTGAGCTACAACCGCCGCGCCGCCGGCGATCTGATCAGCGCCGCGGCCGACACACTGAGCGAAGCAAAGGCTTTGCATGACGAACTGGAAAAATGCTATATTGCCGCCATGGATTTTGAGCTTTTAAACCGCGAAACCGAAGAAATTGTACAAAAAATATTGAAGCAAATCGAAGCGATGTAGCAAAATCCCGGCAGTCAGGAACTCTGAATTTTTTCAACTTCCCGATCGTCAGCTGAAAACTAAAATCCACCGGAAACTAAAACCGGTAACTAAAACCGGAAACTAAAAAATGAATATAGTAAAATCCGCCGACTGTCCCCGGAACATCAATGAGGGGCACTCGACGGATTTTTTTGATTTTTTCAGTTTGTGCGACCGGATCTTGCCTTTTGTGCTGCCGGTTCGCGCGGTCGGTTGGGGGAAGCAGTCAATGCGGTTTCTCGGGACAATCGGCCGGGAACGCTTCATGGGAGCAATCGGCCGAAAGTGCTTCGATTGTTGGCAGAGCCAAAACCGTGAGAACGGCAACGCCGAATAAAATCCAGGAGATAACGGAGCCGGTAAGAATCCCCGAAAGCTTTTTAAAAGAGCAAAACAGGAATGCCGGCAAGAGCAACAGAAAGCCTACAAGATGCTGCTTTTTAAAAATAGCCTTTGCCGCAGAGCGGACAACGTAATAAATAACGGCGCAGAGCGTGACGGCCGAGATCATGTATAAAAACTGAACCGGTCCCTCCAGTCGGCTGAACGCCTTGCCAAAGGAGATCAGCTCCGCGGCTGTGGCAAAGGGATACTCGATCTTTGCGGCAGTGGCACCCAAAGACGCCAGCGCACAAAGACCGCTTAAAATCAGTGCAGCCGTACCGCCGAAAAATCCCCATAAAATGCGCTTTCGGGTTTTGGGCCCGCCAGAAAAGCGGAGAAACAGCGGCAGAAAGCCTGCCGGAAAATAGCAGTGACTGAACCAAAGAACCGCGTTGTAAAAACTTCCCTTTTTATGAAATTTTAAAACAGAGAGCGCGTCGGGACGAATGTTCGGCAAGGATAAAAGCAGTGTTATTATAAAAATAACCGTGCTGAGAATTCCGCCAATCAGGCCAAACATGTAAAGCGTTCTTGTGTGGCCGCAGCCCACCGCGGCAACCAACAAAAGAAAGACCAAGCTCAACACCACCGGCGAGGAATTCGGCAATCTTGAGGAGTCCACAAAATCAATATATTCAAAGGCACAGCGACCGATACTGAAAGCGCCGCCGGTAAAAAGGAGCAAAAAGGCCGCAATTTTTATCGGCTTTTTTTGCATGGTATTTGAAATTTTGCGTTCGCGGTTTAATAACAGCAGATATCCGCCGCCCAAAAGCGTGGCGAGCACCACCGAAAGCACCGGTAAAGAGTGGGCTTTTTCTATGGGGAATTTTAAAACAGCACTGCCGAGAATGCACAAAACGCCAAGCAATACACTGTGCCAAAAATACATTTTATTTTGTCTTTGCTCCATAAAAAAGTCCTTTCTCCCGTACCGGGTATTCTTAAAACCGTCCGATTTATTCTCGGCTCGCCCTGCGCCGCGCGCCCGCCGCCGATTTCCGAAAATTCGGAAATCGGCGGCGAGGCAAAACGGCACGTTTTGCCCTTTCGCCTTCGGCAAAAGGCGCGCGGCGCAGGGCGAGCCGAAAATAAATCGGACGGTACCCCAAAATTGGTACGGCGCACCGACCAACAAAATTCCACCGTCGTCCATAAACCCCAACACCGAAGCACCTTTTAATCTTTTCGTCCTTTTGCCTTTCAAAAATGCTTTACCGGCGTTTTTTAAGCGTTCTTTGTCCGTCTTTAAATTGAACGATACCATCGGGATAAAAAACCGTGCCGCCTTTATTTTTCTTCACCGTAAAATACGGAATTTGCACCGCTTTCTTTTTCCCGTCTTGCGCATTGATAAAATCGAGCAGCCGGCAGCTTTTAATTTTAAAGGTATTGTTGTAATCGTTTTTTATCATTTCGGAAATCTCATAACCTACCGGCTTTTCGCCGTCCTCATTGGCAGAAAACAGCGCCGCGGCGTCCTCAGTCATGACCAGCCTTACCGACAGCGTGAGCGTTCGTTCTTTGAACCAATATTGAAGCATTCGAGTGACTTGTTCGGATGTTAAGCTGTCCCCCAGCCCTAAAACCGCACAGTGACTGAAATCCAGCTCCTTGGAATTTTTTAAAACGATCGCGCGCATCGCCTCGTCCGGCGTTTTTCCAACACCGCTGATCGTCGATACTGTGTATTCGTCGTTATTTAGGTTTTCTTTAATCCGGATCAGCTCCGCGGTAAGCAGCAGCTTTTCCTGGCTTCTATCTAAAGCCACGGCCGATACAAAGGTGCGGTTTTCCGGCTCTTTATAGTCCGAATAGCTGCACCCGACCGCTGAAAGCAGCGTGACAACACACAAGAAAAAGCTGCAAAGTTTCAGCGCCTTGCCGCAGTTTTTAAAAGTCTTTTGAATGCTCATCTGTTTTTACCCTGCACTCTTTGCCGTATTTTGTCCTTCGTCAGCGAAAACGGTCTTGTAATCATGCACCACCACGGCGCGCGGATCAAGGTGTCTTTCATGCTTTGCGCTGAAAACCGCGCGGCAGTGGAGGTATAATCCACCCCAAACGATTCTAAAGAAAAAACGCTGACCATAAAAAGCACCGTACCGGCAAAAACACCGTACAATCCCAACAAAGTGGCGCACAAAACCAGGATCAGCCGCCAAAAGAAGCAAACGCCTTTGAGCCTTGGCACTACAAGGCCGCAAATACCGCCGAGCGCCACAATGATCAGCATGGGTGCCGAAACGATCTTTGCCTCCACAGCGGCCTGCCCCACGGCGGCTTTGTGATCCGCAGCGGCGGGGTCGGCCCGGACGGCAAGGACAAAGCCGTCGTCGAATTCAGCCTGAACCTCGACTCCAACCCGGAATTTACCGGCAGCGTCCTCGTGGCCTGCGCCAGAGCCTGCCACCGTCTGAACCGGGAAGGGCAGTTCGGCTGCAAGACCATGCTCGACGTGCCGCCGGCCTATTACAGCCCGATGAGCCGGGACGAATTACTCGAAAAAATGATGTAAGCCCGTATTTTGGGCGCCAAAACTTCCGCTTTGCCGCGACGCGAAGCGGAAGTTTTTTTGTGTTTTTTCTCCGATCGCCTAGAAAACCCCCATCTCTAATTGTCCAGGGGGCGTTTCTTTGTTATAATAAAAGAGTATGTAAAAGAGAAATTCCACAAAAGAGGAGAGGATAAAAATCATGAGTATTTACGCGGATTGGAAAAAGACCATCGAAGATCATTCCAAAAATCCGAAGGATCAGCAGGCCTTTTGGGACGGCTTCTGCGAACGGGAAAAACACATTTACGAAGACATTCTCGGCCGGCGTGATCCCCACGTCGAAGGGACGGTCGCCGATTTGGCCCTGCGCTACGACATGCCCGAAACTGAAATTTTAGGCTACCTCGACGGCGCCCTCGAAAGCATCAAGGGCAAGCTGCCGGAGCTCGACACAATCGAATCGGACACCATGATT
>CADAVL010000127.1 GCA_902791335.1 Oscillospiraceae bacterium
TTGGAAGGGCGCTTGTCGCCTTTCGGCGACGGCGCGCCGGAGAAATTATGCGGTCAAGCTGCCAGGCTTTGATCTTTAATAAAGTTTTTTGTTACCACGTCTTGGAACAAACTAAAATATCAACACACCACTTTATTGCAGCTTTGCGTCACAGTAAGGACACCGCGGCTCTTTTTGCGAAGCCTCCTTTAAAACAAATCCGTTTTGAAGGCCGATCTCTGTTGAGGTAATACAACTTGGATTTTTGCAGTAAAGCCGCGACCTTTCCAATTCCGATTCAGCATCATTTTGAAGTTTCGCCGTGGAAAACAAACGCACCATACTGCCGCGATTGCAGTCCGAAGCATTAAAAAATTCCGGCGAAAGCAAGGTCAGGATCAGTGCCATTCTCATATATTTGCCGCAAAGCACCTGTTCAAAATAGCAAGCGCGCGGATCACTGTCAATTTCGGGGTCGATCTCATTCACGCGCGGCAGAGGATGCAGCACCACAAGATCTTTTTTTGCAAAGCCCATTTTTTCTGCGTTTAAAATATAGCAGTCCTTTAAACGCTCGTAATCCGCCTCGGTATGAAACCGCTCCTTTTGAACGCGCGTCATATAAAGAATATCTAATTTTGAAATCGCATGTTCAAGGCTTTCATCCTTTTCAAAGGTCATTCCGAAAGCTTTCGGTATTTGCTTCATCACATATTCCGGCAGTTCCAGTTCTTTCGGCGAGATCAGCACCACGTGAATGCCATCGTAACGCGAAAGCGCCGCCAAAAGCGAATGCACCGTCCGGCCGAATTTTAAGTCACCGCAAACGCCCACGGTCAGATTTTTAATTTTTCCTTTTTTGCGGTAGATCGTATAAAGATCGGCCAGCGTTTGGGTGGGGTGACAGTGTCCGCCGTCACCGGCATTGATAACCGGCACCGACGCATTTTGCGCCGCGACCAACGGCGCACCCTCCAAAGGGTGACGCATGGCAATAATATCGGCGTATTGAGAGATCACCTTCGAGGTGTCGGCAATGCTCTCCCCTTTTGAAACCGACGAATTTTTCGGTTCGGAAAAGCCAAGGCAGTTGCCGCCGAGCTCGTACATCGCCGCCTCAAAGCTGAGTCTTGTTCTTGTGGACGGTTCAAAGAACAGGGTTGCCAGTTTTTTGCCTTTTAAGGCATCCCCGTAGCGCTGCGGATTGGACGAAATATCATCGGCCAGCGTCATCATCGATTGCAGCTCAAAAACGGATAAATCGGTAATATCCATTAAATTTCTCATAAACGCTCCGCTCCGATCCAGGATTCGTCCGACGGATCATCACGAAACGCCAACAGCTTTTTGACGTCATCCTCTTTGATATATCCGTATTTTGCCGCAACCCTTGCCACGCAGTCAAAATCCGTTAAGCTTACATTTTTGACCTCGGCTTTTTTAAGCCGCTCCAGCCCTTTTTTCATGCCGTAAGTAAAAATGGAAACAATGCCCAAAACCTCGGCGCCGGCCTCGCGCAGCGCGTCCACAACCTCCAAAACACTGCCGCCGGTGGAAATAAGATCCTCCACCACCACAACGCGCTGACCATTTTCGAGCTTTCCCTCAATGCGGTTCTGCCGTCCGTGATCCTTGTTGCCGCTTCGCACATAGCCCATAGGGAGCCCTAAAATATGCGCCGAAATGGCCGCGTGTGCAATTCCTGCGGTGGAAGTACCCATCAGTACCTCGCACTCCGGATATTCTTTTTTGATCAGCTCGCAAAGGCCGTTTTCCACGTCGTTTCTCACGCGCGGTGCAGTCAGGGTCAGCCGATTGTCGCAATACACCGGACTTTTAATACCGCTTGCCCAGACAAAGGGCTTTTCGGGGCGCAAAAATACCGCTCCGATCTCTAAAAGGTCTTTTGCAATGGTTTCATTCAGCATTTTTTAAGTTCTCCTTTTCGTAGTTTCGCTGTTTTATAAAATTCAATTTTCCGCTTCGTCCAAAAAATCTTTCATAAAGATTTCGTAAGCCGCCAAAGGATCTTCGGCCGCCGTGATCGGCCGACCCACAACAATATAATCACTGCCGGCTTTTTTCGCGTCGCTCGGCGTCATCACGCGCGCCTGATCGCCGCGATCGTTTTCCTTTAAGCGCACACCGGGTGTTACCGTTAAAAATTCGCGGCCTAATTTTTCGTGTACGCTTTTGCTTTCCAGCGGCGAGCAAACAATGCCGTCAAGACCTGCTTTTTTAGAAAGCGCCGCATAGTGCAGCACCGTTTCGTTCATGGAAGCGCCGATCAGCAGCTCGTTGTGCAGTCTTTCTTCGTTGGTGGAGGTCAGCTGCGTGACGGCGATCAAAAGCGGTCTTTTTCCGTCCGGCCGTGTAAGACCTCTTAAAGCGGCTTCCATCATAGGCACTGTGCCGGCCGCGTGAAGATTGCACATATCAATTTGCATGGAGGATAAAACCGCCATGGCCTTTTCCACGGTGTTTGGAATATCATGCAGCTTTAAATCAAGGAAGATTTTGTGTCCGCGCGCTTTGAGCGTTTTTACAATGGACGGCCCCTCGGCAAAATACAGCTCCATGCCGATTTTAAGATAGGGTCTTTTGTTTTCGAATTTTTCTAAAAAGCTCAAAACCTCGCTTTGGTTTTTAAAATCGCAGGCAATAATAACGTCCTTACCCATGATGTGCGCCTCCTATGATTTCATTTAATGACTGAATGTTGTACTTTTTCATCACGCGCGGCAGATCCTCAATAATTCTCTTTGAAGCGTACGGATCCACCAAATTCTGCGCGCCTACGCCAACGGCCGTTGCACCGCAAAGCATGAATTCTACCACGTCCTCTGCCGACTGAACGCCGCCCATACCAACAATGGGAATCCCCACCGTTTCGTATACTTCGTAAACCATTCTCAGCGCGACCGGCTTGATTGCAGGCCCCGAAAAGCCGCCTTTGATATTGTGAAGCACCGGCTTTTTGGTTCTGAGATTAACACGCAATCCCATAAGGGTGTTGATAAGACTGAGTCCATCCGCACCGGCCTTTTCGCAAGCGGCGGCGATGGCGGTAATATCGGTGACATTGGGCGACAGCTTCATAATCACTGGCTTGTCGGTTTCGGCCTTTACAGCCCGAGTGACCTCAGCGGCAAGACGGGGATCGGTGCCAAAGCTCATGCCACCGGAATGCACATTCGGGCAGGAAATATTGACCTCGAACCAACCGATTTCTGGCACATCGGAAAGCTTCTTTACCACCGCAGCGTATTCTTCAATCGAAAAGCCGCCGACGTTGGCCATCACTTTTTTGCGGAAAATTTTTCTGATATTCGGTATTTCCTCCGACAGCACCTTTTCCACGCCGGGATTTTGCAGCCCCACGGAATTGAGCATACCATCGGGACATTCGGCAATGCGCGGCGTGGGATTGCCGAAACGGGGCAAGAGCGTTGTTCCCTTAAAGGAAAATGTGCCGAGAATGTCAAGATCGTAAAGCTCGCTGAATTCGCGGCCGTAGCCAAACGTACCGGACGCCGGAATAATGGGGTTACTGAGCGACTCGCCGCAAAGCGTCACGTTTGTGTTTACCATAAAACCGCCTCCTTTAAAAGCACCGGTCCTTGCTTGCAAATTCTGAAACTGCCGTATTTGGTTTTGCAGGAGCAGCCCATACAAGCGCCAAATCCGCAGCCCATTCGCTCCTCAAAACTCAATTCACCGGAGGTATTCGTGCTGTGGTATACCGCTTTGAGCATCGGTTCGGGACCGCAGGTGTAAAAATAGGTATAATCCTTTGGCAGTGCGTCGGTCACAAAGCCCTTCTTGCCGTAATCCCCCAAAACGGTGGTCACGGTGACCGGCACGCCGAGGGCTTTGAATTCGTCTTCCAAAAAGACTTCGCTTTTTTGATTGAAGCCCAGGACCACCTGCGGTCTGCACCCTTTTTCAAGCAGCTTTTTGCAAAGATTGTAAAGCGGCGGCACACCCACACCGCCGCCGACAAGCAGCGGACGGTCGCCGGCATTTTCTAAAGAATAGCCGTTGCCAAGGCCGGTCAGTATATCAAATTCCGTATTTTCTGCGGCCTTTGACAAAATTTCCGTGCCCTTTCCTACTACCTTGAAGATCACGGTCACGGTACGATCGTTGTAATCGCAGACCGAGATCGGCCGTCTGAGAAACAGGCCGTCAATTTTGATATTGATAAACTGTCCGGCCGCTCGGATCTCGGAGGTATCGCCCGAAAGCACCAATTTATAAACATCGTTTGTCAGACGTTCAAGGCTTTTGACGCTGAATATTCCCTGCTTCATAAAAAACTCCTTATTTTTTCAATTTGTGTGTTGCCGTTTGTTCCCGATTCGGCAACGCTTTTTTGTCAATTGGACGAACGCTTCAAGTCGCTGATCGGCAAAAGCACTTGGTCACTGACCGATGAATGCTTTGCACCGGCCGCGGATGTTTTGAAATATTTATGCGTCAATGGTGGAAATACCCATGGTGGTTTCCTCCAGCACGTCGAGCAGTACCTTTACGGTGTCTAAGGAAGTAAAGGTCGTAACATTATTTTCCACCGCGCACTGACGGATCTTATATCCGTCGGACAGCACGCCCGAAGAATGAACATCTCTTGTATTGATGACATAGTTTACATAGCCCTGGCGGATCGTCTTTGGAATTTCGTCCGAGCCGTCGCTGAGCTTTTTCAGCGAATGCGTGCGAATACCGTTTTTCTTTAAAAAGTCGGCTGTGCCCTTAGTCGCCATAATATTAAAGCCCATATTATAAAATCTTCTGATCAGCGGCAGCGCTTCTTCTTTGTCGCGGTCGCAAATGGTAGCCAACACCGTGCCGTAATTCACCACGTTGGTGCCACTTGCCTGCAAGGCTTTATAAAGGGCCCTTGTCAGTCGGTCGTCGTAGCCGATGGCTTCGCCTGTAGACTTCATTTCGGGCGAAAGATAGGCGTCAAGACCCGAAAGCTTTGAAAAGGAGAACGCCGGCGCTTTGACATACCACCGCTTTTTGGGCGGTGCTAAGACCTCGGTGATTCCCTGCGCTTTTAAGGAAGTACCGAGCATTACGCGCGTGGCAATGTCGGCAAGACTGTAGCCGGTGGCTTTGGACAAAAACGGCACGGTTCTGGACGAACGCGGATTGACCTCGATAATATAGACCTTTTCTTCTTTATCCACAATAAACTGGATATTGTAAAGCCCGATGATTCCAATGCCAAGCCCCAGCTTTACGGTGTGATCCACAATGGTGTCTTTTACCTTTTGCGAGATGCTGAACGTGGGGTAAACGCTGATCGAATCGCCTGAGTGAATGCCGGTGCGCTCCACCAGCTCCATAATGCCCGGAATGAACACGTCCTTGCCGTCGCACACCGCGTCCACCTCTAATTCCTTGCCGATGATGTATTTATCCACCAGCACCGGCTTTTCGGCGTTGATCTCAACGGCATTTTGAAGGTAACGGCAAAGCCCCTCTCTGTCGGCCACAATCTCCATGGCGCGGCCGCCCAGTACAAACGAGGGGCGCACGAGTACGGGATATCCGATCCTTTCGGCCGCCGCCACGCCGTCCTCAACGGTAGTGACCGCCTGACCGTTCGGCTGCGGAATGGAAAGCTCCTTTAAAACTCTTTCAAACGAATCGCGGTTTTCAGCGCGCTCAATGGCTTCGGAATCCGTGCCGATAATTTTCACGCCGCGCCGGAGTAAACCGTCGGCCAGATTAATAGCCGTCTGGCCGCCGAGCGTGACGATCACACCCTGCGGCTTTTCAAGCAGCAGCACGTTCATCACGTCCTCCACCGTCAGCGGTTCAAAATACAGCTTATC
>CADAVL010000128.1 GCA_902791335.1 Oscillospiraceae bacterium
ATTTTCCGCATTGCTGTGTTAAAATCCTCGTTAATCCGAAAATATTCACTGCGTTTTATGCCTTGCACTGCAAAAAATCCGTTACAGGAAAAAATCTGCAACCTAAAATGAGTGGACTTTTGTACGGATTTTTACGCGGAGGATGCAATAAGGCTTTCCGCCTTATAAAGACGACAAGTGAAAATACGCCAAAAAATACACCATTTTAGGCTGGTTCTTAATTTTTATTGTTCGCCTAAAACAACCTTTAACTCTTTTTCTGCTTTCAATGAAAGCTTTACAGGCCTTGTTTCAAAGCCGCCCACCGGATTGAAATTCCTTTTTAACACTTCAAACGGCGCGTTGGCGCAGAGCTTCAATGTGCCGCTTTTTCCGAAAAATTTTATGCTGCTTGAAAGCATTTCAACTTCCGATTTCGTGGGCGCCGCAATCGGCAGGATTACCGTTGCCTCCTCGGAACAGACGAATATTACCGTTACCGCTTGCGGCGTCAGGCGGTATTCAATCTCGTATTTCGGCCCTTTTTCGCCGCCCTCTGAGCGCAAATACCCCACCGCGTGATAATTTTGATGATCGGAAATTTCAAGTGATACCGCGCGGTCGTAAATATTGGTAAACACCCGTCCGTCTATTTCCTTTTCGATTCTCGGCGTGGCGCACATAAAATCCCGATCGGTTGGGTACTGCATATTGTTTGGTTCCACAATAACATAGCGCGGCATACTTGCTGAGAAGATCACACCGTAAAGATCGTGATATAAAAGTGTCATGGCACCGCCGCTGGAGTAATTGTTGATCGGCAGGGGATAGTCGTATCCGGAAATACTGGCGCGCCAATTGCCAACTCTTGTGAGCGCCACCGAAAGCTCCGGATAAAACCGATAAAATCCGTCCCGATCGGCCGGCAATTGACAGCGCGCCGGCTGCGGCTCAAAATGTTCGTCCACCAAAAAGGCCAGCTCCTTTGCGTGGCAAAAGGTGTGGTGCAGGCAGGGACGCTGACCGGTTTCGGCATATTGCGGTCCGCCGTATAAAAGGCCGTCTTTTGAACAGTCCTTTAAAATGGAAAAGCACCGTGCTGCCGCCTCCTGAAATTCCGGTGCTTCGTCTGCATACAAAGCCAGCGCAGTCAGCGCACCGTCCGAAGTTCGGCTGCCCCAATAAGTCCACTTGGCCATGCGCGCGCCGAAGCTGTTGTCCAGTCCACCGTCCGGCAGAATGAAATCCAAATGCCGCCACAACATTTCGCGGCCCAGCCCCCATGCTTTTTCGTCCTTCATAAGCCTGGCATAAAGTGCTACAGAGGGGATGGATTCCTCAAAATTATAACCAATATCCACCGAGCGGCAGCCCTTTTTGGATACCGCTTTGGTGGGGTGACCCTCGCCAAAGAAAAACTTGCTTTCGGTCAGTCGGTCGTAAACGTCATTCATGAAAAGCCGAGCTTTTTCGGCATAGATTTCGTCGTGCAGTACCGTATGGCAAAGTGCAAGTAAAGCCGGCAAAGCCACAATATAATTGACCGCTGGATCGATAATCGGAAGATAACGTGATACTGCGTCGGTTTCCTCGCGCAGGCGTATTTCAAAGTCCCGACGGGTCTGATCGTCCAAAAGATGGCCGTGATAATGCAGTGCTTCGGCAAGACTGATTGCCGAAAAGACAGTAATGCCGCGCCAATCGTTGCCAAAATCGTTGGCGACCGTTTTGTCACACTGTTTCATGTTTTTTTCCGTCCAGTAAAACAGGTCGCGCGCCGCAGTAATATAGCGGCTGTCACCGGTTACTTCCGCCACCGTGAGCATGGGATAGACCGCGTCGCCGATTCGTCCGTGAATCAGGCCGCACGCAGGGCAGATCAATCCACCGAAAAAAGCCGGATCGTCCAGTTTCAGCTGAAAGGTGAGCAGGCGGTCACAATATTCTTTTAAAAGCTTAAAATACGGATTTTGCATAATTACACCTCTTTTTTACCATTATATCTGCGAAGTATAAAGCAGACCATTGAAAAACGACCCGAATTATTGTATATTAGAACCATAGAGAAATGATTGCCGATACAGGCTGCAGGGAACTAAGCGAGAAAATCGGGAAAAGGGGAACGCAAAAATGCCGCAGGATACAAAAGAGACTGTGATCCTTTCACAGCATTCCGCCGTTAGAATGATCCACGGATTTGCGCGCGAGGCCGATTATCGGCTTCCGGCACATATTCACAGCTTTTTTCATTTTAATCTGGTGCTATCAGGCTCGGTCGAGGTGACGACCGACGCGGGCACAGTTACCGTGTCGGCCGGCGAGTGCTTTGTAATGCCGCCGATGGTTCGGCACAGTCTTTATTCGGAAAACGGCTATCGTCAGATTGGTGCCGATCTGCAAAAAGCATCGGACGAGTACGGCATTTTTCCGCTGGCGGAATCGGCGTTTCAGTCGCACGCATCGGTGCTTTTTATGCCACAGCTAAAAGAGGAGTATCTGCTGCTGCCTGCGGAAAACGTTCCGGCTTTGCAGGCATTCTTGCTCCATTCGTTTGCAGAAAAGCTCATTTACAAGGCGGTTTTTATGAAGAAAGGCCGAGCACCGTCGGAATTTAAAAGCCGCCTGCTTGGGTATCTCAACAGCTGTGACAAAACGCCGTCAACCGTCTTAGAGCTTCAAAGGGCGCTGTTTATCAGCAAAACGCATTTAGAAAGGCTCATGCACCGTGAATTCGGCATGAGCGCGCTGGCCTTTTTAAATGCGCGCAGGGTAGCGGACATCTCGGCGGCCTTGGTTGCGGAAAATACGCCGATAAGCGTACTCGCACAGCGGTTCGGCTTTTGCGACGCCGCGCATTTTACCACTTTTTTTAAAAAGCACACCGGCAAAACACCCACCGAATTCAGAAAGAATGCATAATTTTTTATTTAAAATATGATGAACGCCGCACGCCGAATGAAAAAAGGAAAACGCCCCTTGTAAACCACAGGGTTTTATGATAAGATAGACTGCGGAATGAAAAAATTGCCGAAAAAGCAGGATTTTGCGGCTGCAAAACGTCACGAAACCGGAGCGGCTGACGGGCGAATAAGCCGCCACGCTATGACAAAATTCGGCATAAAATATGAGGTGGTCTTTTGGGAAATTTTGAGGCAGGGTTCGACAACGACAAATACTTAAAAATGCAATCGGAGCATATTTTGGAGCGGATCTCCGCCTTTGGCGGCAAGCTGTATCTGGAATTCGGCGGCAAGCTTTTTGACGATTTTCACGCGTCACGCGTGCTGCCGGGATTTGCGCCGGATTCTAAGATTCGTATGCTTTCCAAGCTGCGCGACGAGGCCGAGATCGTGATTGCCATTAACGCCGGCGATATTGAAAAAAACAAGGTGCGCGGCGACCTCGGCATTACCTATGACCTGGACGTTTTGAGACTGATCGACGCATTCCGCAGCTTTGGGCTTTATGTTGGCTCGGTGGTTTTAACACGCTATACCGGTCAGCCCTCGGCCGACGCTTTTGCCAAAAAGCTCAAGACCCTCGGCATTCCGGTTTATCACCATTATTCCATTGAGGGGTACCCCTCCAATCTGCCGCTCATTGTTTCGGAAAAGGGCTATGGCAAAAACGATTACATTGAAACCCAGCGCCGTCTGGTCGTGGTTACTGCACCGGGCCCCGGCAGCGGAAAAATGGCCACCTGCTTAAGCCAGCTTTACCACGATCACAAGCGTGGCATTCGCGCAGGCTACGCAAAATTTGAAACCTTCCCCATTTGGAATTTGCCGCTCAAGCACCCCGTAAACCTGGCTTACGAAGCCGCCACGGCCGATCTTAACGACGTGAATATGATCGACCCGTTCCACTTAGAAGCCTACGGCGTGACCACCGTAAACTACAACCGCGACGTGGAAATTTTCCCCGTCGTCCGCGCCATGCTCGACCGTATTTTGGGCGAATGCCCTTATAAATCGCCCACCGACATGGGTGTAAATATGGCCGGCAACTGCATTTATAATGACGACGCCGTAAAAACCGCCGCCAAAAATGAAATTATCCGCCGCTATTATGAGGCCGGCTGTCGCCGCGCGCGCGGTGAAGGCAGTGACGCCGAAGTATTAAAAATTGAACTTTTAATGGAGCAGGCCGATATTCAGCCCGAAAACCGACCGGTAATCAAGGCTGCCCTAAAAAGAGCAAAGGAGACCGGCGGCCCGGCCAATGCCATTGAATTGCACGACGGCACGATCATCACCGGAAAAACCACCGCGCTTTTGGGCGCCTCCTCCGCTATGATCTTAAATGCGTTAAAGCACTTAGCCGGAATTTCAAAAGAAACGCTCTTAATCCCCAAAGAGGTGATCGAGCCGGTGCAGGAGTTGAAAACCGGCTACCTCGGAAACAAAAATCCACTGCTGCACATTGATGAAATTCTGATCGCGCTTTGCGTTTCGGCCGTGACCGACCCTGCCGCCAAAAAAGCGTTGGAACAGCTGTCGTCACTGCGTGGCTGTGAAGCGCACTCTTCGGTGATTTTAAGCAATGAGGATATCAACGTCTTTAAAAGCCTCGGTGTGCATTTGACCAACGAGCCACGCTATGGTTCGGATAATCTTTACCACGCGTAATTTTCGGCGTGACGGGTTCGCGCGCTATGATTAATGATAGTTGCAGCAAAGTCCTATTAAACGGCCTTAAAAGAGTGAAAAGAAAAGTATTCTTTGTCGTTTAAGTGCCGTTTGAACTTTAATAAATACAAGGTGATGACAATGAAAACATTTTCCGTGAATTTAAGTTCGGAACGCTCCTGGGTGCGCCTGGACGCGTTTATTCCCGACCTGCCCGAAAAACGTGACGCACTGCTGATTATTCCCGGCGGCGGTTACTGGTGCGTTTGCACAGACCGCGAGGGCTACGCCATTGCCGAGGCATTTATGCCGGAGGGCTTCAGCTGCTTTGTGCTCAATTACTCTGTGAGGGAGCAGGGCAAATACCCCGCACCGCTGGAGGACGCATCGCTTGCCATGCAGTATATCCGCGAGCACGCCGATGAGCTGAGAATTCGTGCCGACCGTGTTTTTGCCGTGGGCTTTTCGGCCGGCGGTCACCTTTGCGGCATGCTCGGCACCATGTGGCACGAAGTAAAGAACGTGCCCTACGGCATCAATAAGCCCACCGGCGTGATGCTTTGCTATCCGGTGCTGACCGGCAAAAAGGGCCATGCGCACGACGGTTCCTTTGCCATTCTTTGCGGCAAAGAGATCGAGGACCTCACCGATGAGGACAGAGCGCTGTACTCCATTGAAAACCATGTAGACGATCGCACGGCGCCGGCATTTTTAATGCATACATCGGACGATAACTGCGTGCCGGTGGAAAGCAGTATTTACATGGCAAACGCGCTGTCGCAAAATAAAATTCCGTTTGAAATGCACATTTATCCGCACGGACCGCACGGAATCGCACTGGCAAATGAAATCACCTCCAAAGGCTCCGAAAACAAGGCTATTGCGCGCTGGGTCTCCGACGCCGCCGCATGGAGCCGCACCATTGAAAGCAGTAAATTGGATTAAGGAAGAAAACCCGGCTTTTAAAAGGAATCAAAGCGACCGACGCAAAGACACAAGTTTGCGAATTTTGCGGCTTTGGGTCTTGCAGATCTTTAAAAACCGTGCTATACTATTAGACGAAACAATCGGGCGAGCAGTCGTTTTCGGTTGTTTTGTGTAACCATAGCGCACGAATCCGAACCCCGATTTTGGCGAGGCAATTTATAAAAATACCACGTTAAAATACTCGGCAATCCACAAAGGATTACCTGCGTTT
>CADAVL010000129.1 GCA_902791335.1 Oscillospiraceae bacterium
GCGAACAATAATAATCCGAACTGGGTTTTTCGCTGCGGATTTTCCGCATTGCTGTGGTAAAATCCTCGTTAATCCGAAAATATTCGCTGCGTTTTATGCCTTGCACTGCAAAAAATCCGTTACAGGAAAAAATCTGCGACCTAAAATGAGTGGATTTTTGTGCGGAGGATGCAATAAGGCTTTCCGCCTTATAAAGACGACAAGTAAAATACGCCGAAAATACACCACTTTAGGCTGGTTCTTAATTTTATTGTTTGTCTAACATAAATACACGATTGTTTTTGCAGCTATGCGGAAATATTGCGTGTTTTACAAGCGTGCGGCTGCAGATGACATTTCAAAGATTGAGGGTGTTAGAATGAATCTTATGATATGCGATGACCAAAAAAACGAGCTTGAAACGATGCGGCAGATCGTTGTTGAATACGCCCGTTCGCATTCGGAGCTTTCGCTTGACGTAAAATGCTTTTTAAATCCTTTTGAAATGCTCAGCGAAATGGGAAAGAGCGGCGTGCCGGATATTGCACTTTTGGATATTTGTATGCCGGGACTTCTGGGCACCGAGGTCGCGCGGGAGATTCTCAACAAAAAACGATGAGGAAACCGATATTATCTTTCTGACAACAAGTCCCGATTTTGCGGTTGAGGCATTCAACCTGCACGCGGGCGACTACCTGACAAAGCCGTACACCAAAGAGCGGCTGACGAAAACGCTGGATCGGGTGATCGAAAAGCGAAGCCGACGGTTTTATGTTCCGATTTCATGCGGAAAGGAAATTCACCGCATAGATCTTTACGGCGTTTTATATGCTGAGGTAAAAAATCACAGTGTGGAAATTCATTTGAAGTCGGGCAAGAGCTTAAAAACGTATACGACCTTGACGGAGTTTAAAAATCTGTTCCGACCGGCAGACGGTTTTGCGGCGGTGGGTGCGTCGTACATCGTGAATCTGCGCTGTGTGCAAAGCCTGCTTGAAACGACTCTTGAAATGTCCAACGGGGATCACATACCTGTGCCCAGGCGGTTGAGAGCGGAACTGAAAAAACAGTATTTTGATTTTTACACAAAGGAGGCCATGGGAAAATGATTCGGCAGATCGTGGCTTTAACACTGACGGTTCTTATGCATATTGTCTGCTTTGCCGTGATGACCGAGCGAAAGTATTCCGTAAAAAAGACCGTTTCTATTTATTTTGTATTTTTAACCGTCTTTGTCTGTCTTTCCATGTTTGTTTCCCGTGTACTGTTTGATATCCACTCCTTTCAAGCGTCGTCGCTTGCATTTGTGAGCACCGCTTTGGTGGCGTTTATCATTTTCATGGTGACTTCAACAGACCCTGCTTACAAAAAGGTGTTTTTATTTCTCAGCTATTCTTCCATGTTCTGCATCTTTTTCTGCTGCGCCGCCATGATCAGCAGCATCTGGTTTAAGGATTCGTACAGTACCGCAGCCGTATACGCGAAAACAATGATCCGAACACTTTTGTATCTGCCGACAATATGGGCATATATTGTCTTTTTGCGGCCTGCAATGCGGGAGGTACCGGGCTCAAACCGCAGAATCTGGCGGTCGATCTCGCTGGTTTCTTTGCTGTTTTTAATTGTATTTTTCATATTCTGTTTTATTTATTCCATGAAAAACGATTTTAGGGCGTGGTACAGCCTTCTGTTTGCCGCCACGGTGCTGATTTATTTTTCGGTATTGTGGGTGATCTTCGGAATGATCCGCTACATGATAAGAGAAAGCCGCATGGAGCTGGTGGAAGAAAACATGAAATCTTTGCAAGGCCAGCTGAAAACTGCAAAGGAAAACGAGCGGTTTTTTAAAACCATTCGGCATGATTTCCGACATCACAATCAAAATCTTGCTGCCATGCTCCAAAAGGGAGAAACCGAGAAAGCATTGCGCTACATAGAGCAGTACAACGAGAGTTTGAACGCGGCAAGGCCCAGAGAATATTGCCCTAACGTGACGGTGAACGCGATCCTCACGGGCTTTTACACGAAAGCGCAAAATGAGGGGATCACGGTTTCTGTTCAGGCGGACACGAGCGAAGAAACCGCCGTGAGCGATATGGATTTTGTTGCCATTCTCTCAAACCTTTTGGAAAACGCCCTGAACGGCTGCAAGGAATGCGGTGCGTCGGGCGATATCACGGTCAATATCCGAACGGTTTCGGACAAAACCGTGATTGTGTGCAGCAATCCCTGCAAGCCGGGGCTGGGAATTGAAAACGGTATGTTAAAGCGTCGGGGGATTGGCATGGAAAGCATGATGACAGCGGCGAGGAAATACGGCGGCGATATCAGCTATAGCCTTAAAAACGGCGTTCTCACCCTATGCGTTATTTTGAAGACCTGACGCGCGAAAGCAGACCAATTACGCCGAAAAAACGACCAGTTACGAAAAAACCATCCATGAGGGTGGTTTTTTATTATACTTATAATATATTTGGCGTGACAGAACCGATGTTCGTCAGCCCCATCCGTTTTGGAGGTGAAAGTGTTTGTTTTTCAGCAGAAAAAAGCTGACCTTTGAAAAGGCAGCAAAATTTAATTATGAACTGGATACCAATGAAAAACTGAAAACAGCACTGAAGAACCTCTCTCTGCGGCGAGGTGAAATGAGCAGAAAAAGCTATCTTACCGAGCTGCTGGCACTGTTCAACGAAGAGGGCTTTGATCTATCGCTCAAGGAGCTGGATATGTTGCTGCTTTTGAGAAAGAAAACGGATCAGATGCTTTTAGAACAGGCAGACTTACGGAAAGGGGGACAAAACGAATGATAAGATTACAAAAAAAGAGAAGGATCAAGCGCTTTTCGGCGGCTTTATTGTGTTTTGCCGTCATGCTTTCTTCGTTTGTCGGTACAACGCCGTGGAACCATGGATTTGACATTCATGCAGTGGAGGCGGACGCCCCCATCGCTTTGAAAAGATTAAGCGGTAGCGGCGAAGCCTTTATTTACCACACCTTCCATGAAACAACGGAATTTGAGATGGACACAACCTATGCCTTTTTAAACGGAATTTACGGTGCCGACGACGCGGTGTCCGCACTGGGTTCGGGCGCAATTTTAAAGGTGAGAGACGAGGTTGACGGCTCGCTTTACTACATAAGAGATTGGTACGGAAAGAGCGCACAGGTCAAGGCCTATGTGCGGGTGACCACGCCGGGAAAGGATTTCGACAACTGTGTGTGCGGCGGACTTTACGAGGTGCCGAACTCCGGAACACCCACGGAATACCGCTACTTCTGCTGGAGAGGCGGCGCGCGCAACTGCGGACCGTACTACGCCTATACTTATGAGGAGGAAAGCGTTACCGCAAGCAATGTAACGGCTACGCTCAATCATATTGGCAAGCAAGGCTCCAAAAAATCGGCGGATTACACCGTAACAATCGCTTACGACGGAAATAAAACCACGGTTTTGGATCCCGGGAGCTATACGGTTTCGTTCTCGAACCCCGACACGGTGAAATTTGTGATTTCCGATAGCGTGGGGAATTCTATTAAGGTGTATTTTCAAAGTCCTTTGGCGGTGCGCTATGACGGCAACCATGAGAATGCCGCCAACGTGCCCACAACACAGGCGGTTTGGCGGGGAAAAAGCCTGAAGCTATCCGCCTCAAAGCCCACCTGCACGGGATATTCTTTTGACGGCTGGAAAGACGCGGAAACCGGCACAATTTATTCGTCGGCACAGAGCGTTACGCCTGCAAAATCCATAAAACTTTTGGCTCAGTGGCGGGACAGCCAGGCGCCGGAGGTCGGCTATACGCCCGTACAGGCGATGACGGGCGATTCCGAAGAATTCGTGAAAAATGCGGTAAAAGCCGCACTTCATATTACAGACAACGAGCCGGTTTCGGAATGCACCGTAACGGTGACGTTGCCTTCCGACTTTACTGCAACGCCCGGCAATAAAAATGCCACGGTAAAGGTTACGGATAAAGCAGGCAACACTACCACAAAGGAATGCACGGTCTATGTTTCTTCCTATGTGAATATTACAAAACCTGTTTTTACTGCAAGCTCGAAAAATCTTGCCGCAACGCTTAAAAATCCCGGCACCGATAAGGTTACGGAAAGCGGCTTTGTGTGGGGCGTTATGAGCGCGCCAACCTGTGCGGTAAATAACGGTCGGGTTGCAACAACGACGGTGGCGACCAGAAGAGGCGACAAGATCTCTGTGAAGGCCGATAACTTGCAAAAGGGTGTGGAATATTGCGCCAGGGCGTATATCATCGCAGGCGGTATCACTTATTACAGTGAGGAGATCACGATCGGGCTGGGGCTTCCCAAATACGGCACCTTTACCATAGCGAACGGTAATAATAGCAACAAATTCACGGTTACAAGAAGCGACGGCACCGAGGGCGAGCAGACCGTCTATTACCGCACGGTCAACGGCTCGGCGGTGGGCGGCACACACTTTACGCATAAATCCGGCACGCTGGTCTTTAAAGCCGGAGTTACCACAATGTCCATAGAGATCAGCGAAAAGACCGCCAACACACCGTATAGCGGCAAGTCTGCCACCGCTTACAGTAACGCAGACCGCACCTATTCGGTGGAAATTTATCGGGTTGCGGGCGGCGGAAGTCTTGGCAAAAAGACGAGTGCTGTAAGGAAGATGAGCGCCGCCACCAATTATAAGGTAGACAGAACCTTGTACGACGAGTCGTTAAGGACGGTAACCGTTACAGACAGCAACAAGTGGGTCGACGACCACTCCGGCAGCGGCGACTGGAGGATCTTTTTTCAAAACGACCGAGGAAAGAATACCAATCAGATCAATTTCAATGTACAGCGGACGCTGGATGTCGGTGCATCAACCAATTCGCTGCCATACTTTAAAGCAACGGCCAACGGCTTTTTATATCGCTCGCGTTTCTCCTTTGTGGAAGACGAAGACGGATACGAGCTGGCGTGGATCGCCAATCACGCGCCGAACAGCTACGGTCCTGTTAAAATCTCTGCAAAGTCGGCGATTCCGGTAAGTTCAGCGTTCGGCGATGCGCTTTTTACCGCTGAGTGGGAAACTTACGAGTCCGGCTCTATAAATCTTCCGTCTATGGTGGGATACAAGCTTTTGGCCGACACCAAGCACACGGATGCCGCAGACGGGAAACGGGTCACCTACAATAACAATGAGTGGATAATGTTTGATGACGTGAATGACACCGCCCATGTCTGGTTTGCGTCGGCCGGTGCAAACAAGGATATCTGGTACATGGATGACTACAAAGACTGGATTATGGTGAAAGACACGAAAGAACCGCAGTTTGTCGCGGTTGCGCCCATGGCAGGCGGCGTTTACAAGGTCGGTGAACCCTTTACGGTTTCTCTGATCTTTGACGAGATCGTGGACAGTGTGAACAGTGGTTCGTTTTCAAGTATCGTGGTGAACACCTCCTGGGGAAAGGCGTCTTATTCCGGCGGTGCAGACACCAATGTACTTTATTTTAAAGGAAAGGTAGCACAAAACGCAAGCGGAACACTTACGGTAAACAGCTTTACCAACACAAGTGTTATTAAGGATATGTGCAACCAAAACGGTGAGGATACAGTAAGCGGTTCGGGCAGCACAAAAGCAACGGTGGACACTTCCGTGCCGAACTTCACCGTGAAGGCAAACGGCATTTGGAATATAGTCAATAAAGTGGACAAGTAAAATTACACAGACAGGAGATTTTCAGCTTGATTGGGAGATAACCCGTGATTATGAGAATGGGGACGGAG
>CADAVL010000130.1 GCA_902791335.1 Oscillospiraceae bacterium
AGACCCGTGATCTTGTCGTCGTTTTTCAGAATGATCATACCGGCGCCCAAAAAGCCGATTCCCGAAACCACCTGCGCCGGAATGCGGAATACATCGCCCGTTGCAAAGGTTTCAGAGACAAAAACCGACGTCATGGAGGTCATGCAGGAGCCAAGACAGACCAAAATATGCGTCCGGATACCGGCGGCACGGCCGTGCCTTGCGCGCTCGCTTCCAATGATCGTACCGATCAACACCGCCGCAAAGCAGCGGATCAAAATTTCAATGATGTCAATTTTCATCTAAATCGTCCTTTCAAAAAAATTATTTTATTCTCAAATTGCCGCAAAACCGATATTTGCAAAAATGCGCCGATCGCATAAAAACCGATATTTACAGAAAAAACAAAGTCTGTTACAAAGAACCGGCATTTTTCAAAAAACGGTATTTGCGAAAAAGCCAAACCGGTTACATTGAGTCGTTATTTGTAAAAAAATCTCAACTTCACGCAAAGCCGACATAAAAAGGTGAACCCTTAAAAATTTAATTTTCCGTCGATTGCGATTAAAAAAGCTTTCATTGACCGAAGGGTCGCCCCCTTATGTCAATTTACAATCAAGGTATCAAACCCGCTTTTTCTCCATGCGCTCTCGGCGGAAAATTATATTTTACGATTCTATTGATTTTATTCGGCTTTACGCGCTGATCTTATTCAGCTTTTATTATTCAGCATCGAAAGCCACAGAGATCTCTTAAAGGCTTTTTAAAAACTTCGTTAAGCAATCGGCCAGAATTTTGTGTCCGTCGTCGTTGAAATGCAGACCGTCTGCCGTAAAACGCTCGCGATCATCGGGATTGCAGGCGTTAATTGGCAGCGTGTTATAAAGATCCAGCACCGGAATATTATATTGCTTTCCTTTTTCCTTAATGACTTCCACATATTCCGAAAGCGGACGCGGATCGGTCTTATAAGCGTGGTTTGACGGGTGATCGTCGGTCTGACCGTTCCAGAAGCAGTGCGCCGGCGTCATAAATACAACCGTTGCTTTGGGGTAGTTTTCCTTTAATGTCGTCATTAAAAAATCCACGCCGCCGCAAAAGCTCCTAGGCGTTTTATCGTCCATTGTGCCAAACGGTGCGTCGCCGTGAATATAATCGTTCACGCCGCCGTAGACCACAATAATATCCGCATCGGGGTTCAGATCGTACGCTCTGCCGCAAAAACAAAGATCGTGGCGCGGCCGCTCGCTCGGTTTGGACTGATGCTCAATTCTTGTGCCGCTGATGCCGTAATTATATGCAGCTTTCAGCTGCTCGTTTTTTAAAATACGGCGGTCATAACGGCAGTTTTCGCAGTCCTCCACGCCGACGCCCTCGGTAATACTGTCGCCCAAAAAGCAAATGATCTTATTTTTAAGTTCCATAATGTAATGGCTCCTTTACATGGTGATCACGATTTTTCCAAGGCTTCTTCTTTTGGGATCGCCGAGAATTTCCGGAAGCTCCGAAAGCGGCGCTGTGCCGCCGATCATGGAATCTAAATGCAGTCTGCCGCTTTGAATCATCGCGGCCGCCGGAGAGAAGGTGTAGGGATTGATATAAGAAGCTTTCAGCACAATTTCCTTTTTAAAAAGCTCAAACGGCTTTACAGAAATGGTGTCGTCCGGCTTTGTCAGGCCGAACATCATCACCGTGGAATATTTTCCGGCAATGGAGATTGCCTGCTCGATCGTGGCTTTCAGTCCCACGCATTCAATTACGGTGTCCACCTGCGTAATTCCCTGTTCAGAGAGATATTTTGAAACATCTGTAGCCGTCGGGTCCACACAAAGCGTAGCGCCGAGTTTCATCGCCTGCTCGCGTTTTTCCATAACCGGTTCAATGGCAATCACCTTTGCCGCACCCGAAAGAATGCTCAAACGAAGCATAAGAAGACCGATCATGCCGCATCCGATCACCGCAACGGTACTGCCAAGCTTAATATTGCAAAGATCAATGCCGTGAAGGCAGCAGGACACCGGCTCGGTCATTGCGGCCTCCACAAAGGGAAGCGCTTTCGGCATTAACTGAATTTGAGAAGCCGGAACGGCGCAGTATTCGGCAAAGCCGCCGTCAACTGTTGTGCCGATGCCGGTCATGTGTTCGCAAAAATGGCCAATCCCCTTGCGGCAAAAATCACAGCCGCCGCAGAGTACGTTCGGGTCGGCCGCAGCGTGATCCCCCACCGAAATTCCGGTGACCGATTTGCCGACCTCCACAACTTCACCGGCAAATTCGTGACCCAAAACGGTGTTGGCCGGTGTTTTTGCGGCGCCCTCGTCACCCCCGAAAATGTGGACGTCGGTGCCGCAGATACCGCAGGCGTGCACCCTTAAAAGCACCTCGTTGTCTTTGATCTTCGGCACGGGACGGTCTTCAAAACGAACATCATTTTTTCCGTAAAATACAACAGCTTTCATTTTACTTTATCTCCTTTATGTCCGGTATGGATGCAATTGCACCGTGATGCTCTGTGCTGAGCGCAGAAACCTTGATCGCAAATTTTAAATATTCCTCCGCCTTTTGAGGAGTCAGGGTAGCCAGCGTTTGTCCGTCCTTTAAAAAGGCCGATAAAAACGAACCGAAGAAAATATCGCCGGCACCGGTGGTGTCGATCGTTTCGGCCGGGTACGCCGGTGCCGAAAATGTGCAATCTTTCATATAAAGACCGGCCCCGTTCGGCCCGTCGGTCACCAAAACCAGACGAACGCCACTGCTCATCACAGCTTTTACGGCATTTGCCGTCTTTATAGCGCCGGTGATCATCAAAAGTTCCTCTTTGGAAATTTTAAGAATATCCACAAAGGAAAGATACTGTTTCATAAAGCTGACAGCCTGTTTCCGGTTTTCCCACAAGGGTGCGCGATAATTGGGGTCGTAGGTGATCATACAACCGGCTCTTTGCGCGGTGAGCAATGCAAATTCCGTAGCCGAACGCGCCGGCTCCGAGGTTAACGAAAGCGAGCCGAAATGAAAAACTGCCGATTGCTCGATCAGTTTTATCGGAATATCGCTTTTTTCTAAAAAAACGTCCGCGCCGTAATTTCTGAAAAAGCTGAATTCACGGTCGCCGTTTTCCGAAAGACTTACAAAGGCCAGCGTGGTATTGTGCCGTTTATCGGTGCAAATCCCCTCATCGGAAACGCCGCATTCCTTCACGGTGTTTTTTAAAAATTTGCCGAACATGTCGTTGCCGACTTTGCCGATGAATGCAGTTTTAAGCCCCGCTTTTGCCGCAGTTGCCAAAAGATTCAGCGGTGCGCCGCCGGCTTTTTGCGTGTATCGGCTGTCGCCGAAGTTGTCCTTGCCGGCCGGTGCAAAATCAATTAAAATTTCGCCGAGTGCCGTAATATCATATTTCAATGCGTACGCCCTCCCGTGTGCCGAATATTACCTGTCAATCAAGTATAGTATTATTGTAATATGGCGCCTTAAAATAATCAACCGAAAATTTTCATGTTGATCATTCAAGCACAAGATTGAGCGAAACATTTTTAATATGACTCTGCGCCGGATTTTGCCGAGCGCCTTAAAAAGCAGTAAAATTCGTTTGCTGAAGCCTTGGGCGGCAATTGTCATTTAGAAACTATGGCCGCGACCAACGTCTCATGATTTTGCGCGTTCGTGGGTTGTAAAAAGCAAGACCGCCAAAAGAAGACCGGCTGCGGTATAGCCGAGGACCCAGTATAGATCATTCATCGCGTTTTCGATACTGCCGTTTAATACCGCCTGCTGAAATTTTACAGCATGAACGAACGGCAGGCATTCTGCAATTTTTTGAAACCAGCCGCCAACAAGCTTTAAATCGAACCAAACGCCCGAAAGCCAGGCGGTAAGGTTGGTCAGCAGTGCGCCGCAAATGCCGCTTGCCTGCTTCACACTGAACAGGCAGCCGCAGCACATACCAACGCTCACAAAGAAAACGGCGGCCGGAAAAATGGCTACAATACATAGAAGAATTTGCACGCTCCATTTTAACCCCAACAACAAGGATACAAGATACATGACCGCACACTGTAAAAAGGACATCGCGATCAGCGGCAAAAGATAGCCGAGTATGTAATCCGTATTCTTAAGCGGCGTGGTATAAAGACGCTGTAAAAAAGCACTTTCGCGATCTTTTGCCACCAAGGTTGCCGAAAAAAGCGCCATGAAAGAAAGCCCAAAAACCGAAATACCCGGCGCTAAGGAGTCCAACGAGAAAAGTTCCGCCGGTGTATGGCTGCCGATGGTTCTTAAAAGCAGTAAAATGATCACCGGAAACAATAGTCCGAAAAACAAATTTATGGGATCCCGAATGATTTCCAAGGTTGTTCTTTTTGCAAAAGTGATCATTCTCACCGTGACTCCCCCTTTACAATGGCAATAAACGCGTCCTCGAATTTTTTCGTGTTCGTGAGCGCTTTCAGCTCCTCTGCTGTGCCGAGCGCCAAAAGTTTTCCGTCCTTCATAATACCGATGCGATCGGACAATTCTTGGGCTTCTTCCATATAATGCGTGGTTAAAAGCACCGTCACCTTGCCTTTGAGCGCTCTGATCACCGTCCAAAGCTCACTGCGTGCCAAAACGTCAAGGCCCAAGGTGGGTTCGTCCAAAAACAAGATCTCCGGATCGCCGATCAATGCCAGCGCAATGCTCAATCGGCGTTGCCAACCGCCCGAAAGCTTGCCCGCCCGTTTTTTCAAGACCTCTTTCAGCTGAAGCTTTTCGGTGATCTCGTCAATTTTTTCGCGTGTCTTCTCTTTATGAAAGCCGTAAACGCCGCACATAAATTCTAAATTTTCCAAAACGGTGAGATTTTGTGCCACCGAGGTTTCCTGCGGAGAAACACCGATCCGTTTTTTTACCTCGCCGACATCGCGAAGAATGCTGTAGCCGCAAAGTGTGGCGTCACCGCCCGAAGGCAGACAGAGGCCGGAAAGCATTTTCATGGTGGTGGTCTTGCCGGCGCCGTTTACGCCAAGCAGAGAGAAAAGCTCCCCTTTTTCAATTGTTAAATTAAGGCCCTCCACCGCTGTTTGCCGGCCGTATTTCTTTTGAAGATTTTTAATTTCAATTGCGTATTCACTCATTGCTTTATCGCCCCCGTTTTTGTTTGGCTGTCGTCTTTTTGTCCGTCTTTAAACTTTGCAATCAGTCCACGGTAGCAGTCCGTTAAAGCGCGGCTGATAAATTCCTCGTCCCACACAAGATAACCGGTGGCGATCATGGTGGCAATTCCGTGGACGAATATCCAGGTTTCAAGGTGCAGTAAATACGCCTGTTCTTTTGAAAGACCGGTTCCTTTCATAATCAGGCCGATCAGCGCCTCGGTTTCATCGGCCTTTGTAGGCGGTTCCCCTGTCCGATCGCGCATAAACAACAGCTTAAAAAGCTCCCGTTCGTTCCTTGCAAACAAAATGTAGGCCATACCGGTGGCTTTATAGGGCGGATAAGCGTCTGATTTTACGCTGTTTTTTAAATAGCCGAGATAGATTTCGTTTGCGGCCGCAATAACGGCGTTTTTTAACTCCTCCATGGTGCTGAAATATCCAAAGATCGGTTTGACGGAGCAATGAAGCGCCGCGGCAAGCGACCGTGCCGTTAAACCGTCGATTCCATGAGACCTTACAAGCTTGACGGCGCTTGATACAATTTCTTCT
>CADAVL010000131.1 GCA_902791335.1 Oscillospiraceae bacterium
CGCGTCGATGTCATTCTCGGAAAAGACCATGCGCAGACCCTCACGGTCGCGAATGTCCACTTTATAAAACGGAACGTCCTTGCCGGTGATGGTTTTGAGCCTTGCCAAAACCTCCTCGTTGCTGTTGGAAAGGTTGTCGGCAATAATAACATCGTGGCCGGCTTTTAAAAGCTCCACGCAGGTGTGGCTGCCGATATATCCGGCGCCGCCGGTTAATAAGATCTGCATACTGAAAGCCCCCAAATCAAATGGTTTTTTGTCTTTATTTATTATAAGCTTGCCGTGAATATTTGTCAACTGACCAAATGTAAATTTATTATGGATAACTCCGCATTTTATGAAGTGCTTTACATTGAGCGGAAATTTGTGTATAATATTACTGTTACAATATTTTTTGCTATTATTAAAAAGAAAAGTACCAACAAAACAAAACCAAAAGCAAAGAGGATATACTATGAAAGACAAATACGAAAGTCCGCTCAGCACCCGATACGGCGACCGCGAAATGCAATACGTTTTTTCGCCGGATATGAAATTCTCCACCTGGCGCAAGCTGTGGGTGGCGCTGGCCGAATCGGAAATGGAGCTTGGATTGCCGATCACAAAAGCGCAGGTTGACGAAATGAAAAGCCACATTTACGATATTAATTACGATGTGGCCGAAAAGCGCGAGGCCGAGGTGCGGCACGATGTAATGTCCCACGTTTATGCCTACGGCGTGCAGTGTCCAACGGCCGCCGGAATCATTCACTTAGGAGCCACCTCCTGCTATGTGGGCGACAACACCGATATTATTATTATGACCGAGGGTTTAAAGCTCATTCGCAAAAAAGCCGTGACGCTCATTCGTCATCTTTCAAAATTTGCCGATCAATATAAAGATCTGCCCACCCTCGCGTTCACCCATTTTCAGCCGGCACAGCCCACCACAGTGGGCAAGCGCGCAACGCTTTGGCTTTACGACCTCGTTGTAGATATGGAAGAGCTGGAGCATCGCATTGACAGTATGCGGCTGTTAGGCTCCAAAGGCACCACCGGCACGCAGGCAAGCTTTTTGGAGCTTTTCGACGGCGACTATGAAAAGGTCAAGCAATTGGATCGCAAGATTGCCGAAAAAATGGGCTATTCGTCCGTGCAGCCGGTTTCCGGCCAGACCTACACAAGAAAGGTGGACAGTCTGGTGCTTTGCACCCTTGCAAACTTTGCACAAAGCGCCATGAAATTCTCCGGCGATATTCGGCTTTTGCAGCATTTAAAAGAAATTGAAGAACCGTTCGAAAAAAAGCAGATCGGTTCGTCCGCCATGGCCTATAAGCGCAATCCCATGCGCAGTGAGCGCATTTCTTCGCTTGCGCGTTACGTCATTGTCGACACGGTCAATCCGGCGATCACGGCGTCGATTCAATGGTTCGAGCGCACGCTGGACGACTCGGCCAACAAACGGCTGAGCATTCCCGAAGCCTTTCTTGCCACCGACGCAATCTTAAACCTTTACATCAACGTGGTAGACGGTCTGGTGGTATATCCAAAGGTCATTGAAAAGCACCTGCGCGAGGAGCTGCCGTTTATGGCTACGGAAAATATTATGATGAAGGCCGTAAAAAAAGGCGGCAACCGTCAGGAGCTGCACGAAGCCATTCGCGAGCATTCCATGGCCGCAGGCCGTCGGGTCAAAGTGGACGGCCTTGAAAACGATCTGATCAAGCGTATTGCCGAAGATCCGCTTTTCGGCGTGAGCGAAGAAGAAATTTCAGAAGAATTAAGCCCTAAAAACTTTGTTGGCTGCGCGCCTATGCAAGTTTCGGATTTTTTGGAGAATACTATTAATCCCCTCCTTCAAAAATACAAGGATATTTTGCCGGCCGATCCCAAAATCAACGTTTAATTTTTTCGGCCCACTATCGGACAATAAAAGGTGCTATGGAATTTCATTTAATTACGGAAGCGGATCGTCCGCTGTTTACACAATATATCAAGAATAATCCCCGATCGGCGTATAATTTCTATACCAATCTGATCTGGTCGCAAAGAAAGCTTGTAAAGCTCTCTTTATCAAACGGCTGTCTGGTTATTTTATGGGACATCGGCCGCTCGCCGCGCGTGCTGTTTCCGCAGGGTGACGGTGACCGGCTTGCCGCTGTCAAAGAGGTGATCGAGCATTTTAAAAAAGAAGCCCGAACCCCACGATTTGTGTCTTTAGACGAGCAGGAAGTGATGTTATTAAGAAACAGCCCTCTGCCCTTTCGTTTCAGCTTTGACCGCGACGGCAGCGACTATATTTACAGCCGTGAGAGCCTTGCAGTTTTAAGCGGCAAAAAACTGCACGCAAAAAAGAACCACTTAAACGCTTTTTGGCGCGAAAACCGCGCGGAATATAAGAAAATGACGGCCGCTGATGTTCCGGAATGCCTGCGCCTTTACGAAACCTGGTTCAGCGAAAAGGATGAATCGGTAGAGCTTTTGCAAGAATCGCGCGAGGCTACCAAAATGCTGATGACCTTTATCGGAAAAGCGCCGGAGCTTACAGGCGGCGTGATTCGGATCGACGGCAAAATCGCTGCCTTTACCGTGGGCGAACAGATTACCGACGACACCGCGCTGATCCACATGGAATACGCCGACCGCACCGTGCGCGGCCTATACCCTGCCATCAATCAGCAGTTTGTCTTTCACGAATGGCAAAATGTGCTTTATATCAACCGCGAAGAGGATATGGGCGACGAAGGTCTCAGAAAAGCCAAGGAATCCTACCATCCGTTAAAGCTTTTAAATGAATACACCGCCGTTTTGACAAAGTAATTTTAAAAAGCTCAATCATTGTTGCAAGCGCCGATTGCAGCAAAATTCCAAAAAACGCGGCAATCGCAAAAAGCCGACCGCGGCAAAATTTTTATATGTACAAAAAAAGCCGAGCCTTTTGAGGACCTAATTCTTCAAGGCTCGGTTTTTCTCGGTTTTATTGAATTTTTTCTCGGCGGTTTTTTACCGCTTCGGGCTTCACCTTTGACGACGGTATCGGCTACTTTCGACCTTTGGTTTCGGTTACTTTTGACCTTTGGTTTCGGTTACTTTTGACCTTTAGTTTCGGTCACCGTACTATTCTCGCCCTCGGCACTGATAATTCCGGTGATCTCCGATACATTGCAAAGATTGTGATAATGCTTTTTGCCGCGGCGGTCGCTGGTGCAAAGTAAGTACGATTTTTTGGCGTATTCGATCATTTTTCGGCGGACAATGTCCTCGTATTCGGAAATATCGGTAAGCTGGCCATTATCGGTTAAGCCGCGGCAGGCAAAAAAGCAAAAATCAGCATTATACCGCGCCACGGCTTGCACCGCTTCCTCGCCCACAAAGGCCATACAGCGCTCAATGACCCTGCCGCCGGTGCCGATGCAGTCGATCTCCGTTTCGCAAAGCTTTTCGAGCGTGCGAATACCGTTAGTGATCACCGTAAGATTTTTCTTCTGCTTTAAAAACGGCACAATATTATAAGCGCTGGTGGAGGAGTCCAAAAACACCACGTCACCGTCGGAAATCATTTCCGCGGCGCGGCGCGCAATAATCACCTTCTCGTCCGCCTTTTCAAGCTCGCGCACCAAGAAAGGAATTTTTACGTCCAGTGCTTTTTCGCTCAGCACTGCACCGCCGTGAACGCGCCGCAGCAGCTGCTGCTTTTCAAGACTGTTCAGATCGCGCCGAATGGACGGCTCACTGGCGTAGAGTGTTTTTGCAAGCTCACTCACGGTTACCCGCTTTTGACGAATGGCAATTTGCAAAATTGCTTTTTCCCGCTCTGCATTCATTGAGGTCCCACCTTCAAACAATCATCGTTGTGATCAAACGCTCAAAATAACCAAAAATCGTTGATTTTTTGATTGTATGGTTGTATTATACACGATAGATACTGTTTTTTCAAGAACCGACATGAAAGACGAGGGCGGATGATTCCCGTGCGTCTTATTAAAGAAAGGATTTGGGTGAGGTAATATGAAATTTCAAGCACATCGCGGCGTTGTTACCGAATTTCCGGAGAATACTATGCCGGCGTTTATTGCCGCTGCAGCGCAAGGCTACAGCTACATTGAGGCCGATCCTGCAATGACGGCCGACGGCGTTTGCGTGCTTTTCCACGACAATACCCTCAACCGCACCTGCCGCAAGCCGAACGGCGAGCCTTTGGAAAAAGATATTTTGCTTTCCGATATCACCTACCGCGAAGCCTTAAATTACGACGCAGGACTTTTTAAAGCGCCGAAATTTAAAGGTACGGAGATTCCCACGCTTGAAGATCTGCTGCGTTTTGCAAAGGAAGCGAACATTGCGGTAAAGCTTGACAACCGCGTGGAAAAATTTTCAGAAAAAGACCTGGAAACCGTGTTTCACACCGTAGAACAATACGGCGGCAGAGTCGGCTTTACCGGCGCAACCATAGATTATTTAAAACGCGTTGCAAAGCGTTTTCCGAACGCCGAGATTCACTACGACGGGCCGGTGTACCCCGAAACCTTAGAAACCCTGAAAACCACCTTTAAAGGCCGCGCACTTACGGTTTGGCTGAGCCTTCCCTCGGAGCTTACGTCCTGGGTAAAGGTACCGCGTGCCGACGAAGCGCTTTGCGCCGCCATAAAAAGCTTTGCAAATTTAGGACTGTGGATTCTTGAAACCGAAGAACAGCTCAAAAAAGCCGAAGAATTCGGGGCCGACGTGATCGAAACCACCGGCAGCTTAAAACCGATGGAAACCGGCCTTTTCGCGGCGGACTGTCACTCCCACACCTGGTTTTCCCACGATTCCGACTGCAATCCCGAAGAAAGCTTTTCGGCTGCAAAGGAAAAAGGACTGTACGCTTTTACTGTGACCGATCACTGCGACCTTGAGTTTCCGGAGCTTTTCAGTCCGCTGAACATGAAATCGTCCGCACACGCCGCAAAGCGCCTGAACGACCGTGCCGATAAAGTAAAGGTATTTTCCGGCATTGAGATCGGTGCAGGCAACCGCGAGCCGGGTTTGGAAAGCATTGCGGTGGGATTATGTCACTTTGATGCGGTGATTGCCTCCTTGCACAGCGTCAACTATCCCGGTTATTGTCAGCCTTATTCTGGCGTGGATTTTTCAAAATTTAATGATCAGATGATCCTCGACTATTTGAAAGCTTATTTTGACGAACTGCTTTTGATCGCAAAAACCTGCAACTACGATATTTTGGCGCACCTTACCTGTCCGCTCAGATATATCAGCGGAAAATACGGGATCAAGGCAGATCTTTCGGCTTTTAAAGAAACGATTGACGAGATTTTAAAAACCGTGATTCAAAGCGGCGCAGCGTTAGAGGTGAATACCTCCTGCCTTGGCTCGGCTTACGATGAGCTGATGCCCAACCGTGATATTCTCAAAAGGTATCGCGATCTCGGCGGCAGAATGCTCACGCTCGGCGCGGACGCCCACGTTGCCAACCGACTGGCGCACGGCTTTGAAAATACAAAAAAAGTGCTGAAATCGCTTGGATTCACGCATCTTTATTATTACAAAAAACGCGTGGGGCACCCTTATTCGATATAAGAATTTAACAAAGCTGAAAAAAACG
>CADAVL010000132.1 GCA_902791335.1 Oscillospiraceae bacterium
TTGCTCGGCCGACAGCCGCGAGCCGGTGCTGGAGTATATTTCCCGTCTGCGCCGCGTGCAGGACAAGGTGAGCGACAAAATTTTGATGATTCCGCGCATTTATACCAACAAGCCGCGTACCACCGGCGACGGCTACAAGGGTATGCTCCACCAGCCCGATCCCAACGAAACGCCCGATATGCTTAAAGGTATTTTGGCCATTCGCGATCTTCACATGAGCGTTTTAAAAGACTACGGTCTTTCCAGCGCTGACGAAATGCTGTATCCCGACAATCACCGCTATCTTTCCGATCTGCTGTCGTATGTTGCCATTGGCGCGCGCTCGGTGGAAAATCAACAGCACCGTTTGACTGCCAGCGGTCTGGATATTCCCGTTGGTATGAAAAACCCCACCGAGGGCGGCCTTGATATTATGATGAACTCTATTACCGCGGCGCAGCATCCGCATAAATTTATTTATCGCGGCTGGGAAGTCGAAAGCACCGGCAATCCTTTTGCCCACGCAATCTTGCGCGGCTATGTGGATATGACCGGCCATTCTACGCCGAATTACCACTATGAAGATATTGAGGCGCTGTGCGCGCTTTACGCCGCAAAATCCTTAAAAAATCCGGCGGTCATCATCGACGCGAACCACGCGAATTCCGGCAAGAAATATCTTGAACAGATCCGTATCAGTAAAGATGTTCTGCACAGCATGAAGCAAAATGAAGAAATCCACCGTCTTGTAAAGGGCCTTATGATCGAAAGCTATTTGGAAGATGGCGCACAAAAGCCCGACGGCGGCGTGTTCGGCAAATCGATTACCGATCCCTGCCTTGGTTGGGAAAAGACCGAGCGGTTGATTTTGGATATTGCCGACAGTCTTTAATTTGAAATTCCATGAAGAGCGCTCATAATGACGCGTAGTTCGTCAGTTTTCTTAATTTTTTAACAAAAAAATTGTTTTATGTTCATTATTTTTACAAATAATGTTGAAATCTGTCGCGTAATGTAGTATAATAACATGGTACAGTGTTCGGATCAGCAGACAAGTTTTCTAAGATCCAAACCGAGTGTTGATGCTAAGGGGGATAATAAATGCAGGAGGAATCCTGCCGCGAGCTATTTGAAATGAGCGGCTTTTCTTACAGCGACGAACTTAAAAGCGATATGGACGAGATCATCGCGCTTATAAATTCCATAGAAAATTTTAATGACGAGGGATTTTCTTTTACGCAAGAAATCTGCCCATTGAGGGACGATATCGAAGAAAATCCCTTGTCTTTTTCTTTAAATTCGGAAGAAGCCCCCGATTTTACCGTAAAAAGGGTGGTGAAGCCGTGATTAAAACCCTTTTGACAAATCTTTCAAACGGCGATACCACCGCTACGGCGCTTTGTGCGGACGCTTTGAAAAAAGCCCAAAACGGACGGGCGTTTATTTCCCTTTTTGCAAAGCAAGCGCTCCAATACAGTAAAGCTTTGCAGGAAAGAATCAACAAAAAGGATTCGGCGCCGCTTTTGGGGATTCCGATTGCCGTCAAAGACAATATTTTATATAAAGACCACAAAACCACCTGCGGCTCTGAAATGCTAAAGGATTTTGTGCCAAGTTACAGTGCCACCGCTTTGGAAAAGCTTTTGAAAAGCGGTGCAAACATCATTGGCAAAACCAATATGGACGAGTTCGCTATGGGCAGTCATTCCGACACTTCTGTGTTCGGCAGGGTATTGAATCCGTATAATGAAAACTATTCTGCCGGCGGTTCATCGGGCGGATCGGCCGCGGCTGTGGCAATGGGGGCTGTCAGCGCGGCGCTGGGCAGCGATACCGGCGGCAGTGTGCGCCTGCCGGCCTCTTACTGCGGCGTTTGCGGCTTTCGTCCAAGCTACGGCACCGTGTCGCGGCACGGGCTGGTTGCTTTTTCCTCCGGTATGGATACCATTGGCACGCTGGGCGTTACACCGCGCGACTGTGCACGGATTTTTAAAGTGATTGCAGGCGTTGATCCGCTGGACAGTACCAACAATCAAACTCCAAAGCCCGACAGAAAGCTCCACTTAAAGGATTGCCGCGTGGGCTCGTTTTTGGAAGAATTGCGGCCGGAAACTGACAGTGACGTCTACGAGTGTGTTCGGCACGCGGCGGATATTTTTAAAAATACAGAGGAGCTCTCTCTGCCGCTGTCGCAATGGATCGTGGCGGCTTATTATATTCTTTCTTCGGCCGAGGCGGCGGCAAATCTTTCAAGATATCAGGGATTTCGCTACGGCCTATCGGCACAGGATCCCGATTTTTACGACAACCTTATAAAAACTCGCACAGTGGGCTTTGGCAAGGAGGTCAAGCGGCGGATCTTACTGGGCAACTACTGCTTGTCGGCCGGCTATTACAAGGGTTATTATCTGAAAGCGCGAAACGTGAGAGCCGCGCTTACATTGAAAATAGATGAGCTTTTGAACCGTTATGATCTTCTTTTGCTGCCCACTGCGCCGCACCGTGTACCGGATCTTACAAAACCGCGGAAATTTGTCGGCTCGTATTCCGACGATAAATTCTGCGCTGTGGCTTCGCTTTGCGGCATTCCTGCCGTTTCTCTGCCGGTGGGCACCGACAAAAACGGCCTGCCGGTGGGCTTGAGTATCTGCGGCCGACGGTACGATGATTACACTCTGCTTTCGATTGCCGGGCAGCTTTATGATGCTTTGAAAAAGGAGGGCGTGATGAGGTGAATTATCAAACGGTGGTGGGATTGGAGATCCACGCGGAGCTTACCACAAAAACCAAGATATTCTGCGCCTGCGCGCCAAGGTTCGGCCAAAAGCCGAATACGGCAGTCTGCCCGATTTGCTTAGGGTATCCCGGGACACTGCCTATCTTAAACCGTCAGACGGTTTTGTGTTCAATCAAAGCCGGTCTTGCGCTTGGGTGCCAAATTCATTTAAAAAGCCGGTTCGACCGTAAAAATTATTTTTACCCTGATCTTCCGAAAGGGTATCAGATCACCCAGTTTTATGAGCCGATCGGCACCGGCGGCGCGGTGGAAATACCGGAATTTCACAAAACAGTAAATATCACAAGAATTCATATAGAAGAAGATGCCGGCAAGCTGATCCACGAAAACGGCGTTACCAAGGTGGATTACAACCGCGCCGGCGTGCCGCTGATTGAAATTGTAACCGAACCGGAGCTTTCTTCCGGCAAGGAGGCCGCCGCATTGGCACGTGAAATTGCACTGCTTTTAAAAACGGCCGGCGTTTGCACCTGCAAAATGGCCGAGGGCGCCTTGCGCGTGGACGTGAATGTTTCGGTAATGCCCGAAAACAGTCAAGCGCTCGGCACAAGGACCGAGATTAAAAATCTCAATTCTTTTCAAAGCGTCCGGCGCGCGGTGGAATACGAGGCAGGGCGGCAGATAGCGCTTTTAGAGCGCGGACAACCGATCCTGCAGCAGACAATGCATTTTGACGAGCAAAGCGGTATCACCTCGCCGATGAGAATGAAAGAAAACGGCGATAGCTATCGTTATTTTCCGGAGCCCGATCTGCCGGAGCTTGTTATCTCTCAAAAAACACTTTCAAAAATCAGCGCACAAATGCCAAAAATGCCAAAAGAACTGCGCGAAAAATATAAGGTGATGGGACTGAGTGCCGACGAAGCGGAGATCTTTTTGCATGATAAAGCGTTGGCCGATTATTTTCATGCAGTAATAAAGGAATATCCAAACTGCCGCAAAGCCGCGGTTTTCATTCTCTCGGAATTCAGAAGAAGACTCAGAGAAACAGGGCTTACGGTAAAAAACCAGCGTTGTCGCGCCGAAACGCTGGCAAAGCTTTTAAAATTGACCGATGACGGTCTTATTTTAAGAGCCGCGGCCAAGGAGCATCTTTTGACACTGATGACCGACGGCGGCGATGCAGCGCAGTTTGTCAGGAATTCACAAAATGGGTGCGATGAACAAACAATTTTAGCCGCGGCTAAGGAATTGATTCAAAAGGAACCGCAGGCGCTGAAACAGTACCAGGAAGGCTCAAAAAAAGTGTTTGGCTTTTTTGTGGGCAGTTTAATGCGCCGTTTTGGAAAGAACACCGACCCAAAAATGGTGTCCGGTGTGCTGAAGAAAGTTTTAGATTGCAAAGCGGAAGAATGCCGAAACGGCGAGCAATAAAAGCTGAAATAAATTTTGCTGACGCGCTTTTTTAAATTGCAGAAAAACACGCCGGACGAGAAGAAGTGCCCTAAAAAAAGAATGGGCGGTTTTTAAGGAGGAGTTACCATGAAAAGATGCATGGCGATATTAATAACGCTGCTGACGGCTGCGGTTTTACTTTCATTTTCCGCAAGCGCCGAAAGTCCGCTTTTCGGGCTTCAGCTTTCGGTCAGTGAAAATCGGGTTACGATCAGCTGGCAACCGGTTGATAATGCGGCTTATTATGAAGTCCACGGCGTCGAAAACGGTCAGGATCGGGTCTTATACACCACCGAGCGTACCGAGTATGCCGATCCCACGGTCGGCGGTAGTGTGAATGAGTACGTTGTTGTGGCGCACATGAACGAGGGAACCGACATCATGCGGAATTCCAGACGGCAGTTTTTGTCCGATCGCCTGGAGCTGTTCAGTATTTCCGTGCCGGAAGAAATTTATGCAGTTCACAGTCACGACGGCTGGTACAATATCTTTGTAAAAGGCCTTTCAAAAGGAATGAATCTACAGCTACAAATGCGGCAAAACGGCGGAAGCTGGGAGAATGCGTATGTCGGAACGGCTTTTAATGCATCGCTGAAGCTTTGCTACAACAGCAGTTACAGCTTCCGCGCAAGATCGTTGGTTTCAATCGGCGGTACAACCTATTCCTCCGCTTATTGTACACCGTTCGCGCTTGACACCTCGGTTGGCAAGCCGAAGACGCTTTCTGCAAAGGCGAAGAATTACAAAACAGCGGAGCTTTCGTGGGAAAAACCAAAGACGGCGGTGTCCGGATATTGTGTTTACCGCAGAAGCGGAACCTCCGGCTGGAAAAGGCTTGCTTTTGTTTCAAAAGCTTTTTATCGCGACAGCACACTTTGTCCGGCTATTACTTATTACTATAAAATTTGCGCTTATGAGAAGATCGGCAAGCAATATTACTATGGTGATTATTGCTCTCAAAAGGCTGTTATTTCAAAGCTTTCAAAACCCTCACTGGATTCTGAAATCACTGTGAGCTGCAGCAGCGCCCGATTCACCTGGGGCAATGTCAGCGGTTCAACCGGCTATAAAATTGAACAGCGCGCGGCCGGCGGAAAATGGAAGACCGTGAAAACCACCAAAAATCTTTCCGCCACGGTAAAGGGTCTGACGGTCGGCAAAACCTATTATTTCAGAATGCGCGCTTATCGCAGTGTCAGCGGCAAAAATTATTACAGCGATTATTCCGCCGCGCGCCGTGTAAAGCCGGTCTTTAAAAAGCCGAAGCTTACAGCAAAGTCAACCGGCGGTAAAATAAAGCTTTCAACCAAAAAAAACAGCGGTGTTTCCGGATACGAGGTGTATTA
>CADAVL010000133.1 GCA_902791335.1 Oscillospiraceae bacterium
TCACGAGTTCGAGCCTCGTCTTGGTCGCCAATATGCTGGCGTGGCTCAACGGTAGAGCAGCTGATTTGTAATCAGCAGGTTGGGGGTTCGATTCCCTCCATCAGCTCCACACTTTTTGTCGAGGGGTTCCCGAGTGGCCAAAGGGGGCGGACTGTAAATCCGTTAGCTGAGCTTTCGATGGTTCGAATCCATCTCCCTCGACCAATATGATAAGCGGAAGTGGCTCAGGGGTAGAGCATCGCCTTGCCAAGGCGAGGGTCGCGAGTTCGAATCTCGTCTTCCGCTCCACTTATGCGGATGTAGTTCAATGGTAGAACTTCAGCCTTCCAAGCTGATAGCGTGAGTTCGATTCTCATCATCCGCTCCACTTTTTTTCAATACGTGTTGGGCATCGTGGGTCCATAGCTCAGTTGGATAGAGCAACGGCCTTCTAAGCCGTGTGTCCGGGGTTCGAATCCCTGTGGGCTCACCATATAATTAAGAAGTGGCACGATGGGGTATGGTGAAGCGGTAACACAGCGGACTTTGACTCCGTCATGCGCAGGTTCGAGCCCTGCTACCCCAGCCAACATGACCCATTAGCTCAGTTGGCAGAGCACTTGACTTTTAATCAAGGTGTCCGGAGTTCGAATCTCCGATGGATCACCAAAAAAGAAAAGCAATCTTCTTTTTTTAGAGGGTTGCTTTTTTTGTTATTCTCACGCGTTGTCTTTTGTTCTTTACTTATTTTGCGATAATCGAACCCTACTGCGATACGCTGCACGTGCCGGTCGAAAGTCGGTACAAGTCCTGTAATTTTATATACATTTTTTAGCGAAATTCGGTTGTTATTACGGCCGATTTATGCTATAATTGAAAAAATAGAAAATAGGGGCAGTCTATCATGATCATTTTAGGTATTGATCCCGGCTATGCCATTGTCGGCTACGGTGTGATCAATTATCAAAACAACCGCTTTGAACCGCTTTCTTACGGTGCGGTCACCACACCTGCCGGCATGGAATTTTCTTCACGGCTGCAGGTGATCTACCGTGACGTTTCAGAGTTACTTCAAAGGTTCAAGCCGGAAGCCTTGTCAATTGAAAAATTATATTTTAATACCAATACCACCACGGCCATCGATGTGGCGCAGGCAAGAGGCGTTATTTTACTGGCCGCTAAGCAAAACGGTGTTCCTATTTTCGAGTATACGCCCTTGCAGGTAAAGCAGGCGGTCACCGGCTACGGCCGCGCCGAAAAGCGGCAGATGATCGAGATGACGCGCGTGCTTTTAAATCTCGGCAAAGCCCCAAAGCCGGACGATACAGCCGACGCGCTCGCCATGGCAATTTGTCACGCACACGTTTCCGATTCCTTGCTCGGCAAGGTTCGGGATATAAAATAAAGTAATTTTTTTAGGAGAGCTTTTATGATTTATTCTTTAAGGGGAAAGCTTATTTATACCGACGCGAAAACGGCGGTCGTTGAATGCGGCGGCGTTGGCTACCGCTGTACGGCCACCCACGTTACCTTAGCCCAACTGCCAAAGGTGGGGGAAGAGGTGTTTTTATACACCTACATGGTCGTTCGTGAAGACGCAATGGAGCTGTACGGCTTTTACGATACGCAGGAGCTTGACTTTTTCAAAATGATCATTTCTGTGAGCGGTATCGGCCCGAAAACCGGTATTTCCATCTTATCCGACTTTACGCCCGACCAGATCGCCCTGTTTATTTCTTCAGGGGACGCAAAATCTCTTTCCAAGGCAAACGGCATCGGCGCAAAAACCGCACAGCGCATTGTTTTGGAACTGAAAGATAAAGTTTCCCATGATGTGGCCGCGATCTCTTCACAGGATCTCGGATTTGTGGGAATAAAACCTCAGGGCAACGCCGAAGAAGCGATTGAAGCGTTGATGTCTATTGGATTCACGGAGGCCGAAGCTTCCAAAACCGTGGCAAATATTGATCCACAGATGTCGGTGGAGGATATTGTTAAGGCGGCGTTAAAGGCTGTTACAAATTAAAGGGGCTACGAGTAAAAAATGATTGACGATAATATGGATTTTGAAAATCGCATTATTTCTCCGGATTATTCCGGCAAGGAGGACGCAGATGTCGAATTTTCCTTGCGCCCCAAAACACTGACGGAATATATAGGGCAGGAAAAGGCCAAAGGCAACCTCGATATTTATATTAAAGCCGCTGTCGGCCGCAAAGAACCACTGGATCACGTTTTGCTTTATGGCCCGCCCGGCCTCGGCAAAACAACCCTCGCCGGCATTATTGCCAATGAAATGGGGGTCAACTTCCGCGTAACCAGCGGCCCTGCCATTGAAAAACCGAAGGATCTTGCGGCATTGCTTACAAACCTGAACGACGGCGACGTTTTGTTCATTGACGAAATCCACCGCCTTTCACGCAGTGTGGAGGAAGTACTGTATCCGGCAATGGAGGATTTTGTACTGGATATTATTTTCGGCCAAGGCCCCTCCGCAAGATCCATTCGTCTGGATCTGAATCACTTCACTTTGGTGGGCGCTACTACGCGCTCCGGTCAGCTTTCCGCACCTTTGCGCGATCGTTTCGGCGTGCTGCTGAGGTTGGAGCTTTATTCGCCGGAGGAACTCGCTGAGATCGTGAGCCGTTCCGCAGGTATTTTGGGTATTGAGATTGACCGCGATGGCGCGCTTGAAATTGCCTCCCGTTCCAGAGGAACGCCGCGTATTGCCAACCGTCTTTTAAAACGGGTGCGCGATGTGGCGCAGGTCATGGGGCAGGGAATTATCACTGCTGATATTGCCGCGCTGGCTTTGGAGCGTTTTGAAATTGACGAACTGGGCCTTGACGATTTTGACCGCAACCTTTTGCGCGCAGTCATTGAAAAATATGATGGCGGCCCTGTAGGGCTGGACACCTTAGCGGCGGCACTCGGCGAAGAAGCGGTGACCATTGAGGACGTCTATGAGCCGTATCTTATGCAGATCGGTTTTTTAACAAGGACAAGCCGCGGTCGCTGTGTTACAAAATCGGCCTATGATCATTTGGGAATTCCTTACGACGGCCAGCAGGCGATGTTTTAAAGGTTTTTAAAATAAGCAGCATTTCTTTTACTATTATGTTCGTGCCATTTCGGGTTTTCTGCTTTATAAAAATGAAAAGTGAAATTATGCCGAAGGCATTGTAATTTTGGCCGATTTTTCGCTTGTCAGCCTATGGAAAGGATCACATTTTATGCGATATGTTACGGATTTTACGGATTACGAGCTGATTGACGCGGCCGGCGGCGAACGACTGGAGCGTTGGGGCGATATTATTTTGCGGCGACCCGATCCGCAGGTGATTTGGGAAGGCGACAAGGAGAACCGCCTTTGGAACAGCGCCCACGCGGTGTACCACCGCTCCAATTCCGGCGGCGGTCGGTGGGAGATGCTCAAAAAGGTACCCGATGTCTGGAGCATTCAATACGGCGATCTTTGCTTTCGGCTAAAGCCGATGGGATTTAAGCACACCGGCCTTTTTCCGGAGCAGGCGGTCAACTGGACCTTGCTTTCCGATGTTATAAAAAAATCAGACCGACCGCTCAAAGTGCTGAACCTGTTTGCTTATACCGGCGGCGCTACCGTGGCGGCTTTGGCGGCCGGTGCCGCGGTCACACACGTGGACGCCTCCAAAGGCATGGTGCAGTGGGCAAAAGAAAACGCCGCCGCTTCCGGCCTTCAGGATCTTCCGGTGCGCTGGCTTGTAGACGACTGTTTAAAATTCATTCGTCGGGAAATTCGTCGGCAAAACAACTATGACATTATTATTATGGATCCGCCGTCTTACGGCAGAGGGCCCGGCGGCGAAGTTTGGAAATTTGAAAACGGTCTTTCGGAGCTTTTAACGCTGACCTCGGAAATTTTAAGTCCTGAGGCAAAGCTTTTGCTGATCAACTGCTACACCACCGGGATGTCGCCCACTATTATGAATTATATGACCCGTGAGCTTTTCTCAAAAGGTCGCGGCGGCACGGTATTTACCGATGAGATCGGTCTTAAAATTACGTACAAGGAGCTGGTGCTTCCCTGCGGCAGTACAACTGTCTGGAAAGCGCCTCATGTAGAATGAAACCAATTGTAGAGTTTAAAAATGTATCTTTTGAGTACGAGGAGAATGACAAGGGCATTCAGGTACTGGAAAATTTCAATTTAACGGTCAAAAGCGGGGATTTTCTTTGCATTCTCGGCCACAACGGTTCGGGTAAGTCCACCGTGGCGCGGCTGATCAACGCTTTAAGACTGCCAAATTCCGGCGAAGTGATCGTGGACGGTCTTCCTACTGCGATACCTGAAAATGAACAGGAAATCCGCCGCCGTGTAGGTTTGGTCTTTCAAAACCCCGATAACCAGTTGATTGCCACGGTTGTGGAGGATGATGTGGCGTTTGGGCCGGAAAACCTCGGCTTAGAACCGCAAGTCATTCGTGAGCGTGTGGACAACGCCTTGAAAGCTGTAGGTATGTACGACTTTCGCAAGCGTGCACCGCACCTGCTTTCCGGCGGACAAAAGCAGCGCGTTGCCATTGCCGGTATTCTTGCAATGGAGCCGCAGTGCATCGTACTGGACGAACCCACTGCCATGCTGGATCCGTCCGGTCGGCGCGAGGTGCTTAAAACGCTTAAAATGCTCAACCGCGAAAAAGGAATCACTGTGATTCTCATTACTCATTATATGGACGAGGTCACGAAGGCGGACCGCGTGATCGTGATGGATAACGGAAAAATATTACTGGACGATGTCCCCAAAAAGGTATTCAGCGAGGTGGAAGCCTTAAAAAAATCCGGACTGGACGTTCCGCAGGCCGCGCAGTTTGCACACGAATTAAAAAAGAGCGGACTTTCGCTCGGCGACAGTATATTGACGGTAGAGGACTGCGCCGAAGCGTTGACAGAGAAGCTTTTGGAGGATAAATAATTGGCACTACTTGAAGTACAACGGCTGACGCATCTGTACGGGCAGGGTACACCTTTTGAGACCAGCGCGATTGAAGATGTGACTTTTTCGGTCGAACCGGGAGAAATCATCGGCATTATCGGCCACACAGGCTCCGGAAAATCCACCTTAATGCAGCATTTTAACGGCCTTTTAAAGCCGGATCACGTTCCTTCATCCGGACTCCTTCATCTTAAACAGGTAATCGCTCCTGTCAGGGCAGAACTTGTCAAGGATGCTCCGCCCGGGACGATCAGAATAAGTAATGATAATTTATTCAGGTCTCTGACTTATCTAAAACTTCGTTATGAAGTAGTCATGAACGGCAGAATTATCAGAATGGGCGAGCGGAAACTCAGCGCAAAGCCGCAGGCTGACGAAGTGGTTACTGTTTCGGTAGAAGGAGCCTATGTAATTGCTGGTGAAAGTTTCATAAACCTTCATTTCCTTTATAAACAGAGGATGCTTTTCGCGGAACAAGATTATGAAATGGCAATGATTCAGCTGCCACTT
>CADAVL010000134.1 GCA_902791335.1 Oscillospiraceae bacterium
AACAGATATTTTCAATCATCTGGGTCTTGGTCATGTGCAGCTTATCGTCGGTAGGTACATACATGGTGTAGCCAGCCGCCATGCCGCGCGGAATAATCGAGATCTGATGCACAGGATCCTGCGTGGGCAGGAAATACGAAACAATAGCGTGACCGGCTTCGTGGTAAGCGGTAATCTTCTTATCGCGATCGGAAATAATGTGGGATTTTTTCTCCGCGCCCATCACCACCTTAATGGTTGCTTCTTCAACATTTTCCTGCGTGATCGCCTTTTTATGATTGCGTGCGGCAAGCAACGCCGCCTCGTTTAAAAGGTTTTCAAGGTCCGCACCGGTAAATCCGGCGGTAGAATGTGCAATGGTTTTAAGGCTCACGTCAGCCGCCAACGGCTTGCCTCTGGAGTGAACTTTCAAAATCTCCTCGCGGCCTTTTACATCGGGATAATTTACGGTGACGCGGCGGTCAAAACGACCGGGGCGCAAAAGCGCTTTATCAAGAATATCCGGTCGGTTGGTAGCGGCAATGACAATAACGCCCTGATTTGCACCAAAGCCGTCCATTTCAACAAGCAGCTGGTTCAAGGTCTGCTCGCGCTCGTCGTGTCCGCCGCCGAGACCTGCACCACGCTGACGGCCGACCGCGTCGATCTCGTCAATAAAGATAATGGCCGGTGCGTTTTTCTTGGCCTGTTCAAATAAATCTCTTACACGGGAGGCACCTACGCCGACATACATTTCCACAAAATCCGAACCGGAAATGGAGAAAAACGGCACACCGGCTTCACCGGCAACCGCACGGGCAAGCAGGGTCTTACCTGTTCCGGGCGGGCCAACCATTAAAACGCCTTTTGGAATGCGCGCGCCCAGTTCGTTAAAGCGCTTGGGATTTTTAAGGAAATCCACAATTTCGGAAAGCTCTTCCTTTTCCTCGTCGGCGCCTGCGACGTCGGCAAAGGTTGTTTTGCGGCCGTCCTCATTCGGCTTTTTAATGCGCGCTTTGCCAAAGCCCATGATCTTGTCGCCGCCGCCCATGGTGTTCATGCGGCGCATTAAGAAGATCCACACCAGCACAAGTCCCACCAGCATTAAAGCCGACGGTACCAAATTCATCAGCCACGACATCTGACTGCCGCTGACGTAATCGTACTTTATCGTTTTTGTGCTGTCGTTTTTATTTTCAATATTGTTTTTGGAAACACTGTCGTGAATATCGCTGATAAACAACGATACATCGGGAACCGAATAACGGTACGTCTTGGTATCGTCGGCGCGCAGCTTATATACAAGCTCGCGGCTGTATAGGTTCAGCTTATATTCCGAAACCTGGTTGTCCTCAAACAGCGCCACAACCTCATAATATTGTTTCTTAACGTCGCTTTGTCTGCTGAATTTTACGGCGGCAACCGATAAAATCAAGATCAGCGGTATACCGATGCAAAGAAGCAGCTTTCTCAAATTGTCTTTCAAAATAGTATCTCCTTAGCAAAAAATCAGTTGTATACTTCCGGCTTTAACACGCCGACAAACGGAAGATTACGGTATTTTTCGTCATAATCGAGACCGTAACCCACCACAAATTCATCCGGAACAACCGCGCCGCAATAATCCGCCTTAATATCGGAGATCCGCCGCTCCGGTTTATCTAAAAATGTGCAAATACGAACGCTGTTGGGATTTCTGCCCTTTAAGATGTCCACGATATAGGAAAGCGTCAGGCCGGAATCCAGGATATCTTCAACGATCAGCACATCATAACCTTCAAGGTTCAGGTCCAGGTCCTTAATAATTTTTACAACGCCGGAGGTCTTGGTGCCGGCACCGTAGGATGAAACCACCATGAAATCAATGTTACAGTGAATTTTGATTTCACGCATAAGATCGGCCAAAAACACGACCGCGCCCTTTAAAATGCTGACAAGCAGCAGCTTTTTTCCGGCATAGTCCTTTGTAATTTGCTCGCCGAGTTTTTTATTGATCTCTTTAATTGATTCCTCACTGACCAAAACGTGGTCAATGTCATTTAACATGCTCATGAATTTTCCTCCCATTTATAAACCGCAATATTGTGACTACGTTCGGTTACACGCACGCGCTCGTCCGCACCGAAAAGATTTGTGAAAATAATTCCGCAATCGTCCGTGATTACAAATAAACGATTTTTTTCTCTTGTGCTAAGCTTTGCGTCGCCCAAAAGCTTTCTCAGCGATTTGGTAACGCCGCGGCCGACCGGACGGTATTTGTCACCGTTCAAACGTCCTCTGAATGTAATGTCGCCTACTATTTTATCACAGTCTATTAAAAAATTAAATAACAAACTGTGAACACTCAAAAAAATATTTGTTTCTTTTTTTGAAATTTTCCGGAAATACCTATCAAAATAATAATCGGCGCTCTCTTTTGAAAAGTTCGGCGCCGAATCGCAGCCACGGGTTTCGTCGTCAAAGATGAATTCCTCGGCCGTGCGCTCAAAGGTGCAGTCGTTTGGCAACGAAGTACGCACCGTTTGCCCCATTAAAACCGCGTCCATTGCACATAAATGCAAATTGTCAAGACAATCCGATGAAAGGTTTGGCCGGTCTTTTAAAAAATCGCTGTACCTTTGCTTTAATACCCGTTTGCGAACGGCGGCCGGTTCTTCCTTTAAACCTTTTAAAACGCCGCGGTCGGTTTTATAAAGCTTATATTTTTCGCGTGCCAGCGACTCTAAAAAATCGCGGTCTTCCGAAAGATTTTCACTCATGCGAAGCGTGGTTTCAAGCACGGCCGGCGAAACTTCCAAAAGCGGCGGCAACACATGGTGACGAATGCGATTCCGACGATAATCGTCGGATAGATTGGTGCTGTCGGTCAAAAATTGCTGCCCTTTTTCACTTAAATATTTTAAAATATCCTCTCTGGAGCAGAAAATGAGCGGACGGATAATATTGTCGCGCACCGGCGGAATGCCGCAAAGGCCGGAAATGCCCGTGCCGCGTACCAAATTCAAAAGCACGGTTTCCGCATGATCGGACAGCGTATGCGCCGTTGCGATCCTGCCGACGGCGTTCTCTTTAAAAATACGGTAACGCTCCTGCCTTGCATAAAGCTCCACGCTCATTTTTGCATTTTTTGCGCCGGCCTTTGCGTCGATATGCGAAACGACCAACGGAACATGGTGCTTTTCAAAAAGCGCTCTGACAAATTTCTCGTCACGATTGGATTCTTCACCGCGCAAGTGATGATTTATATGCACGCCTTTAAGTGTCAGTGCATACTGATCCGCGATCTCCGAAAGCGCCAAAAACAGCGCCACGGAATCCGCGCCGCCGGAAACGGCCACGAGTATATCGTCGCCCACGGACAGCATATTATACCTTTTTATGGCCTCTAACATTTTAGAGATCATGAATGGAACACATCCTGCGAAGAAAATCTTGTAAACTGGCCATCCCAATGCAGATCCACCGTGGCGGTTTCACCATGACGATTTTTTGCAATAATGCACTGCGCCTTATTTTGGTCGGTCGGCTCGGCGCTCTCGTTCTGATAATAGCTTTCGCGGTGCAGGAACATAACGATATCGGCGTCCTGCTCAATAGAACCGGATTCACGCAGGTCGGAAAGCGCCGGAATGTGACTGCTTCCCTTGCCCTCGGTACCACGGTTCAGCTGCGCGCAGCAGATCACCGGGATATTTAGCTCTTTTGCCATGATCTTTAAGTTTCTTGTAATATCCGAAACCTCCTGCACACGGTTCTCCTTTGTACCGGAGGAGCGCAAAAGACCGAGATAGTCGATCATCACAACGTCGCAGTTGCCGTTCATTCGCCGCACTTTTGCTTTGATCTCCGGCACGGTAATACCGGAGGTTTCGTCAAAATAAATCGGCGCTTTGCTCAAGCGTTCGCTTGCAATACCGAGATTTACCCAGTCCTCCTGCGTCAGCTCGCCGGTTCTAAGCTTTTCGCTTTTAATGCAGGCTTCGTTGGAAAGCATACGCTGTGCTAACTGGTCGCGCGTCATTTCCAAAGAGAAAAAGCATACGGTTTTGCCCTGGTTGACCGCAACATTGCGCGCAATATTCAGACAAAACGAAGTTTTACCCATACCGGGGCGTGCGCCGATGATGATAAGGTCGGATTTATTTAAGCCGGTCGTGTATTTATCCACGGCGGAAATACCGCACGGAATGCCCACATAATCCTTGCGCGTTTCCTCGTTGCAAAGATTGGTAAGCCGCACGAAGGTTTCGTTTTCCATAATGTCGGCAATGTGCCGCAATCCCGAAATATCCTTATCCTGACGAATATCAAAAATTCGCCGCTCGGCATGATCCAGCAAAAGTCCCGGTTCGGTTTTGCCCTCTGTGGCGTCGGAAATAATGTCCCGCGAGGCCAAAATCAGGGCGCGAACGGTGTATTTTTCGCGGATAATGCCGGAATAAGTAACAATATTTTTAGAAGACGGCACGCTTTGCGCCAGCTGTGTTAAATAAGCCTTGCCGCCGGCGTCGTCATAAACGCCGTTGTTTTTCAGCCATTCCAAAAGCGTTACAAAGTCAATGGTGCGGTTCAGCTCAAACATATTGCTGAGCGCTTCGTAAATGGCTTTGTGCTGCGGAATGTAAAAATGGAACGGCTTTAAGGTGTCGGCAACCTGCAAGATGCTTTTGGGGTCAATTAAAATGGCGCCCAACACCGATTGCTCGGCCTCAAAGGAAAACGGCAGGTTTTCACCGTCGAAATCCATATAATTGTTGTCTGCCATGAGTTATTCCTCAATTCTGACGTTTAACTTAGCGGAAATACCGGTATAAAGCTTTACGTCAACCGTGTAATCGCCGTAAGCTTTAAAATCTTTCATGTTGAGCTTTCTGCGGTCTACTTCGAGACCGTGGGTGTTTTTAAGCTCTAAGCTGATTTCCTTTGAAGTAACCGCGCCGAACAGCTTGCCGCTGGTGCCGGCCTTTGCATGAATCACCACAGTGGTTTTTGCAAGCTTTTCGGCCAGTGCCTTTGCCGCCGCCTTTTCCTCCGCCAGGTGGTGGGCGCGTGCTTCTTCGCGGCCTTTTAATTCGTTCATTGCGGCATTATTTGCCTCTACCGCAAGGTTTTTCGGAAACAAAAAGTTTCTTGCGTAGCCGTCGGAAACATTGACAAGCTCTCCCGCCTTGCCCTTACCTTTTACGTCGGCTGTTAATACTACTTTCATTCTAAAACACTCCGTTCACTGTAGTTTTCGTTATATTCCTTGATCGCCTGCAAAAGCGTTTGCTTTGCCGCGTCAAAATCACTGGTTTTCAGCTGACAGGCCGCCATATTTGAGTGACCGCCGCCGCCTAAAGCTTCCATGATCAGCTGGACGTT
>CADAVL010000135.1 GCA_902791335.1 Oscillospiraceae bacterium
AAACCCAAAAAGTGCCGTGAACCCGGCAGCCCCCTCGCGCGCCGCCGAAAATTTCGGCGGCGCTTTGCCCTGCGCGCAAAAGCGCGCAGGGCAACCAAAACCCCCGAAGAAGAACGTTGCCGTGACTGCAGGCAACATTCTTCTTCGGGGGTTTGTGCGAGGGGGCTGCCGGGTTCACGGCACTTTTGGGTTTTAAGACCGAAACACCCTCGTCTTGTAATAAAAAACAAAACAATTAAACCGCCGCAAGGCTCTCCATGCGGGCGGCGCCGTACATCTCGGACTCATTCTTAAAAAGCTCAGGGTGCAGGCGCAAATAAGCGCGCACGGCGTAGTCTTTCGGGTCCAGCGGTCGGCCGTTCGGCTCTAAAAACCGTTCGCTGAACAGCGCCAAAAGCTTTTTGTAGCGGCTGCCCTCAACGCGCGCGTCGTTTTTCAAAGCGCAAAGGCATTCTTCGGTAAACTCGTCCGCTTCCGCCTTCAGCTTCGCACCGAAAAACGGTTTTCTTTGAAGCCCGTACCGCTCTTTTATGAGTAAGCTTTTCATAAAATCCGGTTCGCTTAAAATGTGATAGACCTCCAGCTTCAGTCCGTTTTCGTCCACGCCGATGGTACCGAGAATCAAAATTTCCCACAGTAAAAAGTCAAAAATCCGTTCGGCCTTCAGTTCTTCCTCCACGCCGCTGCCCGTAAAGCCGCGATCCACCGCACGGTCAAACTTTTCTTTCATGCCGCGCAGTAAATACCAATAGGTTTCGCCGGTTTCCCAAAAATTCGGCGCGTTGGCAATTTTGTTAATGCAGGAAAGCTCCTCAGGGTCGGTGTCGGGCGGCAGAACACAGTAGTGATAAAGCACCCGATCGGTGGAAATAAGCCGCCTTGCTCTTGCCATGTTTTCCAAAGAAAACAAACCGTCTTCGCAAAAGGCAAGCTCCTCATCGAACATACGAACCAGAATATCGCGGCGGTACAGCTTGTTCCACGGAATGTGGCAGGCAAAGGTGTTTTGATAGTATTCATAGTAAGTTTGCGGATTGCTGAAATCCAAAATGCGATTGCCAAGCGTGTTTTCAAGGCTCGGATGCGTATAATTGCAAACAGCAATATCCGCGTCGGCCTCCAGCAGCATTTTTAAAAGACTTTCCAGCATATCCGGTTCCATGTAGTCGTCGGCATCGGTGAATTGCACAAAATCACCGTGCATTTTTAAAAGTCCGGCGTTTCTTGCGGCTGAAACGCCGCCGTGCGCTTTTTTTATCACCGTCAGGCGGCTCTCGTGCGCGGCGTATTCCTTCAAAATTTCAAGCGAACGGTCGCCGGAGCCATCGTCAATACACAATACCTCAATATTTTTATACGTCTGCGAAAACACGCTGTCAAGGCAGCGCCGCAGGGTCTTTTCGGCGTTATAAACCGGAATGATCACGGAAATTTTATTCATTTTTTTAAAACCTCCCTTTATAAGTTGCGGCCAAACAAAACTGCATTCAAACGAAAACTTGCGGCCAAACGAAAAGCTTTGTCTGAGTGAGAACCTGCGTTCAAATGTAACCTGCGTCAAATTTTAAAGCAGTTTTCGGGTTTTTCATAGTTAAATATCCAAAGGCACGCCGTAGGCCTTTTCATAAACCGCCTTACAGCTTTCATGTGCGTACGTTTGCATGGCTTCAATGTTTTCTGTGCGGCTTTTTTTCGGATCCGAAAATATCGGCGGCATAATGTGCAGGGTGAAATAATATTCGGGAATGCCCTCTTGATCGGTTTTTCCGGAGTCACGGTAGGTAATAAACATCGGCACAACCGGCTTATGGTATTTCTCGGCAATGTGAAATGCGCCGGATTTATAAGGCCGCGGCTTTTTGTAGTGCCACCACATAGAGGCCTCGGGATAAACCAGCAAAAAATCGTCCTTTTCTTTCAGCGCGTATTCCACCGCACGGTTGAATTTATAATTGCCGCGTAGGGTTTTGGACATCGGCAGCATATCGCCGGCGCGCATCATTTCGCCCAAAAAACCGCGCATATTATTGAAAGGCGCGGCCACGGTGAAGGTGCGGTGACCTCTTGCGGCGTATTTTACGCACAGGCAGTCGAACTTTGCAACGTGATTGCAGGTCAGCACCGCGCCGTGAAGACCTTTTAAGTTTTCGCGGCCGATCACGCGTGTTTTCATCACAAATCGGTTTTGATAATAAATAAACGGCCAAACCACAAAGATTTTTTGCAAGCGGAATTTTATGCGCTCCAAAAGCGTCCGATTGTTTGGATAATGATAGCTTTCGGTAACGGGTATCACGATCTCCTCGGGAATCGGGTCAACGTGGCGGTCAAATGCGCCCTCGCGCTCGGCTTCTTCTATGGCCGAAAGCACTTCTTTTCTTGTCAATCGGATACACCTCCTTTTTCGTCTGTCAATAGGGAGGTCAGCTCAGTTATGCACTCCTCATAAACTGACAGAACGTCGTCAAATTCAAAGGTTTTGTAGCGCTTGTGAAGTCCCTCAATATCCCACGGCTTTACATTCACCGTGTGATAAAAGGGCAGCCAGCGAATGGATTTTGAAAAGTGCCGGATTGCGGTGTCTTTATACATTTTCCGCTGTTCGTTGTACCGCCGCGGCAAAACCTTGTGGCGGCCTTTGGCGTGATACAGCGCGTCCTGGTCGGGAAACGCGTATTTTTTGGCATTCAGCGTTTTACGGCATTTTTCAAAAAATCCGGTTTCTTTAATGTGTTTTAAATTCAAAAGCAGGACACCGGCGTTAATGTAATCCCGTGCAATAAATACGCGGCCCAAATAGTCGATCACGCCGGCGTAGCACTGCTTTGTAAGATCTACGGAAAAAAGATCTTTCAGGTCGGCTCTCGCTAAAGTGTCGGTGTCCAGATATAAAATGCGATCGGGCAGAGGGACAAGGTCGCTCAACAGCCGTAAAAGGGTGTAGGGCGTGTACTTGCTTTGCGCGTTCGGGCCGAATTGGAGCTTTTCAAGATAAAGCGTTCGCATATCGTGCAGAACGACCTCGCTTTTTTCGTTGTACCTTTTTAAAACGCCTTCCAAATATTCGGCAAGACGTGCATCGATCGCTTCAAAGTTCGGATTTTCTTCGGTTAAGTCCATCGTCATAATATGAACCGATAAAGGCTCGTCGGTGTGCATGGCAACCGAGAGCGAGGACAGCAAAACGCCCTTAAAAATGGCGCGGTTGCCGCAGTATAAAAGCGAAAGCAACGGTGAAAAACTCCTTTCGTAAAAATTTGTGTTGATTTATTATCGTGATCCCGATACTGCATTTTCGGCACGGAAATTTCAGTATTACGGTGCTGAAAACGGCCGTTTCATCGCTGTAATTTCGGCGCTGCACGCCCGGCACGATTTTTTTGATATAAAAACTTCGGCGCTGTAATTTTGATGGGAAGCATTAAAATTACATTTCTTCGCCGTTGAGGTTGCGCCGAACGTCGCCGCGGTCGCCCGGCGTCGGTTCGTAGTGAACAAAAGCGTGATTTTCCGGCACGTTTGCGCGGCGGTTCATGGCCTCCAGAACCTTTCGGTGCAGGTCGTTCTGCCGCGCCTTTTTTGTGGCTTCATCGGAATAAAACGGTCCGTCAATATAGGTGACAATGCGCGGTTGATGCCACTTTGAGCGGCGATAGGTGTTTACAAAGCAATAAACCGGAGCGCCGGACTCTGCCGGATAGCGAAACGAAACATTGGAAAACGGCCGAATGAGGGTGGCATACGGCCAGATGTGCGCCTCGGGGTAAATAACAACAGCCGAGCCCTCCGCAATTTTCTGATCAATCACTGCACGAAACGTCCGCAGGCCGTCGCGCGTGCTGGGAATCGGCAGAGCGCCTAAAGCCGTCATAATGGTCCTGGTGCCGCGCGCGGCAACATTGTCACGGTTCACAATAAAGTAAGTATCGCGCGGAAAGGTCATCACGTTGGGCATAAAACCGTCGCCCGGAATCTGGGTGTGATTGCCGTAAAGATAATAGCCGCCTTTTTGAGATTTCAGCTTTTCACGACCCACAATTTTTTGCCGGAATTTTATTTTTGCATAAAGTGCCGCAACGGGTCGCATGATGATGCGATATAAAAGCCATTTAAAGGCCTTGTAAAAAATGTTTTCGGGGCTAAAGGGATAATTTTCGTCCACGGTGATCTCGCGGCGTTCGCCCACGCCGGAAAATTCATCGTTTAAAAGGTCGGTATAATAAACGGTTTTTTCTTTCACAAAATTTCACCGCCTTTCGGCACTTTTTAATAACTAAAGAATAATAGTTAGTGCATGCGGAGTAAAGGACATTTTTAAGGTTCTTTTGTATAAAGTTATAAGAGTTCTTTCTAACACTCTCAGTCTTTAAGAATTGCACTCTACAAATTGTAGAGTGCCTGAATTTCAGGACGGTTTCGGGCTTTTTAAGACAATGAAGTTGGAAGAATACAAAGAGGCTGATCGTCAGTCGGACGCGTGTCCGGCCTTGGAATAACGGTTGATTTTTTTGTATATTTGTGGTATATTAAAAATACTATGAAAGATGTAAAACCGATCATTGCGGAAAATCTTGCCGCTCTGCGAAAAAACAGAGGGTTAACACAGGCTCAGCTTGCTGAAATGCTGGACTATTCGGACAAGGCCGTTTCCCGTTGGGAACACGGCGACACCCTGCCCGATATGAACGTGCTTTGCGAGCTGTGCGATTTTTATGAGGTCTCGCTCGACTATCTTGTCAGGCGTCAGGACGATCCCACGCGCGAAAGCTGCACAACCAAAAAGGATCTCGGCAACCGAATTGCCATGTGTTCGCTCATGGTGTCTATTGTGTGGCTTATTGCAACCTTTGTTTTTGTTTATTCCAACATTTTTGCAAACGCCAACTATTGGCGCGCGTTTATCTGGGCGGTGCCCATCACCTTTTTAATTGTGATGAGGGGGGCGCGCACTTTCGGAACGCGCGTTGCGTCGCTGATTGCAAGCTCCGGCTTTGTGTGGACGTTTATCGCCGCGGTTTACATTCAGTTTTTGAAGTATAATTTGTGGCTGATCTTTATTATCGGCGTGCCGGCGCAGATCACGCTGGTGCTGTGGTACAACATGAAATCCCGTCGCAGAAAATACGGGGATTCGGCGGAGTCTTAATTTTTACCGCGGCTTTGCGCCAAAAAGGCGCTGAAGCTTTTGTGTCTTGCGCGGTCGGGAAAATAGAAAGCAATTAAAAACAGAAGCGCAAAAGCGAAACAAACCAAGCGAGCGCGAAGCCTTTTTTGTGGGCTTCACGCTCGCTTTTTTGCTTTTTTAGTTTTTATTTATATGTAAGCGGGGGTCTGCT
>CADAVL010000136.1 GCA_902791335.1 Oscillospiraceae bacterium
TTATAAAGTCTGTCTCACCAGAAATATCCTCGCCCATGCCTATGGCTTAGAAAAGAAGCTCTCCCAGGATCTTTTCCATTTTTTCACACACTTATTGATCGTCACCTTTGTTGTCATAAACATCGTGCTCGTCGTGCAGCACCTCCGAGAGTTCATCGTTGCTGACTTCATGCTCGGCAGTCTCTTTGGCGCGCAGCTTTAAGATCAGCAACGCGGCGGCACCTGCAATCACGCACAAAGCCACAACAGCCAGCACAATCATCAGCAGTACCGGCGTTTTCCCTTTGTGTTCACTCGAACCGGAGGAATTTTGTGCAATCGCACCGGTGCTATCGGTCGGATCGTCGTCAAGATTGTCAACCACCGTATTTCCGTTGGGTGCCACTGCACCGCTGGTCGTTGATTTTTTAGAACCGGTCGAAGAAACAACGGTCGATGTCGTTCCGGCATTTTTTGATCCGGCCTTGCCGTCCTCTTTGCCGTCTGAGTAAGAGTGCGGCGTAATATCCGTGGGGCCGATCACCGCCTTATCGGTCTTCTTCATGGTGATCGTGAAGCTATCAGTAAAGCCCTTATAAGTAACAGTGATCGTTTGCGTTCCAACAGTGATATAGTTGTATCCGCCCACTGTATAATCGCCGGGCTTCAGCGTTTCAGTGCGGTCGGTATATATCGCATTGACCGAAAGCCCTGTAAGATTCAGTGCCGAATCGCCCTGCGTATACTGAAGCTTTTTCGGCTTGGATACAATTTTGATTCCGGATAATTTTGAAACCGGATCGTCAGCGTTCGGCGTGGGTAAATTGCGAAGCATCGGTTTGTCCGATTTCATTTCCCAGGTCTTTTTAAAATCAAGTCCCGAAAAGGCGGAGGATTTTTTGAATTCATCAGCCGACAGTTCCTTGCCTTTTTTCGCCGTAAGCTCTTCTTTGACCGTACTTTTCAAAAAGTAACAGTTTTTCAGCGTTGCCGAGGAATCATCGCCGGCAATGCCGCCCATATACATGTGCGAAATGACCTGCGACGGCGTTACCGATCCGTAGGAAACGGCGTTCTCGACCGTACCTTGCGTGGAACCGAAAATACCGCCCATGTAAGTATTGGCGCACTTTTCGGCAATCAGACCACCCAAAAACAGCAGGTCTTTATAATTGCCGCCTCTGGAAAAGCCGAACAGACCGCCGGCGTAAATATCGTGCATCGCATTGACGCCGTTTGCAAATACCGAAGCCATCACAGCATTATTGGAAAATTCGCCCTTTTCCACCGTGCCGCAAAGGCCACCGGTGTATTGTTCGCCGCCGCTTGTGTGCACATTTACATAGGAAGAAGTTCCCTTTAAAGTGCCTTTCAGCATTTGTCCGGCAATACCGCCGGAATGCGCGGCGATTTCAATATTTTCAGCCACACAATCTCCGGAAGCATAGCAGTTTTCAATCGTTCCGATATTAATGGCCGCCACTGCACCGACATAAGCGTACTGTGCGTCCTTGGCCGTCGCCTTGATTTCCTGTAGCTTTAAGTTTTTAACCGTTCCGCGGTTGGTTGCAAAAAGACCGGCATATAAAGATTTTCCTGTGGCGTTCTTCTTGGCGGTAACCGTAAGGCCGGTGATCGCATAACCTTTACCGTCCAAAGTGCCGGTAAAGGGCTTTTCGGAAGAACCGATCGGGGTAAACACCTCCTTGCCGGACGCTTTAATATTGCCGGTTAAATAATAGCTGCCGGAAAGGTTGTTTTCAATCTCGGAAAGCTCCTTTACAGAACTGATCGGCACAGCGCTTGCCGCCGATGCTTTGGGAATAACCGAAAACAAAAGCAGGGCGCAAATTGAAAAGCAGAAAAACCGTTGAAACGCTTTCATGGCGAAATCTCCTTTTAAAACAAAGCTTTTTCCGGCAAAACGGGGATCGTTAGAGTTTTCACCGTCTCGCCGAGAGCAAATGACTTTTTTTATATTATAACAGATACACTTGAAACTTTCCACTGTTAATTTTAATAAAAAAGCCGTGCCCTTTTGAAATCGCTCAAAAAGGCACGGCAAAGAAAAAATTATGAAATTCGACGCACGCAACAGGTGCGAAAGCTCCCCGATGAACAGGAATTTCACTTCGCTCAGCAGCTTAAAAATCTTGATAGAAATTCTTTGGTTTTCGGGTGCTTCGGGTCGCCGAAAATATCAGCCGGTTTTCCCTCTTCGCAAATCACACCGTCCGACATAAATACCACATTCGTGGAAACATCGCGCGCAAAAGCCATTTCATGCGTCACCACGATCATGGTAAGGCCCTCGTTTGCAAGATCACGCATAACCGAAAGCACCTCACCCACCATTTGCGGATCCAGTGCGCTGGTCGGTTCATCAAAAAGCAGAACCTCCGGCTCCATAGCCAATGCACGGGCAATGGCAACACGCTGCTTCTGACCGCCGGAAAGCTGAGAAGGCTTTGCGTTGATAAACGGCTCCATACCCACCTTGCTTAAATATTTCATGGCGATCTCGCGCGCTTCCTCGCGGTTCCGCTTTAAAACCGAAACCTGCCCTGTAATGCAGTTGTTAAGCGCCGTCATATTGTTAAAAAGATTAAAGCTTTGAAACACCATGCCAACCTTTGTACGATAGCGTGAAAGGCTGAAATCAGCGCCCGTAATATCCTGTCCTCGGAATAAAATTTTTCCGGAGGTCGGGGTTTCCAAAAGATTGATACAGCGGAGCATGGTACTTTTGCCCGAACCGGACGCACCGATGATGCTCAACACTTCACCCGTGGAAACACTCAGGTTAATATCCTTTAAAACGCTGTGATCGCCGAATTGCTTTTGAAGATGCTGCAATTCAATAACATTTTCAGCCATAACCTTTATGCCTCCTTTTTAATGTGAATTTCGGCGTTCGGGTCGGACTGCGATCCGAATACAGTATAATTCTCCTTGCCGTCCATGCGCTTTTCAATGTAACGAAGCAATCTTGTAACGGTGAATGTCAGAATGAAGTACAGCACACACACCACAAGATAGGTCTGGAAGGTCTGAAAATTCTGTCTTTTGATAATACCGGCAAAATAGTAAAGCTCGGTAACGCCGATCACGTTCAGCACGGAGGTATCTTTGATGTTGATGACAAACTCATTGCTGACCGACGGCAGAATATTACGCATGACCTGCGGAATTACCACTTTTAGCATCGTCTGCGAATGCGTCATACCAATGGACATTGCACCCTCAAACTGACCACGATCAATGGAAATAATGCCGCCACGGACAATTTCTGCCATGTAAGCACCGGTATTGATGGAAACAATGATGATACCGGAGGGAATAAGCGGCAGGGTCTTGCCGCCGGTTGCAAAGGCGTACCCCCAGTAAATAACCATGGACTGCACCATCATCGGTGTACCGCGGAAGATCTCAACATATACTGCGATAATGCCGTTGAGTATTTTATGTAGCGTGCAAATGACCGGATTTTTGGAAAGCGGCGCCGTGCGCACCACGCCGGTGAGCAAACCCACAATCAGACCAGCCACTGTGCCGGTAAGGGAAATCAGCAAGGTGTTACCCACACCGGACAACAGCTGCGGATAATATTTTATGAAGATATTAACAACGTCTTTTAAAAAGCTCATGGTTTCTCCTTAAAAAGCTTACTTTTTAATGATAACAACAAGGTTGGATTCATAATAGGTGTCTGTAAAGTCGATTTCTTTTGCACGTTCGGCTGTCGGGCTCATACCGGCAACGATCGCGTCAATGGTGCCGGACTCCAGTGCCGGAAGCAGTGAATCCCACTCAATTGAATAGATCTCAAGCTTCAGACCAAGCTTATTTGCAACAAACTGAGCGATCTGGACGTCGTATCCGTTGGCATAAAGGCCGTCTTTTCCCTCACCGCTGATCGGCACCGCGCCGTAGCTTTTGCCCTCGGTGTCGGTCCAGTTGTAGGGCTCATAAGCGCATTCCATTCCAACCTTTAAAGTACCGGTGGCCTTTTTCGGTGCTTCTGCGCTTACAGAAAATTTATCAACTGTACCGCCGGAGGCTAAAGTAACGATCTCTTCCATCAGCTTTGACTTCTGCTCCTCGGTGATCTCGTTTAAAATGGCATTGATCTTCTCACGCTGAGCGGAATCGTTTTTCAAGCCGATTGCAACACCGACATCAGCGGCCGTTGCCGTAAATCCGGTATCGTTGTTTTTCAGCGGAATATAAGTTAAAGAATCATCGGATTTGCAAACCGAAAGTGCAGTGGGCTCTTCGGCAACATAGCCGTCGATCGCGCCGCTCTTTAAAGCGGTGAGCAGGTCTGCAAATTCAGGATAGGTGGAGGATTTTACGTCTCCGATCTGTTTTACAGCGTCGGCATGGAAGGTTCCGGCCTGAGCGGCAATTTTTGCGCCCTTCAGATCCTTAATGCTTTTTGCGGATTTTACATCAACCGAGTTTCCGCTGCCACAGCCGGTCAGGGCCGCCGCACAAAGTACAGCTGCCAAAATCAGGGATACAATTCTTCTTGCGTTCTTCATTTTGAACATCTCCTGTTAAAAAAATAAAGCCTGTGATACTTGAAAGAGTATCACAGGCTTTTTATAACAATGATAAAAATGCCACTGATAGCTCTCCACACATCGTCTTGTGTGACAGTGCTGTGTCTCTTAAACACAGTCCCAGCAGCATAGCGGCGGCAACCGATACTCCACTTCGGCGGAACAGCCTTTCGCTCACAACCGCTTGCCGGCGTTGCTGTGAGGTACTGATCATTTCCGCGTCCTCTATCAATTTGATTGCATTATAACGCTCAAAATACAGTTTGTCAATACCCTAATTGCAAGTTTATGGAAATCTTACAAATTGAAGCGAAATTCAAAGCGCAAAATAAGCAACTCTAACTACAATACACAAATTTGAATCCGTCACACCTGACATTTGAAAACTTCCAATCCATCTTGTCTTATTGCTTGTAATACGTTCGTATTACGGCGCTCTGCGACTTCGATATATAAGAAATTTTTTCTAAATGGCAGGTCGAAGAGTTTGTGTTTTTGCCTTTTTTCGTTCGGGGAAGCACAAATTCGCAGGAATACTTTCGTATTTCAAAAATGAGTGCAATGCCGACGGTAAAAGGCAAAATTCCAAACCGTAACGGGGTTCTTTGTCTCGTCAGCCTAGGCAAACAATAATAATCCGAACTGGGTTTTTCTCTGCGGATTTTCCGCATTGCTGTGTTAAAATCCTCGTTAATCCGAAAATATTCACTGCGTTTTATGCCTTGCACTGCAAAAAATCCGTTACAGGAAAAA
>CADAVL010000137.1 GCA_902791335.1 Oscillospiraceae bacterium
AAAACGCAGCGAATATTTTCGGATTAACGAGTATTTTAACACCGCAGTGCGGAAAATCCGCACTCAAAAAACAGGTTCGGATTTATTATCGCTTGCCTATAAAAAGCAATAAGAAAGGACTGAAAACTTTATGAATCTTTTTAGGAAACTGACTGCCTTCATTTGCAGCGCGGCGCTTATTCTTGTGACCGTTCCTATGGGGATCGCCGTTTTTGCCGAAGAAAAATCAACGCTTTTGCTGGACGGCGCTGTGGAAACCGGTTATGAAAACGACTGGTACGCGCTTCCGAACGGCGTTGGCTTTTGGAACGCCATTAACTGGAAAGAGGGAACTGAGAGCCTTTTAAAGGATTCCACCGTGACAATGAATACCTATTCCGACGACGGCACAGCTTCGCCCGGCACCTGGACTGACCCGGATACCGGAACGGTTTATCCGAATCTTGCCGCAAAGGGTGAGTACGGTGTTACGGAAAACGGTAATCTCAAATTTACAGAGCTTGGCTGCGGTGCCGGCAATCAGTTTTGGGTGGATGCGTGGGGCGACGGTTCCACTATGGATCTCATCTTCCAATTAAAGAATTATTCGGATCTCAGCGCTTTTTCTTTGATCAACAGAACCGAAAAGGTGCATCAGGCCGCTTATTATGAGCTTTATGCCGCGCATGATAAAGCCGATCTGTTTAAAGCCGACTCAAAAGTTGCCACCTATGACCGTACCGATCAGGTGGGCAAAACCGAGGAGGAGCTTGACAACCGTCTTGTAAACCTTTTCTCTTTCAACAATTTAACCGATATTGGTTATTTTGCCATTCGTTTAAAGTATGTGGAGCCGTCAAAAGGCTTTAGCCCCACACAACTCAGCTTCCGTGCCATGAATATTCTGCTTTGCGGAAACAAAAGCGGCACAGCCGTCCCCCAAAGCCATGTAACGGAAGATAATATGCTGGAAATTCCTACCGATGACCTTTTGCATTCTCAGGACGTTTTTTCAAACGCAACAATGTTTTCACCGGAAAACCTCGAAGACGGGAGCATTACTTCCGATTCTAACATTTCCAGAGTTTTTGCCGCCTGGGAAAATGATACGGCGCACTATATTGACGACGGTTCCATTTTTGTTACGGTGGGTTACGACCTTGGAAAACCAGCAGAGGTAAGCAAATTCGCGGTTTACAATCACATTTCTTTGCCTTTGAGAACCTATCGTTACGAGCTTTATGCCGCGAACGACAAAGACGGCCTTTTCAATGAGGAAAACCGCGTGGAAGCTTATGTGAACGCGCTCGGTACACGCCGTCAGATATTTAATGTAGAGGACAAAGGCATTACGGCGCGCTATGTTGGCTTAAAGGTGCTTTTCCCGTGCTTCGATAAGGGCGAACGTTTTGATCTTACCAAAGTGACCGCCGAACAAAACAACATTTACACAAGACTCTCGGAATTTCGCATTTACGGAACGCTGTCCGATCTACCGGACGATCCGGTATATTCTATCACCAACGATTTTGAACATGTTTACGGCTATAACAACAGCTCTTTTGTGATCGAAGATACCGGTGACGCCGAACACGGTAAGGCGTTGGCTACCGTTCGCTGCGGTGCGGGCGCCTGGCGCGGCCTTGAAGGCACGTCGCTTGGAACATACACCTCCGCCGAGGGAAAGACCATGCACTTATTTAATGAATCCGTGAAGAAGGACGCAGATTACATTTTAAGCTACGATTACCGTCTTGTGGACCCCTCGGACTGCAAAAACGGACAGCTTTTCTCGGTGGCCTTAAAGCAGGAGCAGTGGAAAATTTATCCTGACAACGACTACCGCAATTATGCGAAAAACTACAACGACACCGATTGGCACAAAAAGACGGTCGGCTTTACCTCCGAAACGGATACCGCGCCCGCAAAGCTGCTGATCATCGGTGCAGACGCAAAATGCTATATTGATAATTACACCTTGAGTGAGGCTGTTTCTTTGAATGTTGACGGTGCGCGCAGTGCGGTGCGTATTGTTGACCACGCGGACAATATTCTTTTTGAGGAAGAAAATCTGAATCAAAAGATGCTTTTGCCGAAAGGCGACACGGCAAGCTTTAGCCTTGAAGTTGTCAGCGGCGCAAAAATCACTTCCGTTAAGGCGGGCAATACCGAACTGACCCCCGATGAAAACGGCGTTTACACGGTGGACGAACTGCTTGATAATATCACCGTTACCGTAAAGGTGGATGATACCTCCTTAAAAAATGCCTTCACAGTATCGGACGATACCATTTATGTACCGGCCGGATCCACGGCGCTCAGTATTGCAGACAAAGCGAAAATGGCGGAATACATTATTTCCTTAAATAAGCCGAAGGATCAACCGCTCATTATTGGCGATACGCTGAATTTCTCCCTTGGCAGTGAGCCGGAATTCACCTTAAAGGTAAAATTCTTAGGCGATCTTAACGGTGACGGTAAGATCACCGTTACCGATATTACGGAAATGATTTCCTGCCTGTTAAGCGGTGAAACGCCGAATACAGAAGCTTTTGTTTACGACCTGAATAAAGATTCACGCCTCAGCGTGACAGACTTAATAAATCTTCGGAGAGACATTTTGAACAGTACAGATTTGGGCGCCGCAGACGCCGCACTGCTTTCCGACATGGAGCAGTATATCAATGAAAAGATTGAGGCCACCGGATTAAAGGAGCTCAGCACCGAAAACCTTCAAAACGGTTTGGTATTTCCGGATGCCGACCGCACAAGAATCGCCAACCTTTTGCGAAAGGCCATGCGAAAAGAGGATATTACCATTGCAACGCTCGGCGGCTCGGTCACCGAGGGCGCCTGCTCTTTTAATAAGCCGAAAAATCTTGCAACTACGCTGCCGACGAAAAATGCAAGCTATCCCGTACTTCTCAAAAACTGGCTTTCCAACACGTTCGGCTGTAAGGTTACTTTGATCAATGCCGGTATTTCTGCTACCGATTCCGTATTAGGGTTGCACCGTGTAGACGAGGACGTGCTGGCTTACGATCCCGACCTTACGATTGTGGAATACGCGGTAAATGACGACGCAGGATTTACTTACAAAGGCGCGACTTATGAAGCCCTTGTCAGAAAGCTTTTGAGCGACGATACCGCCGTGATTTTGCTTGAAATGTGCTGTCCGCCGTCGAATAACAACTGTGCAAGCTCGCAAAAGCTTCATGAACCCGTCGGCGATCATTATAAGGTACCGATGATCTCGTATCGCAACGCTTTTATGTCACTTCCTGAGTTCCAGGAGTGCGCTGATGACGTGGTTCACCCGAACGTGGTTGGACACACACTGCTGTCATTGGACGTGATTCACTATCTCGGCACGGTTTATGAAGATATAAGCACAGTCGGCGCTGTGGGCTACAATCTGCCGCGCGACGTATATTACAGCGATGCCGCATACTACACCGGTGCGTATATGGCCGATTTTGAGGATATTATCGACGGCAAGGTTGAAGGCGTTCGCATTACCGACATGGGTTCTTTTGTAAAAGACACCCAAAAGAGCGACTTTGTTCAGCATAACGATAAAATGGCCTGCAATATCGACCGCTCTTATTACGGCGTCAGCGCAACCTATTCCGAAAACTACAAACCCATGGTCCTTGAAATTGACCGTTGCAAATCGCTCTTTACCTTAATGCTCAGAGCCGGTACGTCAAAGATCGTGAACGGCCGCTATAAGGTTGAGATCAACGGCGAAATGATTGAGAATGACACCCTGACCTGTTCACTGTCCGATACAAAGGACAACAGTCAGTTGGAAAGCTGGTATCACTGGGCCTCGGCAAATCTTTATAAGAGCAAGACTCCTCAGAAACTGACTGTAAAAATTTATCCCACCGGAAAAGATCCCATGAGCAAAGTTACCCTGTATTCCTTATTATTATCATAAAAATACAGTAAAGGAGCTTAAAGTGAAATGAAAAAATTCAAACGCGCACTATCCATTGCACTTTCTCTGGCGCTCATGCTGAACATCTTCGGCATTTTGTCGAGCGTTTATGTAAGCGCCGAGGGAAAGGGAAGCGTCACGTATGACGGTGCCGCGTCCGACAGCAGTGTTTACGGGAAGTATTTTACTTTTCCAAACGGCTGTGACGCAGGTAAAACTGTGGAGATTCAAAAGGGCTATGACAGTCTTTTAGATGAATCCACCTTGCTTTGGAACAAATACAACGGCTCAAACGAGCACATTGTAGCCTCCCTTGGCAGCAACGCCTACTGGGGCAGCGAGGGCTTTGTAAAATACGGCTGCAGTGGATCCGAATCGATGCTTTACAATCTTGACAGCGCCGCTTCTTCCGCACCGTTTGACTTTATTTTCTGCTTGAAAAATGAAGTCACCCCAAAAGCGTTCACCCTCATCAACAGAACGCAAAAGCAATTTCAGCCGGCGTATTATGAGCTTTACGCTTCCAATGATCCGACCATGCTGTTCGATTCCTCTTCGTTCATTGCAACCTACGACAGAACTTCCGACAACCTTGGCAAAACCGAGGACGAAATGACCGATCGCCAGATCAACCTGATCGAAATGAGCGGCGTGGAAAACGTCCGGTATTTTGCCGTTCGTATGAAATACTCTTGGCCGGTCAGCGGAAAAGAGAGCAGCAATGATTTCAGAGCATTAAAAATGTTGCTGCTCGGCGACAAGGGGAAGGCCGTTGAGAATTATGTTGCCGAAGACAATGCGATGACCCTTGATTCGACCGATCTGTTGACCGTTCAGGAAGCATTCCCGGGAAGCAACACCATTTATAACATTGCAAACGCCTACGACGGTAACGTAGAAACGGAGGCAAGCTCCAGCTGGGTGGTTTTTGCAGATTCGGACGGCACTTATTATACCGACGGCAGCCGCAGTGTTACGGTTGGTTACGATTTCGGCGCGGTAAAGAATATTAATAAAATTGCGGTCTATAATCATGTGAGTGATCGAATCCGTACCTATTGGTATGAGCTTTATGCCGCAAATGACAAAGACTCCCTTTACAACGAGGAATTCAAAATTGCCACCTTTAAAAATGACCTCAGAACTCGTCGTCAGATCTTCACTTTCGACAATATTCAGTCAAGATACGTCGGCATCAAGGTTTTGAATGCCTGTTGCGATCCGTGGTCGTTTGACGTAGCCGGTATGCGGCTTTGCGAATTCGCGGTTTACGGCACCGACGCCACCACGGTGAATACCGGAAAATCTTACTATAATGATTTCGAATCAGTGAAGAATTACACGAACGAAACCTGG
>CADAVL010000138.1 GCA_902791335.1 Oscillospiraceae bacterium
CTTAAAACAGCCGAATCAAAACAAAAAATTCCTATTCCACCACCGGCGGCACAAAATTTTCGATCGCGTTTAAAAGCTTCGGGTGACGGATCACAAAGTGAATGGACGGCGCGCTGGATTTGGAGATCAGCGCCCACTTTCCCTCGTGAATGCGAATTTGCAGGTTGGAAAAGGGGTTGGCCGAGTCGGCCGAAAACTCATAATTCGGATTTTCCGCACAAAAGGATTCTGTCTCTTTTAAATGCTCGCAGTATTCCTCAAAGCTGTAGAAAAGCTGCTTTTCATAAAACAGTCCCGAAAGCTCCAGCGATACCGGCCGCTTTGAAAACTCCTCTTTAGAAACGGTGAACAGCTCGTCCGTAATTGCGTTGGTCTTTAAAAGCTCCCAGTAGGCGCGGCGCTGTGCCTTGCTGTATTGGAGGATTCTATCCTCGTCCTCTTTCGGCACATCACGTTTTTTCAAAAACGCCCTTAAAAACGCCTCGCTCGCCGTAAACAGCGGCGGCGCAGACAAAATCCCCCGTCGAACGCCGCGAACCCCGGCATCCTCTTTTAAAAAGTGTTCAAATTCGCTTTTTCGGCTTTCGCGGTAGATCTCCATCAACGGAAACGCGGTTTTAATAAGCTCCTTTGCGCGCTTGTTGTAGTAGACAATATCCTCATGGGTCTTAGAAAGATAATACCGTCCGTCGCTGTGAAAACCGACGATCGCCTCGCCCGACAGCGCCGCCGCTCCCGAAACGCGCAAAAAGTGATGAAACACCCGATTTTGCGTGTCTTTTAAGTAATAGGGCGAGATCTGTCCGGTCATATACATGGGGATCCAGCTTTCAAGCCCCAGCATCATTTCGTCAAACGGGCGGTCAATGTTGTGAACGCTGTGCAGATGCAGACCCTTTTTCAGCATCAGCGCCATACCGTACATCCATTTTTTCGGAAAATCCGGATCAGCCGCCATTTCGGTCATTGGCATATCACTGTAGAGCGTTACCGGTTCCGTGGATTTTGAAAGCACCGTCGCCTTTAAAAAATCCAGCTCGCTTTGCATCATCTGCTTTAAACCGTAGTAATATTTTGATGTCGGCAGCTGGAACGGCAGAGTCGGCACCTTCATTTCGTCAAAATGAATGGCCTTGATGTATTCGTTCAAATCGAATTCACTGAGCTTTTGCAAAAAGGCCAAAACCCGCTCGTTGTCCTTTTCGTCGGAGATCAGCCAGTCTTCAATGGCTTTTGTTCTATCCTTTTCGGATTTTAAGCTTTCTTCTGAAACGTCCAGAATCTCCGAAAGTTTTTTTGCGTTTTCGCCCTCATCATCATTTAAAAGCTTTGCCGTATAAGCCGCAATCCGCCGCGCAAAAAGCCTTGGATCGGACGGCTGGCGCGAACCGTTTTTAATACGGAATACCGTTGACGGGTCGTAATTGATCTCGCGGCACAGCTTGGTGACGCTGATATCCATTGCAAAAATCAGGCTGTTCAGGTTTTTGCGCGAAAGCCGAAGCCTTCCGGCGCGAATATCGTCGCAGGCCAAAAATTCATGATAAACCGCCGTTTTGGTAATATCGGTGCGACCCTTACTTTTCGCAAGACCCTCCAAAGCGCCGGACAGGTGTATCAACGCGTCCGGATTCTCCGGCGTGCGCTCGCCCGAACGGTAGCGGCTTAACGTAGCCTCCGAGAAGTCGGAAAGCTTTGCAAGCTCCTTGGACGTGCATTCCAACAAGGTGATATATTTGTTGAGTATTTCGTGGAATTCCATTTTTTGAAGGCATTCCTTTCTTCGGATTTCTTATTGTAGCCCATTATACAATATTTTTATAAAGCTTTCAAGAAGTGCTTAGCGCTCAAACAGCCGACCGTTTCTTTTCTGTCTGCTCGATTGTCTCTCACCAACCGCTCCTTGCCGGCCGACTGTTCCTTTCCGCCCGACCGAACGTGCCTTGTCGCCGCTTTCACACAATCCCCCCAAAAAAGAAAACCGGCCGCCGGACAAGCGTAGATTTGGCCACGCCGCCCGACGGTCGGTTTTATATAATCATAGAATTGCTTAATTTCCTGCGTTTCAAGCCGACGAACGTCCAGCCCAATACGCAGAATCGGATACCGCGAACCCTATTTGGCTTTCGTGGATTTTGCAGTGCTCCAGCCGGAATAATACTTCTTGTTGCCTACCTTTTTAAAGGAGCGTATACGAACATGGTATGTTGTCCCGGATTTCAAATTGCGGATCCTCTTCATTTTGGAACGGTTTGATACCGTAACGCTCCAGGATTTCTTAAAGTTGCTTTTCAGACTGTACTGTATCTCATAACCGCTGCATTCTTTTTTCAGCGTCGTCCACGAAACTGTGATCTTTTTGCTTGCACCTTTTAAGCTGGTAATTTTAATTTTTTGCGGTACAATGGTGTAATAAAGCGTTTGAGAGCCGGAGTAGTTGCCCTTTAAGGTGACTTTTATGGCGTACCGACCGATATTCTTGCGATTCCTGCCACTCGTTTTCCATGCCGGTGGGCGCTTCGGTCGAGGGGTCAATTTCAACCGCTTTTACCTTGTAGATATATTTGCCGAAGCCGTATTCCTGCATCATATCCAATACATAGATACTGCACTCCTCCGAGGACAGCTCGTCAACCAAGGTGCCGTCCTTGTAAAATTCGGAATCGTAGCGAATGGAATAACGGTCGTCGGTGGGTGAAACGTCGGCCACCGATGTAAAAATTCTGCCGTATTCATAGGTGTTCACTCAAGATAATCGAATGCCTGAAGCCCCGCTGCATGAACCATGACCGTCGGCAGGGATGCCGCAAGGAGCATTAACGTGAGCAGGAGTGTCAGCACACGCGCAGAAGCTTTTTTGAGTTTCATCATAATGAAGTGCCCTCCTGTTGTTTTTTGAAGTCTGCCGGTAAAGGCCGACCACTTCAACTGTATTTTATTATATGCTAACTGATCTTTTAATCACTATTTCGCAGTTTGCATAAATTTCTTTTTTTCGCTTTCCGAATTGGACTATTGCCAAATTGGAAATTTTGTTGAAACCGTGCAATTCTTTATAGTATTATATATTCGAAAAGGATTGCATTTAGAAAGGGGTTTGCTTTTATGAATCATAGATTTAAGCTTTTCAAAAAACCGGTCGCCGCATTTTTGGCCGCCGCTGTTTTCATGGGTGCTTTGCCGTTTGCCGCGCTCGCCGCGGACGATACGGAGGATACCTCCGAAAAAATCGTGGAGATAACGACGGGGAATTTCCCTGATTACAGCTTTCGGAATTTTGCAAACGCAAAGGACACAAACAAGGACGGTTGGCTCAGCCAAAACGAGATTTCAGAAGTTGAATCCCTTTGGCTTTCTACAAAAGATTTTACCGGGATCAACTACTTTACAGAGCTGACAAATATCACGATTCAAAACGGTCAGGGATTAACCACCCTTGACGTTTCGCACAATACAAAACTTGAATCGCTCACACTCAGGCTTACAAAGGTCAAAACGCTGGATCTAAGCCGCAATACCGCCTTGAAAGGTCTATATTTAACGAACAATGCCTTAACAAAGTTAGAGGTTTGCGACAAACCTGATCTTTCATATCTTGACTGCAGCGGCAATGATATTTCGGATTTTACCCTTCGTAATTGTCCAAATCTAGAGCAGATTGACTGTGGCAACAATAAAATCAGCGGAACTTATGATTTCAGCAGTATGCCGAAAATCAGGTACATTCGCTTTCATGACAACAACAGTGTGCATATTTCAGCCAACGGACTGCAAAATCTCTCAAAGCTCATTCTGAGCAGTACCGGCCTTTCTTCGTTCAGCATTTCCGATTGTCCAAACCTTACGAGCATTGACTGTTCAAACAACAAGCTGACAAATATCTCTATTGAAAACTGCCCCGTAACAGAGCTTATTTTAACAACGAATTCTTTGAAAAATTTAAACGGCGTAAAAACAGATACGATCGAGTATTTAAAGGTTGAAAACAACCAATTGACCGCACTTGATACTTCGAGTTTATCTAATCTCAGCCTTTTATTCTGTAATAACAACCGTATTTCTTCACTTAATCTTGATAATAACAGCCAGCTCAGTTGGCTGGAATGCACCGATAACAAGCTGACATCTCTGAAAATCAATGATGAAAACCGTGTTTTGGAGCTTGTTATCTGTTCAAACAACCCGATTGAAACGCTGGAGCTTTCGGGAGATCGACTGCAGAATATTGTTTGTGAAAACGGCAAGCTTACTTCTACAAAAAAGATTATTGCGCCGATTCTGCAATACCTAAATGTCAACAACAACCTTCTGAAAGATATTGATATTTCGATTTATCCGAATCTTCTTGACCTTTTCTGCAACAACAATCCGCTCACCAAGATTGATTTAAGTCAAAACGGAAAAATCTGGCGTGTTTCCTGTGAAAACTGCAATTTGACTGCACTTGATGCAACAAAAAATTCCAACCTTTCCTATACCTACTCAACGGATAATTATTGCATTTGGGCACGAGGCAATACTTTCCAAATCAAACCGGACGAAAACGGACAGTACGACCTTTCAAAGTTTTCCGCCATTTCAGGCTTTGATATTTCCCGTGCGTCGAACTGGACGGGCGGCACCGTGAACGGCAATATTTTAACCGTGACCCCCGGCGCAAAAGCGGTTACCTACACCTATACTATGAAGCCGGAAACCGAAAGCCGTGCAGCACTCACCGAAACCTTTACACTCTTGCCGCCCGAAACCGAATGTACGCATAAAAACACCTCAGTCGTGGGCATAAAAGTCTCCACCTGCACGGCAGCAGGCTACACCGGCGATACGGTTTGCGACAGCTGCAAAGCAGTGCTGAAAAAAGGCACGGCTACGGCAAAGAACCCCAAAAATCACACAGGCAAAATCAGTGTGATAAACAAAAGGGCCGCTACCTGCAAAGGAAAAGGCTACACCGGCGATACGGTTTGCAATGACTGCAAAGCAGTGCTGAAAAAAGGCAAAAATATTGCAATGAGGGCGCACACCTTAAAAACCACGGTCAAAAAGGCGACCACATCAAAGAATGGCAAGATTACAAAGACCTGCACTGCCTGCAAAAAGACGATCTCTACCACCACGATCTATAAAGCTTCTAAAGTGACCCTTTCTACCACGAAATACACCTACAACGGCAAGGTAA
>CADAVL010000139.1 GCA_902791335.1 Oscillospiraceae bacterium
TCCTGAAACAGAATATTTTCCCGTTTTGTTTGTCTCATCACTTGTAATACGACAGTATTGCTGCGTTCTTCGACTTTCAAAACGAAAAAATCTTCTTGTATGAGGTCGAAGATTTTCGGCAAACAACGTCTTTTACCATCGCGGCGGTGATCCTCAGAATACCGGCGTATTCTGATTGGAGGGCAATAAAACCTAAATATTCACGCTGTTTCGCCGAAAAAACCATTGTACCCTGATTGTTTTGTCTAGTAAAAGCTTCAAATTCCGTCAAACGGCAAATTTTACCTCGATTTAAAAAAACGCAATAAAGCCGCAAAACCGGCAGAAAAAGCACTTTGAAAATTTTTCGTGCGTTCTGCCGCTTTTGCGGCTTTATTGCTTGTTCACTTAATTGCGTGTTTGGCCGCTTAAAAAGCTTTGCCTCTTTGTGGCTCTTTACAGCAAAACAAGGCATTGTGCGCCGAGCTTTTTTAAAAAGCCGGAACAAAATGCCTTCCTTATCTCCACAAAAGGGGGCTTTCTCAATGCCGAAAAAAGACCGGCATTATTTTGCAGCCTTATTCATGCGAACAACCAGATTGGACTTTTTGCGCGCAGCAGTATTCTTGTGCAGAAGACCTTTGCTGACAGCCATGTCGATCTTTTTCACAGCAGCTTTCACAGCAGTGTCCATATCCTGAGCGTTTTCACTGATCGCAACGTCAGCCTTTTTAACGGAAGTGCGAAGAGCGGAACGGTAGCTCTTGTTGCGCTCGTGGCGAGCCTCGCTAACCAGTACACGTTTCTTAGCAGACTTGATGTTAGGCATACTCTTAACCTCCTCTGAAAATTTGCAGTACGATTATAATAACACTTAATGCGTAAAAATGCAAGTGTTTTTTTCATAAAATCTGCATTTTTTCAAAAATTCACAAAAAATTCCTTTTCCGCATAAAAAATCCGGCCGTATCGGGTGAAATTACAGTTGAGATTTTTCCCTTTTTCGTTTATAATGTATTCTGTATTGATATACATATTTTTATATGATGCGATGAAACACCCTGCCGCCTCCGCCGACCCGGTCTCAGCTGTAACGGCGTCGGACGGTCAAAGGGTCGCCGCGGCAAAACTTCCGACAAACCGTTTCGGAGCCTTTGCCGCTCAAAAAAATTTAAAAAGAGGTCTTAGAAAAACTTGGAAGAAATTTATTTGGATAACAGCGCCACCACCAGAGTTTGCGAGTCGGCGGCGGAAAACGCACTTTACGCCATGCGCGAGTGCTACGGAAACCCCTCGTCGCTTTATTCGCTGGGGCTGAACGCCGAACGCCTGATTGAGCGTACGCGGCGCGCCGTGGCGCAAAAGCTTCACTGCCGCCCTGAGGAGATCGTTTTCACGGGCTGCGGCACGGAATCGAACAATACCGCCGTTTTCGGCGCGGCAAGAAGCCTTCAAAAACGCGGCCGCCGCATTGTGACCACCGCAGTGGAGCACCCCTCGGTGGCACGGCCGATGGATCAATTGGAAAAAGAGGGCTTTGAGGTGATCCGCCTGCCCGTTGATCGTGAGGGCAAGGTACCGCCGGAAGAAATTTTCAAGGCGGTGACGAAGGACACCATTCTTGTGAGCATGATGCTGGTAAACAATGAAACCGGCGCGATCCAACCGGTTTCGACGGCGGCCGAGGCCATAAAAAAAGCCGGTGCGCCGGCGCTTTTGCACTGCGACGCGGTGCAGGCATTTGGCAAACTGCCGATTGACCTCAAAAAGCTCGGCGTGGATCTTTTGAGCGCCAGCGGCCACAAACTGCACGCACCAAAGGGTGTCGGCATTTTGTATAAATCCGAAAAGGCGCATATTCAGCCTCTTTTGCTCGGCGGTGGCCAGGAAAAGGGCTTCCGCTCCGGCACGGAGTCCGTTCCGCTTATCGCCGCGCTCGGCGGCGCGATCAGCGAACTTCCGGAGGAATCGGTCGGCCTGCAAAATATGCAAAAGCTTTGGAATTACGCCAAAGACGCGCTTTTAAAGCTGCCCGGCGTAGAAATCAATTCTCCCGACGACTGCCTGCCGTATCTTATCAATATCTCGCTTACAGGATATCGTTCAGAAACACTGCTGCACTTTTTGGAAGCCGACGGCATTTTCGTTTCCAGCGGCTCCGCCTGCTCCAAAGGCAAATTAAGCGGCGTTTTAAGCGCAATGGGACTGCCTGCGGCGCGCGTGGACAGCGCTTTGCGGATCAGTTTCAGCCGATACAATAAAACGGAAGACATCGACAAGCTTTGCGAATCGTTGGAAAGAGCCACCAAGCGCCTAAAAAAGCGCGGATAGAAATAGTCGCGTTTCCGTAGAAAAACCGCGTTTACAAATACAGACGAAAGCCATAGACGATAGACGAACAAAAGTCAAAAGCCAAAATAAAGAACACAAAAACGGAGAACAAAAACGATGAACGAAATTATTTTGATCAAAAACGGAGAACTCGCCTTAAAGGGACTGAACCGCATGACCTTTGAGGATATTCTCGTGAAAAATATCCGCCGCCGCATTTCGGCGTTCGGCAATATTTCGGTGCGAAAGGCACAGTCTACCATTTACATAGAACCGAAAGACGAGGATTATCCCTTTGATCCGGTGCTTGACGCCATGCGCCAGGTTTTCGGCATTGCAGCCTTTACCCGCGCGCTGGCGGTGGAAAAAGACATGGACGTCATTTTAAAAGCGGCGCCGAAATATCTTGAAAACCGGTTGAAAAACGCCAAGACCTTTAAGGTGGAATCCAAGCGTTCGGACAAACGCTTTCCGTTGACCTCGCCTGAGATCAGCCGGGAGCTGGGCGGCGCGCTGTTGGCGGCCTATCCGCACTTAAAGGTGGACGTTCACCATCCCGACGAAGTGATCATGGTTGAAATCCGGGATTACGCCGCTTATATTCACGGCGAACAGATCAAAGGCGCCGGCGGCATGCCGGTGGGCTCGGGTGGCCGTGCGGCCGTGCTGATCTCCGGCGGTATCGACTCGCCGGTGGCGGCTTACATGATGTCAAAACGCGGTCTTGAGCTGAACGCTGTTCACTTTGCCTCGCCGCCTTATACAAGTCCGCGCGCAGAGCTGAAAGTAAAGCGCTTGCTGCAAAAGGTATCGGGCTACAGCGGCACGATACGGCTCGGCATTGTACCGTTTACCGAAATTCAGGAAAAGATCGGCGAATGCTGCCCCGAAGAATATTTCACGCTGATTATGCGGCGGTTTATGATGAAGATTGCCGAACGAATTGCCAAAGAACGCGGCTGCGGCGCGCTGATCACCGGTGAAAGCGTGGGTCAGGTTGCCAGTCAGACCCTGCCGGCACTGGCCGTGACCGATGCGGTGGTTTCCATGCCGGTACTGCGGCCGGTTATTGGCATGGATAAAGACGAAATTATTGAGATCTCCCGAAAGATCGACACCTTTAAAACCTCGATCGAGCCGTACGAGGACTGCTGCACGGTATTTACGCCGAAGCACCCCAAAACCCGACCGCAGTTAGAAAAGGTGGAAGAAGCGGAACGCGCGCTGAATGTTGACGAACTGATCGACCGCGCGGTGGAGGGTACGACCTTCGAGCTGATTGACCCGCAGACCGAGCTGTAAAAAGGAATTTTGCCCCCCTTCGTTGGTTGATACCGTCAGGCAAGCACGCACAAAAATAATCTGACAAGCACGCACAAAATAATCCGAATTAAAGGATCTGATGAAATTGGCGAACAACCCCACAAAAAACGGAGAGATCCTCTGCGTTGGCACGGAGCTTTTGTTGGGCGATATTTTAAACACCAACGCGCAGTTTCTCTCCCGCGAGGCCTCAAAGCTTGGGCTGAATATTTATTATGAAACCGTGGTGGGCGACAATGAAGATCGGCTTTTGAAAGCGCTCAAAACCGCCGAGCGATCGGATATTATTCTGATTTGCGGCGGCCTTGGTCCCACGCCCGACGATATTACAAGAGATACTGTAGCAAAAGCGCTGGGTCTGCCGCTTCACAAGGACGACGGAATTTTAAAGGAAATCGAAGATTATTACCGCAGACAAAACAGAAAAATGCCGAAAGACGTTTCAAGACAGGCGGAAATTGTGCCCGACTGCACGGTGTTTCAAAACAGGATCGGCACCGCGCCCGGCCTTGCAATCCAAAAGGACGGACGGCACTATATTCTCATGCCGGGGCCGCCGCGCGAGCTTACAAGGATGTTTGAACACGATATTGCGCCGTATTTGAAAAAGCTTTTCAAAAGAACGCTGGTTTCCCGCGATCTGATGATCTTCGGCATGGGCGAAAGCGAAGTGGCCGATAAGCTCGGCGCGCTGCTTGACGGCAAAAATCCCACCGTGGCGACCTACGCGAAGCTGAGCGAAGTTTTGGTGCGAGTGACTGCGGCAGCCGAAACGCAGGAAGACGCAGAGAAGGTCGCCGATGCCACTGCAAAAACGGTGCAAAAATGCCTTGGCGACGTAGTTTATTCCCAAAACGGCGAAAGCCTGGCTTTTCAAACAGTGTCGCTTTTAAAACAGCATTGTCTGACCGTGGCCACGGCGGAATCCTGCACCGGCGGCCTGTTGGCTTCTTATCTTACGGATATTTCCGGCGCGAGCGCCGTTTTTAAGACCGGCATTGTTTCCTATGCGAACGAAACGAAAGCGCGGCTTTTGGGCGTAGCACCCGAAACTTTAAATACTTTCGGCGCCGTGAGCGCACAAACGGCGGCCGCCATGGCCGAGGGCGTGCGGCGGTCGGACGGCGGCAACCTCGGCGTGGGGATCACCGGCGTAGCCGGCCCCGAACCCAGTGAGGGAAAGCCGGTGGGACTGGTTTTCGTCAGTCTTTCGGACGGTAAGACCGTTTGGATACGCAAGCTTTCGGCTGCGTATCTTGAGGATCGCGAGCGTGTGCGGCACTATGCGGCGCTGACGGCGCTTGACCTTATCAGGCGGTATATTTCAGCAACACCCGGCAACCTTTCCGGCGGAATTCCTGTGGATACACCGCCCGAAAAAATCACCCCAAAGGAACACCTTTCGGACTTTGAAATTTCCGCGAAAAATCCGACCGAAGAACGATGAAAGAAAAAAGCGCGGCAATCGCTGAATCCGAAACCGCATTATTTGACAAAAATCAATGACCGTCTTT
>CADAVL010000140.1 GCA_902791335.1 Oscillospiraceae bacterium
TGCTTGCATTTTTAATGGTGGAAAGCCGATGCGCCACCACAATGGTGGTTCTGCCCACGCAAAGCTCATTGAGCGCTTTTTGAATTAAGATCTCGGTGGTGTTGTCCAAAGCGCTTGTAGCCTCGTCCAAAATCAGGATCGGCGGATCCTTTAAGAAAACGCGCGCAATGGAAAGCCGCTGCTTCTGTCCGCCCGAAAGCCGCACACCGCGCTCCCCGATCTCGGTGTCGTATCCGTCGGGCAACGACATAATATAATCGTGAATATTGGCGCGTTTGGCGGCAGCGATCACCTCGTCGTCCGTAGCATCCGGCCGACCGTATAAAATATTGTCCTTTAAAGAGGCGTTAAAAAGGTAGATATCCTGCTGCACAATGCCGATGTTCCGGCGCAGGGATTGGAGCTTGATATCCCGAATATCCACGCCGTCCAGCAATATCTCGCCCTCGCTTAGAGGATAAAACCGCGGAATCAGATGGCAAATGGTGGTTTTACCGCCGCCCGACGGCCCGACCAACGCAAAGGTTTCCCCTTTTTTAATATCCAGATCAATGTGATTTAAGACATCGCGCCCCTCGCTGTAGCCATAGGAAACATCGCGAAAAGAAATATCCCCCGCCACGGTTTTCATCTCGGTGGCCGTATCGCGTTCGGTCTCCGGGGGGGCGTCCATAATTTCCAAAAAACGCGTAAAGCCGGTAATACCGTCCTGATACTGCTCCACAAAGTTGATCAGGGTGGTGACCGGATTTAAAAACAGGCTGATAGAAACAAAAAAGGCGGAATAATCGGCAAAATTGATGACGCCGTTATACATAAACAGACCACCCGCGATCAGCACCACCACGTTTAAAATATCGGTGACCAGAGTGGTTGCCGAGTGGAACCGACCCATGGCGTCGTAAGCGGCACTGCGCGCCTTTACAAACTTTTTGTTGCCCTTTTCAAATTTTTCTTCCTCAATGGCGGCGTTGGTAAACGCCTTGGTCGTCCGAATACCGGCAATGCTGTTTTCGAGCGCTGCGTTGATCTCAGCAATGGATTTGCGGCTTTCCATAAAGGCTTCGTGCATTCGTCGCCTTAAAGCCGCGGAGATCAGCACCAAAAGCGGCACGCAAACGAAAATAATCAGCGTCAGCGTAAAATTAATGGTGGTAAGATAAATAAAGGACGTAATAATTGTGATCGTTGAAATCAGGATATTTTCCGGGCCGTGGTGCGCAAGCTCGCTGACGTTCATCAGATCGTTTGTCATGCGCGACATAATTTTGCCGGTTTCGTGGTTGTCATAATAGCTGTACGGCAGAGTTTCCAGGTGGCTGAACATTTCCCGCCGCATTTGCGCTTGCATATGTACACCCATAACATGGCCCTTATACTGAATAAAGTAGTTAAGTCCCATTCGAATAAGATAAATGCCGATCAGCACAAAACCGCAGATTAGAATATCGCGGTAGCGGCGGTTCGGAATCAGATTATTGAGCATATTTCTTGTAACAATGGGGTAAACAATGCCGATGACCGACACGGCAAGCGAGGCCGACATATCCAAAAGAAATATTTTTTTGTGCGGTTTATAGTACCTTAAAAATCGTTTTAACATAAAGCAATAATCCTTCAGTTTTTTGAGGTTGATTGGCCGAAACTCAGGCGGCAGGCCTTTCTTTGGTGCAAAGCTGAGAAAGCCATAAACCGCGCAGCACGCATTTTTTGTGAAAAACAGTGACAAAGAAAGCAGTCGTCTAAAAACCGAAAGACGACTGCTTTAAAGACTTGTGCTGTAAGCCGACCGGGCAAAAAAGCCGAAACCGGTTTTTTGCCTTGCGGCACGCCGCGAAGAAGCCGAACACGCGGCGTTTCTCTTGACGGCAGAAGCATATTGCGACGGACCTTTTATTTGTAGATAATTGCGATAACGTCGGCAACCAGTGCCAAAATGAAGAAACCGAAAGCAAAATACTTTGTGGTGCGCTCTAATAATGCGTCAACCGAACGCGCCTTGTTTTTGGAAAGGAATGTATCCGCGCCGCCGGAAATCGCGCCGTTGATACCCTGACGTCTGCCCTGCTGAAGCAACACAACGACCGTGATAACAATGGAGATTACCAACATAACAGCACCGATAAAATACTGCCAGAATGTGCCCATGACCTTAACACCTCCGAAATAACGAGATTAAAAGTTTTTGAAACCTTCAAAGTGCAGCAGGTATTTCCTGCCTGCCGCGGCAAAATGCAGTCGAAATTTTAAAAAATCGGCCGCCATATACGATTATTATATCATAATTTTTTGAAAATGCAACCATTAAATCGGGTGGACGCTGTTTTCGCGGTCCGCGTGGGCAGAATCCACACCGTATTTTGCATTGTTGCGCTGTTCAAAGAACTTAACAGCGACCTGGCCGAACTGCGCGTAGGAAAGAACGTCCTCCTCCTGCTCGCTCCACTGGCGGCATTCTTCACGCAGCTTGTCAAGCTCCGGCGGAATCAGATCGGCCGGACGGCAGGTGATCGGTTTTTCGTTGCCGATGATCTTTTTGCGGAATTCGGGATCGATCGGTGTCGGCGTGGTGCCGTATTCGCCCTTTACAATGCCCTTGAATTCCTTTGTAACCATTTTATAGCGCTCGCCTGCAATGACATTGAACACTGCCTGAGTGCCCACGATCTGAGAAGTAGGCGTTACGAGCGGCGGATTGCCGCAGTCGGCTCTCACGCGCGGAACCTCCTGCAGAACCTCGTTGAGCTTGTCTTCCTTTCCGGCCTGTTTCAGCTGAGAAAGCAGGTTGGAAAGCATGCCGCCCGGCACCTGATAAATGAGCGCCTTAGCATCGGCACGGAGCATTTTGGGGTTCAAAAGGCCCTTTTTGATATATTTTTCGCGCAAAGTGTCCACATATTTTGAAATGCGATCCAGTGCCTCAAGATCCAGGCCGGTATCGTATTCTGTGCCGGCAAGTGCGGCAACCATAGATTCCGTGGCCGGATGAGAAGTACCAAGCGCCAACGGCGACATTGCGGTATCAATCACATCAGCACCGGCTTCAATGGCTTTCATCATCACCATGGAGGCAAGGCCGGAGGTATAGTGCGAATGCACCTGAATGGGGATCTTGACGGTTTCTTTTAAGCGCTTTGTAAGCTCGTAAGCATAGTAAGGCGTTAAAAGTGCCGCCATATCCTTAATGCAGATGGAGTCCGCACCGGCGTTTTCCAGCTGCTTTGCATAGTTTGCATAGTAATCCAAGGTGAAAACATCGCCGGTTGTATAAGAAATTGCGGCCTGCACGTGGCAGTTTTCTTTCTTTGCGGCGTTGATTGCCGTTTGCAGATTTTTAAAGTCGTTCAATGCGTCGAAAATACGGATAATGTCAATCCCGTTGGCCACCGAGCGCTGCACAAGATATTCAACCACATCGTCGGCATAGTGACGATAACCCAGCATATTCTGACCGCGGAAAAGCATCTGAAGCTTTGTATTGGGGCATTTATCGCGGATAATGCGCAGCCGCTGCCACGGATCTTCGTTTAAAAAGCGCAGGCAGGCGTCGTAGGTCGCACCGCCCCAGCATTCCAGTGAATGAAAGCCGATCTTATCGAGATCCTCAAGCATTGGAAGCATTTCTTCGGTCGTCATACGCGTGGCGATCAGCGACTGATGCGCGTCGCGCAGGACTGTTTCGGTAATTCCGATTTTTTTTGCCATCCATAGCACCTCTTTTTGTTAGGATAAAATAATATTTTTTTAAAAGCCTTTTTCATAGGCAGCCGCCCTCGTAAGGCCGGCGCGGGTTGTAATTTCTGCCGTTTGGGATTTGCGTGTTATATCACTGATAGGGCAAACGACCCGTCACGCCTACCGTTGCGGCATTTTTAAAAGGGCGCGTTTTTAAAAATGTTTAGTTAATGGTCAGCAGTGCTTTACCGGTATCCACGGTTTCACCCTTAGAAACCAGCACGGAGGTCACAGTGCCGTCCTGCGGAGCCACGATCTCGTTTTCCATTTTCATGGCTTCCAGAATTACCAGCACATCACCGTTTTTCACGGTCTGACCGACCGAAACCTTCACGTCAACAATATTTCCGTTCATAGGTGCATTTACCGGAGTTCCCTCGCCGGCGGCAGCACTGGGTGCAGGCGCAGCGGCAGGAGCTGCAGGAGCGGCAGCGGCGGCAGGTGCGGCAGGTGCGGCAGCGCTGGCAACCGGAGCGGGCGCAGCGGTCGGTACGGCCGGCGGAACGAATGCGGCGGCGCCGGTCTGCTCTTCTACGGTAACATCATAGGCTCTGCCGTTGACTGTAATTTTAAGCTGTTTCATAATAAAGATCCTCCAAAGAAAAATTAAAGTTGAATATTAGAATGCTTTTTATCAAGCGTGGAAACCCGTTTGGAGCTGAGCATATCCAGTGCGATGCTGAGCTTCGGCGCGGTTTCCAAAGGATTGATCACGTCCTCAACAAAGCCTTTTTTCGCGGCTTCAAAGGCGGAGGCCTCCTCGTCGATATAAGCCTTTTTGACATCTTCGCGGTCGTTTGTTTTCAAGTCGTCCTGTTTTAAGAACTGAACGGCGGCCTCCGGTTCCATGGCGGAAATATAAGCCGTGGTCCAGGCAAAAACGCTGTCAATGCCGCAAGCACGGCTGGCAAGCGCCATATAAGCCGCGCCGCAGGCGGCACCGGTGATTACGGTGATTTTGGGTGCAGTCGCCTCGGCATAAGCGTGGCAAAGCTGTGCCGCGCATTTTACGCCGCCCGAAAGCTCGTCCTCGGCGTTGCCCATGATACCCTCGGCGTCAAGAAACGTAACGATCGGCAGAGAAAATGCATCGCAAAGCCGTACAAAGCGCGCCATTTTGGAAGCGGCATCTGCCGGCAGTTTTTTGGATTTTGTATTGGTAGCAGCTACGGCTATAGCCGCGCCGTTTACACGGGCAAAGCCCACTACAGCGCGCTTGGCATGGTCGGGATAAAGCTCGCAGAAGCTGTCTTTATCACACACGGCGGCAATCACTTCATAAGGATCGGTGCCGTTGACCGTACCCTCGGCCGGTACATATTCCGCCATCAGCGGCAATGAAAGGTTGTTCTGCGGCA
>CADAVL010000141.1 GCA_902791335.1 Oscillospiraceae bacterium
AAAACAAGCGACGCGCACAAAAGCGCCCAGAAGCATAAAATCCCTTTGAAAAAGATCAGCGGACGAATGTGGCGAAGCCATAAAAACAGCAAGAAGAAAACCACCGATAAAATAACCGGCAGCACAATAGAAATTTGCAGTTTCAACACCCAAATTGACGCAATAGACAGCGCCAGTGCAAAAATCAAAAAGAACCGTTTCATAGCTTACCATAAACTGACGGCTTCATTTCACGTCAGCCTTATATTGATTGCCCCTTTATAGCACGATCCCCCGGTACTTTGGCAAGCGAGTCAAAGAACCCGCGTGGCGGAGTCCTTTATCTCATTCGCTTAGTCCGGGGGACAAAATTTTTTATTTGAAGAAAAGCGGTAATTTATTTAAGAAAATGATATCGTCGCGGTCGGCGGCGTCGCCCTCAGCCAAAACCGCGCAGGAGCCAGCTACCTCGGCACCGGCAACGTGAGCGAGCTTTTGCACTGCGGTGAGTGACTCGCCGGTGCTGATCACGTCGTCAACAATCAAAACGCGTTTGCCCTTCATCAGGTTTTCTTCATCGGCACCGATGAAAAGCTGCTGTACGTGGTCGGTGGTGATAGAGCGAACGTGTACGGAGATCGGGTCCTGCATATAAACTTTAATGCCTTTTCTTGCCACAACGTAGGGCTTGCCGCTTTGTTTGGCCATTTCATAGGCCAAAGGAATGCTTTTGGCTTCCGGTGTTAAAATCACGTCGAAATCCGGAACCTTCTTCAAAAGCGCTTTCGACGCAGCAACCGTTACTTCCACATTGCCAAACAAAATAAAAGCGGCAATGTCCATTTTTTCATTCACCGGAAATTTCTTTAATTCGCAGTCCACACCGGCAATGTTCATTTTATATGTATCGCTCATGTTAAAAATACAGCTCCGTTCGTTGGTATTATAAATTATAAACTAATTCTTTATTAACTAATTTTTCCAAAAAAGCACGGCCATCAAAATTCAGCGGTTAGAATTCGGCCATGATACTGCACTGTTACAAATCAGTTGCCATCAGCTTACTATAGATCGGCCGTTAGAGATCAGCCGGGCGGCCACTGGAGATAACGCTTGGCCAGCATGTGAAAATGCAGGTGTCCAACCGTTTGTCCACCGTCTTCGCCGGCATTTGTAACCACACGAAAACCGTTATCAAGCTTTTGCTCTTTTGCGATCTCGGCTACCGCTTCAAAAATTTTTGCGGCATAGCGGCTGTTTTCGGCATTGATCTCAGCCGCGGAGCCGATATGTGCCTTCGGCACGATCACGGCGTGAAACGGTGCCTGCGGCGAAATATCTTTAAATGCGAAAACATCGTCGTTTTCATAAACCTTTTCAGACGGAATTTCTCCTGCAATGATTTTGCAAAATAAACAGTCCTTCAAAGTTAAAACCTCCCTTTTTCTTTTTTATTCGGCAGCCGCCTCGTCAACAAAACGATTACCGAAAAAGCAATGATCAGCGGCGCACGCATTCCAACGGACGATGCGCCCGATCAAACCGATATTTTTAGATATTGGCATTATTTTAGCATTTCTGCAATAATATCCTTGGCGCCTTTCAGTGCGGCGGATAATTTTTCGGGGTCTTTGCCGCCGGCCATTGCAATATCGGGGCGGCCGCCGCCGTTACCGCCGGCAAGCTGCGCCGTATTTTTTACGATCAAACCGGCTTTTGCACCCTTTTGAATGGCTTCTTTGCCGCAGCCGCAGGAAAATACAAGTTTTCCATCTGTGGATGCCGCAAAAAGGCAAACCGCGTTCGCGAATTTATTAACAAAGCTTTCCGTCAGCTTTTTCAGCGCGTCGGACTCGGCCGACACTTCGCGCACGACCACCGAAATGTCACCAATCTTCTGCGCTTCTTTCATAAAGTCGTCCAGTTGCCCCTGCGCCTGCCGTGCTTCCAAAGATTGCAACTTTTTCTGCATGACTTTTTCATTTTCAAGCAGTGCGGCGGCCTTTTGCGGCAGATCGTGTAAATTGCCGCATTTTAAGGTGTCGGCAGTGGATTTTAACATATCGTAATAGTTGCCCAAAAGGTTCAGGACATTGCGCCCTGTCACTGCTTCAATACGACGGACACCGGAGGCCACAGAGCTTTCGGAAACAATGTGGAACAGTCCGATCTTGGCAGTATTGTCAACGTGTGTACCGCCGCAAAGCTCAATGGAACGGTCGCCTGCGGCTACAACGCGAACTTCGTCGCCGTATTTTTCGCCAAATAGTGCCATAGCACCCATTGCCTTGGCTTCGGCGATCGGCTTTACTTCGTTGATAACGGGAATACCCAGTAAAATGGTTTCGTTTACAAAATTCTCCACCGCCGAAAGTTCTTCTTTTGTGAGGGCGGAAAAATGCGTGAAGTCAAAGCGGACGGCAGTATCGTTTACCAGCTGACCGGCCTGCTCCAAGTGCGTGCCGAGCACTGAGCGCAGTCCCGCTTGCAGCAAATGCGCCGCCGTGTGATTGCGGCGAATGGCGTCGCGACGCACAGTATCAATAGACAAATGCGCGGTATCACCAATCGAGATCGGCTGTTCACCGACCGTAACGCGGTGCAGGAAAACACCTCTGGAATCTTTCTGCGTGTCGGTCACCTTGGAAATTGCACCGTTTACGGTGATCATACCGGAATCGCCGACCTGACCGCCGCTTTCCGCATAAAAACAGGTGGTATCCACGCAAAGGGTGATTTCGCTGTTCGGTTCGGCTTTTAAGATCGGTTCGCCGTCTTGTACCATCGCTAAAATTTTGCCGTCGTTTTCCGTTTGGTCGTAGCCCACGAAATCGGTGGCTTTCACATTCGAGAAGGGGTTATTCTCCCCTTTCCAGGCGTTGGTATCCGAAGCTTTTCTGGAATTTCTTGCACGCTCGCGCTGTTCTTTCATCAGTTCGTCAAAACGTGCCTCATCCACCGAAAGACCCTTTTCCTCTACAATGTCCTTGGTGAGATCCAACGGAAATCCGTATGTATCGTAAAGCTTGAAAGCGTCCTCACCGCTGATAACCTTGCCGTTTGCTGACGCGGTGATCTCGTCTAAAAGCTTTAAGCCCTGATCGATTGTTTTGCCAAAGTTTTCTTCCTCCACCAAGATAACCTTTTTAATGTAATCACGTTTTTCGGTGAGTTCAGGGTAAGCCGAACGGTTTTCACGAATCACGGAGTCGCAAAGCTCGGATAAAAACGGCTTTGTGATATTTAGCAAACGACCGTGACGGGAAGCGCGGCGCAAAAGGCGGCGCAAAACATAACCGCGGCCCTCGTTCGACGGCATGACACCATCGGCGATCATAAAGGTCGTGGAGCGAATGTGGTCGGTAATCACGCGCAGGGAAATGTCGATATTTTTATTCTTTTTATACTCCACACCGGCCATACGGCTCAGATCGAGCATAATATTGCGAATGGTGTCTACTTCGAAAAGGTTGTCAACGTCCTGGAAGATACAAGCAAGACGTTCAAGGCCCATACCGGTATCAATGTTTTTGGTTTTCAGCTCTTCATAAGTGCCGTCGCCCATGTTGTTGAACTGAGAAAATACGTTATTCCAAATCTCCATGTAACGGTCGCAGTCACAGCCGGGCTTACAGTCGGGCGAACCGCAGCCGTATTTTTCGCCGCGGTCAAAGTAAATTTCCGAGCAGGGGCCGCAAGGGCCGGTACCGTGCTCCCAGAAATTGTCCTCTTTGCCGAGACGGACGATCCGTTCGGCAGGAATGCCGATATCGTGAAGCCAAATGTCGTACGCTTCGTCGTCGCTCTCATAAACCGAGGGCCAAAGCTTGTCCGCCGGTATTTTAAGGCAATCGGTCAAAAACTCCCAAGCCCACGGAATAGCCTGTTTTTTAAAATAATCGCCAAAGGAAAAGTTGCCGAGCATTTCAAAATACGTGCCGTGACGGGCAGTTTTTCCCACGCGCTCTAAGTCGGGCGTTCGGATACATTTTTGACAGGTAGTCACGCGGTGACAAGGCGGTTCTTCCTCACCGGTGAAATATTTTTTTAGCGGCGCCATGCCGGAATTAATCAAAAGCAGGGATTTATCGCCCTGCGGTACCAGCGGAAAGCTGGGCAGACGAAGGTGTCCTTTGCTTTCAAAGAAACTGAGAAATTTTTCGCGAAGATCGTTGAGTGACGTCCATTCCATAGTAAAAGTCGTTCCTATTCTGAGTGGTATTTTTTAATTTTAGTTTTTGGGTGTTAAGCACAGCTTCAATATAAACGGTAAAAAGCCGCACGAGCCCTCAGCCTTTCTATTATAAGCCGTAATTGTTTTCTTGTCAATTAAAAAGAGCTTTTAAAGTGCTTAAAGTACAATTCACCCGTATTTGATTGCAGATAAGTTGGTTTCAGGCAAAACTTTGCGGCGCGGCGCCGGATTATTTTGTATCGCGGATTTTGTGCGACACCTTGTAAATATCTCCCCCGCCCATGGTGAGCACCAGATCACCGCTTTGTGCGCTCTCAAAAATTGCTTTTTCGGCCGCTTCAAAATCCTTTACCGTTACGGCGTTTGGAATTTCGCGTGAAAGATCTTCGGAGTGAATACCAAAGGTGTTCTTTTCGCGCGAGCCCATAATCGGGGTTAAAATCACCTTATCGGCAATTTTCAAAGCGTCGATAAATTCATTTTTGAGCAGTGCCGTTCTTGAAAAAGTAAACGGCTGGAACACAGCGATCACGTGGTGATAATTTAAAGACTTCGCCGCCTTTAAAGTAGCCTTGATCTCGGTTGGGTGGTGGGCGTAATCATCGGCAAAGGTGATGCCGTTCTTCGTGCACAAAAACTCAAAGCGTCTGCCGGCGCCGGTGAATTTTTCAATGGCCGAAGCAATAGAGCTTGAGCAAATGCCAAGGTCGTGTGCCACGCTGAAAGCGGCCAGACCGTTTAAAACATTGTGTTCACCCGGAACCTGCATGGCAATATGCGTGAGCATTTCTCCGCGGCAGAATACATCAAATTCCATGCCTTTTTTGCCGGGGATAACATTCATGGGGTAATAGTCGTTTTGATGGTTAAAACCGAATGTCACGACCCGCGCTTTGATATC
>CADAVL010000142.1 GCA_902791335.1 Oscillospiraceae bacterium
TTTTCGTTCGGGGAAGCACGAATTCGCAGGAATACTTTCGTATTTCAAAAATGAGTGCAATGCCGACGGTAAAAGGCAAAATACCAAACCGTAACGGGGCTCGACTCTCGTCAGCCTAAACGCCAGAAAATTGGACGAACACACCGCCGAATGCGTTGCCGCGCGCTGCCAAACGCCGAGAACGCCGTCGTGTCCTCTGCAAAAACACCAAAATGTGCGCCGACGCGAAGACCAAGCACCACTTTTAAAAATGTCGTTTTTTTCGGACATAATAAAAATTTTTATGGGAGATCTTCAAAGAACATTGCAACTGTCTTTCGGTGTGTTACAATGAAAGAAAAAGAGGTTTTTTCAAGAAAGGAGCTCACAAAAAATGGTACAATGGCTTAAAAATGCAGTATTTTACGAAATTTACCCCCAAAGCTTTTGCGATTCCAACGGCGACGGTATCGGCGATTTCAACGGTATCTCAGAAAAACTCGATTATATCAAAGATTTAGGATTTACCGCGATTTGGATGAATCCTTGCTTTCAGTCGCCGTTTTACGACGCCGGTTACGACGTGGAGGATTACTACACCGCCGCGCCGCGGTACGGCACCAACGAGGATCTGAAACGGCTTTTTGAAAAAGTGCATGAAAATGGAATGCACCTGATTTTGGACCTTGTACCGGGACACACGTCCATAAAGCACCCCTGGTTTATAGAATCCATGAAGGCGCAGAAAAACGAATTTTCCGACCGCTATATCTGGACGAATCATATTGGGGCGGATTGCAGCGGATATCCCGGCATTGCCGGCTCTTTGCGCGGTATTTCTGCGCGCAACGGCAGCTGTGCCGTGAATTACTATTCCTCCCAGCCGGCGCTGAATTACGGCTTTGCCAAAATCACTGAACCGTGGCAACTTCCCGTGGATTCCGAGGCGGCCGTCGCGACGCGGGGCGAGCTTGTGAAAATTATGAAATTCTGGCTTAGAATGGGCTGCGACGGTTTCCGCGTGGATATGGCGGGCTCGCTTATAAAAGCGGACGAGGATCAAAAAGAAACCGTGAAGTTGTGGCAGACGGTTTTGGGCGAAGTGAAAAAAGACTTTCCCGACGCGGCGTTTGTTTCGGAATGGGGCGAACCCGATAAATCCCTGCTTGGCGGCTTTGATATGGATTTTCTCTTGCATTTCGGCCCGTCGCATTATATGGATCTTTTCCGAGGCGAACACCCCTATTTTTCGCAAAAAGGGGAGGGCAGCTTAAAGGAGTTTTTCAGCTATTACATGGGCTGTCTTGAAAAAACGCAGGGAAAAGGACTGATCTGCCTGCCGTCGGGCAATCATGACATGGTGCGAATGGCCGAAACGCTCTGTGACACCGAAAGAAAGCTTGCCTTTGCATTTATGATGACGATGCCCGGCGTGCCGTTTGTTTATTACGGCGACGAGATCGGTATGCGCTATCTCGGTGATCTTGAATCGGTGGAGGGCGGCTATGGCCGTACCGGTTCGAGAACCCCGATGCAATGGAGCGCCGACGAAGTGAACTGCGGATTTTCCGCGGCCGCGGCCGACAAATTGTATCTGGCGCTGGATCCGTCGGACGACCGCCCCACGGCAGCGGCGCAGCTTTCGGACGATGACTCCCTGCTTAACGAAGTAAAGCGGCTGATTTCGATACGAAAACAGCACGCGGCGCTGCAGGAGAGCGGTGCGTTTGAGCTGATTTCAAAAGATACCGATTATCCGCTTGTTTACTGCCGCCAAAGCGACGACGAGAAAATTCTGGTTGCGATCAACCCTACCGGCAAGAAGGAAAGAGTTTCTTTGAACGCCGCCGGAGAGGTTTTCTACAGTATCGGCAACGCGGCGAAAATGAGCGGCACCGATCTTTTGATACCGCCTTGCTCGGCGACGTTTATGAAGCTTTTCTGATCGTTTGCGGTGCGGCAGGCGCAAAGCAGACCTTTGAACCCCGCTTTAAAGTGCCTGCAAATTTGTTGCGGCAAAACACTTGACAATCGCGCTTTTCGGCGTTAAAATAAAGGAAAGCGTTGAAAAGGGACGCAAAACGGCTTTTGAATTTCCGCTTTTAAAGAGAGCGTTTGCCAAAAAGGCTGAAAGCAAATGCAAAGCGCCGCGGTTTTGCCACCACCCTTTGAGTGCTTGCCGGTAAAAAGGCAGGCCGCAGCTCCTGCGTTATGGGAAAGATGAGGTCAAAGATCGTACTTGGAATTGTTTGTATATCCATTCTTTGCGGTCGCCGACAAAACATGGGTGGAACCGTAAGGTTTGTGCATTTTTAAAAGCTCAAGTCTTGCCCCGGTTATTTAATCGGGGCAGGGCTTTTTTATTTTTTAAAAACTTTGGCGTTCGGTGTTTTTGGGGTGCAAAACCGCACAAAAAATGAACATTGAACGGCTGCAAAAAACAGGAGGCAAAAAATATGGTTATTACTTTAAAAGACGGCACCAAAAAGGAATACGATCACGCTGTTTCGGCCGCGGAAGTGGCAAAGGACATCGGCATGGGTCTTTACAAGGCGGCCTGTGTGGCAAGAATCAACGGCGAGGTGCACGATCTGCGCGATGTTATGAGCGAGGACTGCACCCTGGAAATTCTCACTTTCAGCGATAAAGACGGCGCGCACGCTTTCAATCACACAGCGTCGCATATTCTGGCGCAGGCAGTCAAGCGCCTATATCCCAACGTGAAGCTGACCATCGGCCCTGCCATTGACGGCGGCTTTTACTATGATTTTGACTCGGTACAGCCTTTTTTGGAGGAGGATCTTCAAAAGCTGGAAGCCGAGATGAAAAAAATCGTGAAAGAAAACCTGCCGTTAGAGCGCAAGGTACTGCCGGTGGCAGAGGCGCGCGCTTTAATGACCGAGCGCCAGGAGCCTTATAAGCTGGAGCTGATTGACGAACACGCGCAAAAGGGCGAGGATATTTCCTTTTACGAGCAGGGCGAGTTTATTGAGCTTTGCGCCGGTCCGCACTTAATGTCTACGGGCAGTGTAAAGGCCTTTAAATTAACGCAATGCACCGGCGCTTACTGGCGCGGCGACGCAAAAAACAAAATGCTGCAGAGAATTTACGGCACGGCGTTCCCCAAAGCCTCTCAACTGGAGGAACACCTCACCATGCTGGAGGAGGCCAAAAAGCGCGATCACCGCAAGCTTGGCAAGGAATTGGAGCTGTTCACTATTTTGGACGAGGGTCCGGGCTTTCCGTTCTTCCTACCCAACGGTATGACCTTGAAAAACACCCTGATCGACTACTGGCGCGAGGTGCACAAGCGCTACGGCTATGTTGAGATTTCCACGCCGATGATGCTCAACCGCTCTTTGTGGGAGCGCAGCGGTCACTGGGATCATTACAAGGAAAATATGTACACCACCGTGATCGATGACACCGATTTTGCAATTAAACCGATGAACTGCCCCGGCGGTATGCTGGTTTACAAATTAAAGCCGCATTCCTATCGTGACCTGCCGCTTCGTTGCGGTGAACTGGGCCTGGTTCACCGTCACGAGCTTTCCGGCGCTTTGCACGGGCTTTTCCGCGTGCGGTGCTTTACGCAGGACGACGCGCACATTTTTATGACCTGGGATCAGATGAAGGACGAGATCAAAAATGTTGTCCGTCTGTTCGACGAGGTTTATTCGGTATTCGGCCTAACCTATGAAATTGAGGTTTCCACCATGCCGGAGGATCACATGGGCGATAAGAAGGACTGGGATTTTGCTACCGAAACCTTGAAAACCGCGGTGGAGGAAATGGGCAAGTCCTATGTAATCAACGAGGGCGACGGCGCTTTCTACGGCCCGAAGCTGGACTTCCACCTGGCAGATTCTCTTGGAAGAACGTGGCAGTGCGGCACCATTCAGCTGGATATGCAGCTGCCGGAGCGCTTTGAACTGGAATACACCGGTGCAGACGGAGAAAAGCACCGTCCGGTGATGATCCATCGCGTAGTTCTGGGTTCTATCGAGCGCTTTATCGGTGTGATCACCGAGCATTTTGCCGGTGCGTTCCCGCTGTGGCTGGCACCGGTTCAGGTGAAAATTTTACCGATTGCCGACCGTCATCATGACGCGGCCTTTGCGGCAAAGGCAAAGCTGGAGGCTGCCGGTATCCGTGTGGAAGTGGACGACCGCTCGGAAAAGATCGGCTACAAGATCCGCGAAGCACAGCTCAAGAAAATTCCTTATATGCTGGTGATGGGCGACAAAGAAGCCGAGAACGGAACGGTTTCGGTTCGTTCCCGTCGCGATGGCGATCTGGGCGCGCAGTCGGTGGAGGATTTCTTAAAAGATGCTTTGGAGGAAATCCGTACAAAGAAGATCTGATTGAAAAAACGCAATTTTTCAAAAGAATGATGAAAAGCGACAGTGTGCAGAAGAATCTGCGTGCTGTCGCTTTTTTTAGTTTTCCCTGACTGTATAGTTTTGAAAGAGAGGGCGTGATGAAACGCGGTGGCAAAAAGACACCGAGAGGGGGGTGGCCGCGCGCCGCGCCGCCGCAGGCGGCAAGGCGCAACGGAACGGGAAAACGCGAATCCGCGTTTTCCCGTTCCGTTGCGCCTTCGCATTTTTAAAGGCTGCGCCTTAAAAAATGCGCGGCGCGCGGCCCCCTCTCGGCGTTTTTTGCCACCGCGTTCGATCACGCAACGAAAAGAGCTGCACCGTCGCACATTCCCCAAAAAATGAACCGCACCGCTCGAATTTTCGACAGCTGAACCGTCCTTTTGCTTGATTGCTCCGCCTACAAAACCGTGTTTCACTTGATCACGCTACCCATAATACCGTCCTTTGCCCACAAATAATCTCTGCACACGAAAAAACCGTGCCGAAAAGCTTGCCCTTTCATGAATTCGGGTGCTTTCCGGCACGGTTTTATCTTTTGTTGTTTTTTAGCGGTCAATCGTCCGCTGGGCTTTAGGCAAAACCCAAAACCGTAACGGAGCTTGACTTCTGTTCGCCTAACAACCTCTTTTTAAGAAAGTAACAGCGCAAACAGCTTTACGTATTCCTGAGCGTTTTTGTTGGTCGGGTAGATCTTCACCGT
>CADAVL010000143.1 GCA_902791335.1 Oscillospiraceae bacterium
AGGTCGGTTCTTTTCTTGTGGCGTCGTAGTTATCCACAAAATCCACGGTGTCGAAATCAATATCCCGGAACAGCTCCGCCGAAATACCGCTGAGCTTTGCTTCGGTATAACGGGAGGCGGCGCACTGCATATCACGGGAATAGGCCTTGCCAAAGTTACCTTTTGACTCTACATAAGGATGCAATAGCGCTTCGTAGCCCTCGGAAAGGCGCACCATGGTGTCGTAGATTGCCGCGTCGCCGTGCGGATTTAAGCGCATGGTTGCGCCCACGATATTGGCGGATTTTGTGCGGTTGCCCTTTAAAAGCCCCATATCATACATGGTGTAAAGCAGCTTACGGTGCGAGGGCTTGAAGCCGTCGATCTCCGGAATGGCGCGCGAAACGATCACGCTCATAGCGTAGGGCATATAGTTGGATTCCAGCGTTTCGGTGATCGGCTGTTCCACCGTCATACCGGCGCCGGCAATATAAACATTGTCGGAAAGCTTGTCCTGAGTTTTTTCCGGTTGTTGCTTTTTTCTCGGCATTCGTTTCCCCTCCTTTTAGCTGATGTCCGCGTCGTCTAAATAGCGGTAGCCGTTTTCGGCGATGTATTCTTTTCGGCCGGCCAGATTGTCACCCAGCAAGAGGTCGAACATCTGAGAGGTTCTTTGGGCGTCCTGCCGCAGCACCTTTACAAGCCGACGGGAAACCGGATTCATGGTGGTCATATTCATCATATCCGGCTGGTTTTCACCAAGACCTTTTGACCGCTGAATATTGTGCGGCTTGTCGCCGATCATTTTGAGTATTTCGCTCTTTTCCGCCTCATCATAGGCAAAATAAGTGTGATCCTTTGTGGTGATCTCATAAAGCGGCGTTTCCGCAATATAGACCTTGCCCTCCTCAATAAGTGTGGGCATTAAGCGGTAGATCATGGTGAGAATGAGGGTTCTGATCTGGAAACCGTCCTCGTCGGCATCGGTACAGATGATGACCTTGTTCCAACGAAGATTTTGCAGATTAAAGGTGGAAAGATCCTTGTTGGCCTTGGTCTGCACCTCAACGCCGCACCCGAGTACCTTTACAAGGTCGGTAATAATATCGTTCTTAAAGATTTTGCCGTATTCCGCTTTTAAACAGTTGAGAATTTTACCGCGCACCGGAATGACCGCCTGAAAGTTAGCGTCACGCGCAAGCTTACAGGCGCCGAGTGCCGAATCGCCCTCCACAATAAACAGCTCGCGCACCGAGGTATCACGGCTGCGGCAATCCACAAACTTTTGCACACGGTTGGCAATATCGTTGCCCTTTTGCAGCGTGTTTTTAATATTGAGCCGTTCGCGCTCACTGCGTTCGCGGCTGCGCTTGTTAATTAAAACCTGTTCGATGATCTTGTCGGCTTCCGCTTTGTTTTCAATAAAGTAAATTTCAAACTGGCGGCGCAAAAATTCCGTCATTGCCTCTTGAATAAACTTGTTGGTGATCGCTTTTTTGGTTTGGTTTTCGTAAGAGGTTTGGGTGGAAAACGACGACATCACCAAAACGAGGCATTCCTCAATATCCGAAAAAGAAATGCGGCTTTCGTTTTTATTGTATTTATTGTTTTGCTTGATATAGCTGTCAAACTGTGAAACCAGTGCGGAGCGAACCGCCTTTTCCGGCGCGCCGCCGTATTCAAGCCAGCTGGAATTGTGGTAATATTCCTTTAAGGTCTTTCGATTGGAAAAGCAGACCGCCACGTTGATCTTCACGCGGTAGCTTTTCATATCCTCGCGGTCTTTGCCCTTTTGCTCGGTCTGCCAGAACTGCACGGAAGACAGCCCTTCGTCGCCGACATATTCCGTGACATAATCGCGAATGCCCTCTTTATAGCAGAATTCCTGCGTTTGAAAACGGTTGCCGTCGGGCAGCTTCAGCTGAAAAATAACGCCGTCGTTTACAATGGCCTGCCGTCTTAAAATATCAATAAAATAATCGGCCGGAATAGCAATATCCGTGAACACCTTAATATCGGGCTTCCAACGGATCTTGGTGCCGGTGTCCTTTTTGTCGTAGGGCTCTTTGTGAAGGCCGCCGACATTTTCGCCATGTTCAAAATGAAGCGTATAAAGATAGCCGTCGCGCTTGATCTCAACGTCCATATATTCCGAAGCATACTGCGTGGAACAAAGGCCCAGACCGTTAAGACCCAAGGAGAACTCATAGCTGCCGCCGTCGTTGGTTTTATATTTACCGCCGGCGTACATCTCGCAAAATACAAGCTCCCAGTTGTACTTTTCCTCGGCGGCGTTGTAATCCACCGGAATGCCGCGGCCGAAATCCTGCACCTCAATGGAATGATCGGAAAAATAAGTAACGTGGATCTTTTTGCCGTAGCCCTCGCGCGCTTCGTCAATAGAGTTGGAAATAATCTCAAAAACCGAATGCTCGCAGCCGTCAATACCGTCCGAACCAAAAATAACCGCCGGACGCTTTCTGACACGATCCGCACCTTTCAAGGAGGAAATACTGTCGTTATTATACTCTTTTTTCTTTGCAGCCAATTCGTTCACTTCCTAATTATAACTGACTTCGTAGCACAGCAAAAACGCAACACAAAGCCCAGGGGCTTCCTTTTGGCGAAAGGCTTTCTTAATATCGCGGCAAAATAATGCATCAAAAGCCACCTGATATAAAAGTCTTCATAAGTGTCGTATTCTGCCGATGGATTTTAAAAGTTTGCCGCGGCGATACAATCAATAAGCTGTGCTGTTAACTATATAATTATACAATATCAGGTATTTTTGTCAAGTTTTTTCGGTGTAAAATCATTGTAAAGTCATGGGTCTATCGGCGCTTTTCGGCAAATTTATTTAGCCTCTTGCCAAAAGCCCCTGCCTCGTATTAAAAAAATAAACGGGCATTTTTCAAAAAAGCACTTGCATTTTTTCACAAGATATAATATAATAGCCTTTGCCGACACGCCGGTGTGTTGGAATTGGCAGACGAGGTGGACTCAAAATCCATTGCTGGCGACAGCGTGCGGGTTCAAGTCCCGCCACCGGCACCATTTTTTTAAAGCGCCCACGGTCATTTTTTAGCCGTGGGCGTTTTTTGCATAAATCCGCATAAATACTGGGGTTTTCGAGGCATTTCTTTCTTAAAAAATCGTCCGAAATCGTCACCAAAAATTCCTGCCGAAAATTTGTCGTGGTTCCTTTCGTGGTTCCTTTTTTCAATTTTTCTTTCCAAAAAGCCGCTCCCAGTAATCATGGACATAGGAATTATCGTTTAAAGCTTTCGTGTAATGGTCATAGGTGTCATGAGCAATCTTCCACTGCACCTCATTCTTTTTAATGCCGTTTTCATAATCTGCCATAAAGTTAATGAGCATTGTCCGGCATTCTCTGACGTCGATGTTATGTAATTGCTTTTGGATCGGTTCTAAAAGTTTTTTGATGCAGCTTTTAACTGCTTTCACAATCACGCCCCCGGCCGTCAAAAACGCGGCTGTAGCGATTACCGCATTGATAATAAAATCAACCTTCATCTTTTTTCACCCTTAGACAGGCTGTTTAAAAAATCTTCAGCCGCTTTCAGTGTGATTTCCCCGTTTTTGATGGCACGCATGAGCTTATCACCGAGCTTCGCTTCTTCAGACACCGAATTGTTTTTCCATGCGGCATATACGGCCGTTACCAAGACAAAGAATGCGGACGCTGCGGTGTAAACTTCGGTTTGAGAAAATGGGAGTGGATTTTTTCCAATCATAGTGAGCACTGCATTAACAATCACTACAAGCAACGCCACAAAGCGCGCCACTACCTCAAAGTCACAATTTAAAATTTTTTTCTTTTTCATTTTTCTTTTCCTCTTTCTATATCTTTTTAAGATCGGCGGTTTTTACCCAGCCGGACAATACTTTGGAATACTTGCCCTTTGTCGCCCATACGCGAGCTACTTTGCCGGCCGTGTAATGCTTTTTGAAGCGCTTTCCATTTTCATCGTAGTAAACTGCCGTCTTGCGCTTCGCTTTAATAAAATAAAGGCTTTCACCATAATAGCCAATCTCACCATAAAGCTCTGCTTTTGAGATTTTGCAGTATTTAAAAAAGTCCACAATGTTGTCGTTTCCGGTGCGTTCATCGCCCCACCAATGCGCGTTTGAATAATTTTTGTAATTCCTGACGTCGACGTGCACTGAGGTTTCGGAAATAATACCGATGCCGGAAAATCCGATCAACGAAGCCAGGGCAGCGACATATTTGCTTTTTAATGCCTTGCGGTTTTTATAGCAAATAATATCGGCGGCAATTCCTTTGGTATGCGCGTCGTTGGAATATCCGCCCACAGCGATTGAATCCTTTGGGTGGCGGTAGCCGGAGATTATAACCACCGAATCCATGCCGAATTTAAAAAGCTTTTCGAGCTTGTTAATTAATTTGGTGTCAATTTTAACACTGTCATACCTTATTCGCCCGTTGACATTTGAAACGAATTCTTTTACCGCAAAATGCTTCGAGAGAGATTTTGAACCATTTTTGCTAAAACTGTATACTTTAATCATGAATTTTCCTCCTTTTTTTAATAACATAAAACGCTTTGATTGAGTCGCCGTTTTTATAATGCAGTGTGCATTCTTCCGTCGCGGCGTTATATTCCGGCGGCGCTTCCGGCTCGGACACTTTCACATATCCGGCGGCTTTGATCTGATCTTCCGTCGGATTTGTAAAAGTCCTTCCGTTATGCTTTAAAATGCAGCCGGCCAATTCTTTGATTTCAGTCTCGTTTATGTATTTCGCAAGCATTGTTTAATCCTCCTTTCTTTTTGTGTACTGCACCGTCAGCGCACCGGCAGAACCAATAATGGTATTGATTCCGTCAAGCGCCGACACTGCAACAGTTTCTCCGTCCTTCAAAGACAAAGTTTCTCCGCAGTAAGGTTCATAATCGCTGTCGTTACCGAGCGCACACATAAAATCCGTAATCTCAGCAGAATCTCCGTTGGCTGTGGTATTTTTTGACAGATAGAATGAACCGGTCATGTAAGAGTTCGTATAGGTTGAGGCAGTGTCGGAGATATACACGC
>CADAVL010000144.1 GCA_902791335.1 Oscillospiraceae bacterium
TTTTGGGGAGCGCAGGGGCTTTTAAAAAAATTTTTTTAAAAGCCCCTGCGGCGCCGCGCATAAAACAAAAGCACCTGCCGAAAACGCCCCTTTTGAAATCAGCTTCTTCCGCTGCGTTTTTTAAGCAGTCGGCATTCTTTCACGGAAGCTTCACCGCCTGAAGAACTCACAGCGGTTTTTATACCCGCTTTTACCCAAGCCGGCCGAACATCTTTTCAATCTCGCGGCCGGAAATTTCAATTGCCACGGGTCTGCCGTGGGGACAATAGCGGATTTTCGGATTATAAAGTGCCTCTTCCATGAGCTTGATCAGCTGAACGTCGCTGGAAACATAGCCGGCCTTGCAGGCCGCTTTGCAGGCAACGGTGTGGTAAATGTGATCGAGCTTTTCTGCAGTCACACTGCCGGTTTTTTGCAGGCTTTCGGCAATCTCGCTTAAAAGCCCAGCGTGGTTTTCGAGCGCGAGCATAGAGGGAACGGCTCTCAAAACAACGGCGCCGTCGCCGAAATCCTCCAGTTCAAATCCGGCCCCCGAAAGCGCCGGAAGATTATCCAGCAGCGTGGCGTATTCATTGGCCGAAAGATTGATGGTTTCGGGGAACGCCAGCATCTGACTTTCGGCACGGTGCGCCGACTTTTGCTGTTCAAACAGCATTCGTTCGTGGGTGGCGTGCTTGTCGATTAAAATAAGCTTTCCCTCGTATTCCGCCAAAATATAGGTTCTGAAAAGTTCCCCGATGAATCGGGCGGTTTTCGGGATCAGCGGTGTATCGTCGTCGGCTGCCGACAGATCGGCATTCGGCGCGCTGCCGTTTTGCGTGCCGCTTTGACCGTTCTTTAAATCCTCCGGCTCGCGGTACGCCATTGTCTTTAGCTCTTCGGGCGTTTTGGTGAGCGCCTCGTCGGAGGAAATTTCCAAAAATCGTTCTTCTGTATCGGCGCTTTTGGGGTTCAGATCACCGTCGAACAGTGCCGACAGCTCCATTTTGTGCGCCAGGGACTGCGGCGTTTCTTTTTGCGGCGCGTTCACGCCTGAAGATACTTCGTAGATCGGATATTCTTTTTTTGAAGGTTCTTCCTCGTCCACCACAACGTCGATATCCACGTTTGGGAATTGATTGCTGTAAAGGTGGTGATCTCCGGCGTTAAAGGTGGCGGCGTTTCCTTCACCGTCCATAAAGGTGGTGCCGAGCGGTATCTCGCCGTCCGACTTTTTGGCGGCAGGATTCGGTGTTGAAGAATTTGTAAGATCGGCGGTCGGCCGGTCTGCCGCAATAGTTTTTGAGGCGCTTGCCAATTGTCCGTCGGTTGCAGATGCGGGATCGGTCGCCTCCCGTGTTCCGCCCGCATTTAAAGGCGGTTTTTCCGCATTCAACAAAATCTTTTTATCGTCCATCGGCAGCGGCAGACTTTGCCCCACCGACCGCGCCGAGATCGGCTTCTTGTCACCGGAAATCTCTCTTAAAAATTCCTGCGAAGTCATGCGAATCTGCGCTTTTTCCTTTGATACGTTCATCTCCGGTCGCGAGGTGTCGGCCGCCAGTGCCGCACGCACGCCGAACCGCACCGCGTCGAATACGCGGCTTTCGTCGGCAAAGCGCACCTCGGTCTTTGCCGGGTGAACGTTTACGTCCACAGCCTCATACGGCATGGAAATATTCAGCACGCAGTAAGGAAACTTGCCCACCATGGCAGAATTTTTATAGCCAACGTCCAGTGCCGCCATCACGGTGCCGGACTTTACAAACCGGCCGTTTAAAAATACGATCTGCAAATTTCTGTTCGGGCGGCATTTAAAGGGCTTACAAATAAGGCCTTCCACCGTAACGCCCTGTCCCTCGTAATGAATGGGCAGCGTACCGAGCGCAATATCGCGCCCCAAAACGCTGTAAACGGCATCCTTTAAATCACCGTTGCCCTGCGTTGACAGGGTCACCTTGCCGTCCTTGATCAGTTTAAAGGCAATTTCGGGGTGCGATAGTGCCATGCGCTCCAGCATGGCGCTCACATTTGCGCCCTCTTTCATGTCATTTTTCAAAAACTTCATTCGCGCCGGCGTATTGTAAAATAAATCGCGCACTTCAATAACGGTGCCGGCAGCGCAGCCGATCTCGGAAAGCTCCCCTCCGGCGCCGCCCGAAAGCTCGTAAAGCGTGCCGATCTCGTCCTCTGTTCGGCGCGTGATCAGCCGCACGCGCGAAACGGCGGAAATTGCCGCCAGCGCTTCGCCGCGAAAGCCCAGCGTTCCAATGGCGTCAAGGTCGGCTTCGGTTTGAATTTTGGAGGTTGCATGCCTTAAAAAGGCCACCTTTACGTCGTCCTTTGCAATGCCGCAGCCGTCGTCTGTCACACGCATTAAGGAAACGCCGCCGCGCTCAATTTCGGCCGTGATGTGCTTCGCGCCTGCGTCAATGGCGTTTTCTATTAACTCTTTCATGGCGGAGGCCGGACGCTCCACCACCTCACCGGCGGCAATAAGCTCCGCCGTTGCGCGGTCTAAAACATGAATTTTCGGCATGATAATTGCCCCCTTTGCTTTTTCGTTCTGTTGGTTGCTTTCTTTTTTCAATATACTTTAAAATTTCGGTTTGCCCTCCGGTAAAAGCGGTCGCTTTCCCCGGTTCCTGCGGATTTCTTTCAGTTGTTTTGCAAATCTCCTGCGAATTTTTTGCGATTATTTTGCAATTGTTTTGCGGTTGTTTTGCGGCTGTTTTGTGGCTGTTTTGTGGCTGTTTTGCAAATTTTAATAGTTGTTTTCCAAAAAAAACGCAGTCGGGCGGATTTCTGAAAAATTCGATGGCGCAAAACCCTTGCGAAAATTTAAATATTCTTTGCTTTCTCCACAAAGCCGCTCAGCGCGTTCATGGCGTCGATCGGTGTCATTGTGTTGACGTTGCAAAGCTTTAATTCGTCCAAAAGCGACTGCGTGCCAAGCTGTGTTAAGGTGAGCTGGTCGTCCACGGGCGCACTTTCATGAGCAGGCATCTGCACGCCCTCGGTTTCCAGCTCTTTTAAGACCTCTTTGGCGCGGTTGATAATGCCTTTCGGAATGCCGGACAGCTTTGCCACCTCAATGCCGTAGCTGTCGTCCGCGCCGCCGCGCACGATCTTTCTGAGAAACGTAATATCGTCGCCATGCTTTTTCACGGCGATATTGTAATTTTTAATGCCGTTGTTCGGCTCCTCCAAAGCAGTCAGTTCATGATAATGCGTGGCAAAAAGCGTTTTTGCGCCCAGTCTTTTTTTATCGGCGCAATACTCCAAAACCGCCCTTGCAATGGCCATACCGTCAAAGGTGGAGGTGCCGCGGCCGATCTCGTCTAAAATCAGCAAACTGTGCTTTGTGGCATTTTTGAGAATATAAGCAACCTCGCTCATTTCCACCATGAACGTAGACTGACCGGCGGCCAGATCGTCCGACGCGCCCACACGGGTATACACCGCGTCGCAAATAGAGATATCCGCCGAAAGTGCCGGCACAAACGAGCCGATCTGCGTTAAAATCACAATAATGGCGACCTGGCGCATATAGGTGGATTTTCCGGCCATGTTGGGGCCGGTGATAATGGCGCAGCGGTCATCGTTTTCGTCCAAAGACGTATCGTTCGGCACAAAGGGGATTTTGGAGATCTTCTCCACCACCGGGTGCCGTCCGTCACGAATGCGAAGTTTTCCATCGGTATTGAGCTTCGGGCGGCAGTAACCGCCCTGTACCGCCGCTTCGGAAAGGGCGCAAAGCACGTCGAGCCGCGCTACGGCGTCGGCCGTTTTTAAAATGCGTACCCGCTCGGCGGCCACCGCCGTTCTCAGCTTGTCAAAAATTTCGTATTCCAGCTGATTGACGCGTTCGCGCGCACCGAGTACACGGCTTTCAAGATTTTTCAATTCGTCGGTAATATATCGCTCGCAATTTGTAAGCGTTTGTTTTCTTATGTAGTCCTCCGGCACGTCACCCTTAAAGCTTGCCGGCACTTCAAGATAGTAGCCGAACACCTTGTTATAGCGCACCTTGAGGTTTTTAATGCCGGTCCGCTCGCGCTCGGTGGTTTCAATGCGGATAATAAAGCTTTTGCCGTCGGAAAAATCGTTGCGAAGCTCGTCCACTTCGGGGGAAAATCCGTCCCGAATAATGCCGCCCTCGCGCACGGTTATGGGGGCTTTTTCGCTTATTGCCGCGTCTATAAGAGAGGAAATATCATAAAGCGGATCTATACCCTCGTATATTTCGCGCAAAAGCCTGCATTTTGAATTTTCAAGCAGCTTTTTAATAACGGGGAATTTGTGGGCGGTCGCCGCTATGCTTAGTAAATCTCTCGCGCCTGCGGTTGCGTATACCGCCTTTGTCATAATGCGCTCAACGTCGCGCACGCCCGTAAGCGCTTCGGCAAGCTCGCCGCGCAGAACCGCGTCCGAGCAAAGCTCCTCTACGGCGTTTTGCCTTGCGTTTACGGCGGTTATGCTGTGCAGGGGCTTTTCTATCCACGAGCGTATAAGCCGCTTGCCCATAGGCGTTTTGGTTTTATCAAGCACCCACAAAAGCGAACCCTTTTTGGATTTTGTGCGCATGGTTTCGGTAAGCTCTAAATTTCTTATCGCGGTCATATCAAGGCGCATATACTGCTTGCTTGAGTATACGTCTATCTGATTGACAGATATATTGCGGCTTTTGCCGGTATCGTACAGGTATTCTATAACCGCGCCGAACGCCGCCGCCATTGCGCCGCCGCGCTCTATGCCTAAATTTTCAAGCTCGGAAACGCCGAAATGCTCGGAATATATCCGTTCGGTACGGCGCGTGTCAAAGCTTGCGGCGGGTCTTTCGGTTACGGCGCAATCAAGCTTTTTGGTTATAAAGTCCCAAAGTTCCTGCGAATTTGAGCGCAGCTCTCCGCACACAAGCACCTCGCTCGGCGAAAAGCGCATAAGCTCGTCCTTAACCGCCGCCTCAAGACCGTCGGGCGGGATAAGGGTTACGTGGCAGTCGCCGGTTGATGCGTCGGTAAAGCAAAGCCCCGCGTTTCCCGAAACCATCGCCACG
>CADAVL010000145.1 GCA_902791335.1 Oscillospiraceae bacterium
ATAAAACCGGCAGTTCTCGCGCGGCGCGCAAAACCCCCGCAGAAAAAAGCAGCGCTTTTTCCTGCGGGGGTTTTTGCCAAAACAAAGTTTTGGCGTCGCCTTACGGCGATGGCGCGCCGCGCGAGAACTGCCGGTTTTATAGCGGTCGGCCCCGAAACCGGAATCCCCCGGTTTCATTTTTTAAGAAAAACCAACTTGGCTTAAAATCGTCGGCATACTTTCCGGACAATTTTTTTGGAACCATCATTCCTTTTGCTCCGGCGCAATATCCGCCCCTTTTAAGTCCAGCACCGTCAAAGTCTGCTCCTTTACGCAAAAGGAAATCTCAAACCCCAGTGCCGTCATTTTGTAAACCCTTTGAGGGTCGTTCTGATACGACGGCCGCGGATCCATTTTGAGCACGCTTCTGAGTTTTTCCTGCGTTTTTAAGGAAACATCCTTTGAAGCCCTTTCCGAAAACACCACTTCCAGCCGGTCGCTTAAATGCGCGTCGGCAAAGCCGCAGACCGCGTCGGGGTGACTATCGGTGAATGCTAAGTACGGTTTAATATCATAAATCGGCGTACCGTCAAGAATATCTGCGCCCAAAACCTTTAATACCGGCCCGCGGTTTTTTGTGTAAACAACTTCCTTTAGTTTTAAAGACGACAACCCGATCGCGTTCGGCCGATAGGGCGATCTTGTGGCAAAAACACCCATTCTTCGGTTGCCGCCGAGCCGCGGCGGCCGCACAGTGGGCGACCAGTCGCCTTCCGGTTTTACCGCCCTTGAAAACTGCCACAGCACCCAAATATGAGAAAAGCTTTCAAGTCCTCTGAGCGCGTCAGGGTTTCTGTACGGCGGTTCAAACATAATAGTAGCCTCGGTTTCGGTTTCCATGCCGCTTTGCCGCGGAATGCCGAATTTTTGCGGATACTCGGTATAAATGCGCGCAATCACTTTTAAGCGTGGTTCCTCCATTCTTTCCATGCCGCGGCTCCTTTCTGCTTTTTTCTTAAAATATTTCATATAACTTTCAAAAAATGCCGTTCAAAGCGCAAAGGCCGGCGTTTTGCCGGCCTTAAAAATTTTGCCATTGTATCAGCGCTACAGCCAAAGTATTACAGCATTAGATCGGTAACAAGACTTGACAGCTCGGTGGGATTTTCAATGGACATTCCGCCGATCAGTCTTGCCTCAGCATAAAGGATCTTTGCGTAATTTGCAAGCTTTTCCTTATCGGAAACAAACAGCTCTTTAAGCTTTTCGGCAATCGGGTGATCGGCGTTGATCTCCAGCACCACCTCGGCCTTAACGCCGCCGGCGCCCGGCATTGTGTTGAGCACCTTTTCCATTTCCAAAGAGATCGCCCCACCGGAAGAAAGACAGACCGGGTGATTTTTCAGCTTGTTGGTAAACCGTACGCTGTGAACCGATTCGCCGATGGCCTCCTTCATCGCCTTTAAAAGCGCGTCGGAATCCTCATTCAGCTTATTTAAACTGTCCTTTTCTTCCTCGGTGTCAAGATCCAGGTTGTCCGAAAGCACATTTAAGAAATTCTTTTCGTTGTAATTCATGAGCATCTGCAGCGCGAATTCGTCTACGTTATCGGTAAGGTAAAGCACCTCGTAGCCCTTGTCCTTTACCGCCTCCACCTGCGGCAGCAGATCAATTTTTGCAAGCGTTTCGCCACTGGCGTAATAAATGGACTTTTGTCCCTCCGGCATGCGCTCCGTGTATTCCTTTAAGGTAACATATTTCTGCTCTTTGGAAGAATGGAACAGTAAAAGATCCTTTAAGGTGTCCTTATTTGCACCGTAGTTTGCATACATACCGTATTTCAGCTGAACGCCGAAGACCTTATAAAATTCCTCGTAAGCCTCACGCTCGTTTTTGAGCATGGCGGATAGCTCCTTGGTGATCTTCTTTTCAATATTCTTGGAAATCAGCTTGAGCTGGTAATCGTGCTGCAGCATTTCACGGGAAATATTCAAAGAAAGGTCCGCACTGTCAACAAGACCCTTGACAAAGCTGTAGTAATCGGGCAGCAGATCGGCGCATTTGTCCATAATTAAAACGCCGTTTGAATAAAGCTGTAAGCCCTTTTCGTATTCCTTGGTGTAATAATCAAAGGGCGCGTGCTTCGGAATAAAGAGCAGTGCGTCATAAGTAGCCTGACCCTCGGTCTTGGTGTGAATGACCCGTGCCGGATCCTCATAATCCATGAATTTTTCCTTATAAAAGGCGTTATATTCCTCCGGCTTGATCTCACTTTTTGATTTCTTCCACAACGGCACCATGCTGTTTAAGGTGCGCTCCTCCAAAACGGTTTCGTATTCATCCTCCGTACCCTCTTTTTTGCGGCTGGTCTCCATTTCCATGGTGATGGGGTAACGGATATAGTCGGAATATTTCTTTACAAGGGCGGAAATGCGATAGCTGTCCAAAAATTCGCTGTATTTTTCCTCGTCGGTGTCCGGCTTAATGTGCAGCTCGATCACCGTGCCGTGGCTGTCCTTTTCGCACTCCTCCAGAGTGTAGCCGTCCGCACCGGCGGAGATCCAGCGATAGGCCTTGTCCTGTCCAAAGGCTTTACTGGTAACGCTGACCTCGTCGCTGACCATAAAGGCTGAATAAAAGCCCACACCGAACTGACCGATAATATCCACATCATCGGCCTCTTCGTTTTCTTTTTTAAAGTTGAGTGATCCGCTGCGCGCAATGGTGCCGAGGTTGTTTTCCAGTTCCTCCGCCGTCATGCCGCAGCCGTTATCGGAAATTGTAATCAGGCGCTTGTCCTTATCGACCGAGAGATGAATCTTATAATCTTCGCGACTAAGGCCTACGGTGTCGTCCGACAAAGAGCGATAATAAAGCTTGTCAATGGCGTCGCTGGCGTTGGAGATCAGCTCACGCAGGAAGATTTCCTTGTGGGTGTAGATCGAGTTGATCATCATGTCCAAAAGCTTTTTGGACTCTGCTTTAAACTGTTTTTTTCTCATATTAAAACATCTCCGTACAATAAAAAATTTAAAAGGATTAGCACTCGTATTTATAGAGTGCTAATAATAGTATACACCAAATTTTTCGTTTGTCAAGGCCTTGGCACTTTTTGTGGTTGGCACTCGCCGACCGGGGCGCTGAAACGGCAATAAAATGATTGAATCCTTTTTGAAATTATGGTATACTTACAATGTATGGCAAGCGGTGCTTGCTAAACCGAATCTGAAGAAAGAGGTATTTCGAATTGGCATTTGATTTGGAAAAAATTCGGAATTTTTGCATTATTGCCCATATTGACCACGGAAAATCCACCTTGGCGGACCGCCTTTTGGAGCTGACACAGTCGGTTGCAAAGCGCGACATGGAGGAGCAGATCCTTGACAGCATGGACCTGGAGCGCGAACGCGGCATCACCATCAAAGCGCACGCCGTTACGCTTTACTACAAAGCAAAGGACGGCAACGAATATGAACTGAACCTCATTGACACGCCCGGACACGTAGACTTTCATTATGAGGTATCGCGTTCTTTGGCCGCCTGCGAGGGTGCAGTGCTGGTGGTGGACGCATCACAGGGAATTGAAGCGCAGACCTTGGCAAACACCTACCTTGCCGTAGATCATAATTTGGAAATTGTGCCGGTGGTAAACAAGATTGATCTGCCGGCCGCCGATCCCGACCGTGTGATTGCGGAAATTGAGGACGTGATTGGCATTCCTGCCGAGGGCGCGCCCAAAATTTCGGCCAAAAGCGGCTTGAATGTAGAAGAGGTTTTAGAGCGGATCGTTACGGATATTCCGGCGCCGACCGGCGACCGCGAGGCACCTTTGAAAGCGCTGATCTTCGACTCGTATTATGACGCCTACCGCGGCGTGATTGTATTTTTCAGAGTGGTCAGCGGCAAATTAAAGACCGGCGACGCTGTAAAAATGATGGCAACCGGCGCACAAATGGAAATTGTGGAATTGGGTCGCAAGCGCGCCACCAGCTTGGAGCCGTGCGATTGCCTGGAGGCCGGAGAGGTCGGCTATTTGTCCGCTTCCATTAAATCCGTGCGTGACGCGCGCGTGGGCGATACCATTACTTTGCGCGACAACCCGGCCAAAGAGCCTCTGGCCGGCTACCGCAAGGTGAATCCGGTGGTTTTCTGCGGTATTTATCCGGCTGACGGCGCAAAATATCCCGACCTTCGCGACGCGCTGGAAAAGCTACAGCTGAATGACGCTTCCTTAATGTTTGAGGCTGAGTCGTCCGGCGCGCTCGGCTTTGGTTTCCGCTGCGGATTTTTGGGACTTCTTCACATGGAGATCATTGAAGAACGCTTAGAGCGCGAATACAACCTGGATCTTGTAACCACCGCGCCGAGCGTTGAATACAAGTTCCTTTTAACAAACGGCGAGACCGTAACGGTGGATAACCCCACAAATTACCCCGACCCTGCGGTTATAGCCGAGGCGTTAGAGCCGGTTGCGGACGTGCATATTTACAGTCCGAGCGAATATGTGGGCAGCATTATGCAGCTGTGCGAGGAACGCCGCGGCGTTTATACCGATATGAAATATATGGGCGACCGCGTGGATATACATTATATATTGCCGACAGGCGAGATAGTATACGACTTTTTCGACGCGCTTAAATCCCGTACAAAGGGCTACGCCAGCTACGATTACGAGGCAAAGGGCTACGAAAAATCAAAGCTTGTTAAGCTTGACGTTATGCTTGCGGGCGACGTGGTAGACGCGCTTTCGTTTATAGTTCATTCCGATAACGCCTATGCGCGCGCGCGCAGAATTGCGGAAAAGCTTAAGGATTACATTCCGCGCCAGCTTTTCGAGGTGCCGATACAGGTTGCGGTTTCGGGCAAGATAATTGCAAGGGAAACCGTTAAGGCGCTTAG
>CADAVL010000146.1 GCA_902791335.1 Oscillospiraceae bacterium
CGGTTGTGTCGGAAGGCTCGATTATTGAGGAGGGCAATCACCGAGAGCTGTTGGCGAAAAACGGTATGTATGCCCACCTTTACAGCCTGCAATTTCGCGAGGAAGAATGAACGCAAAAAATTCTTATAAAATAGGCTGTTGACCGAAGCCGACTTTACTTCCGGTGAACCCGGTCGAAAACTTTCGCCGTCCGACACTTTTAAAAAAACAAATTTCTTCCTTTGAAAACTTTAAACCGGCCGCGATGAAACCAGCCGCGATAAAACCGGCAGTTTCCCTGCGCGCCGCGCGGTGTTTTCCCTTTGCGGGAAAACACCGCTGAAAGCCCCAAACGCCTTTTTTGGCGTTTTGGGGCTTTTTTGCCGAAGGCGGCGGCGTGCAGGGGAGCTGTCGGGTTTATTGCGGCTTGGCTCCTTGTCGTGGTTGCCGAAAGAACGTCGGCCGGCATTTTTTAGATGATTTGACTGACTTTTTGTACTTTTTTATCATTTTTCGCTCTGGCTGTTGCATGAAATATGGAACTATGATACAATAATTTTACAGGTAAATTAAAAGACTTATCTAAAACTTTGCAGAATTTTAAGGAGGAATTGCTTATGAAGCTGCCGGTAAAGATTTTAAGCGCGCTTTTAAGCCTTGCAGTGCTTGTTTCCGGCATGTCGCTGAGCCTTTTTGCTTCGGCTGAGGAAACCTCAGTGGTGGAAACAGAGCGTTCAACGATTGAAACCGACCTTTCAAAGGTGGACGGCCTTGTTGATAAGGTAAAAAGCGATGAAAACATTGTTGCAGGTTTTCAGAATAACAGAAATAACGACGGTGCAACGTATACACTCACTGCCAATAACGGCTCCGGTGAATCCTTTATCAACGAGGTCAACGCCCCCACTTTAACCGACGGCGATATTGACACCGTGAAGGATTTCCGAGGTGCATATTTTTTTGACACCGATGGGAACCTTAACGACGGCAGATATTTGAAGATTACGGTAAATTTCCCGGCTTCTGCCACCATCAATGGCTTTATGTTTTTCAGCGATTCTTCATCTCAGTTAGCGCAGAGAACCTATGAATATGAGGTTTATGCTGCCAATGACCTCAGTGCGCTGTACGACGCGGCAAGCTATGTAGACAAATACACCAATGAGAAGAAATCCAGCGGTCAGTATTTCGCCTTTAAAACGCCGCTGAGCGCCCGTTATTTCGGCATTAAGGTATTACAAAGCTGTGACCCCGAGCTGATCAAGAAGCCGGAATGCAGCTATATTCGCCCGTACAGCTACTGCCGCTTCAAAGAGCTGGCAGTGTTCGGCGTTTGCAAGCTGGACGAGTACGACATGATTACCTCGCAAAAGACGGCCGAGGAGTGTATCAAAAAGCTCGATTCGGCAGAAAACCTGATCGAATCCACCTTTGAAAACACCTCAAATGACTTCCGTGCCGGAACGACCACCGTTTGCGGCTATAAAGACGGCAAGCTGTTTGGTTTCGGCGGGTTCAGCTCCGGTAATAACGTTTTTGACCGCAAAGTGAACACCCACGGTGATATCAACATTATGGTCGGCAACGAAAGACTGGTCACCGTTGTGGGCGAGGGGAATGACCGCAAATATACCGATAATGTTGATATTGATGTCACGTTAAACCTTTTGTATGAGGCCAATATCAACACCCTGTTTCTTGCATGGCCCGATCAGTTAGGGCTTCGTTCCTCGCTTTATGAGGTCTATGCATCAACGGACAGAAACACGCTTTACACCGCCGACAACTTAAAATATACCTTTGAAAACGTGAAAGGCGCAAAATATCAGACCTTCACGGAAAAGACGGCCTACACCGCCAAATACATCGGTATTCGCATTAAAAGGGCCGTCATGCTGGATTCCTTTACGTACCCTGTTAACTATGCTTATCCGCGTATTGCGGAAATAGCCGCGTTCGGCAACTATAATACCGACTATTATGATTATTCCGTGACATCCAACGTGGAAGGCCTTGTTTCGGCAGGCGGCAGAAGCTATTCCGGCAAGAATATCCGTCTTACCGCCCCGGTCTATCAGAACGGCTATTGCTTAAAAGGCTGGCAGACCGCCGACGGCAAGGAGATTACCGACGGCATTACCACGGATATTTATGAAAACACCTCAGTCTTTGAAAAGACGCTGACTGAAAACCTTAACTTAAAGGTGATCTATGAGCCGGCGGCGACCGACTTTGTGGGCGGAACCTTTAAGATCGACCGCGCGTCTTCCTTGATTTTTGTGCCGTACGGAACCGCAGCCTGCGAGCTTTTGAACGGTTTCAACAACAATTACCGCACGTTGGCGGTATTGGACGCCGAAAATAACGAGCTTGGCGGCGATACGATCTTAAAAAATGGCATGGCCTTTATTATCCGTGACAAAGAAAATCGTGAAGTCAACCGCCTGACCGTTTATCTCTTGGGCGATGCAAATGCCGACAGCAAGATCACAGTTAGTGATATTGTGGCCGGTGTTGACAGAATTCTCAGCGGCAAGGCAGAAAACGCGAACGCCGATGCAATTCTTGATCTGAACGCCGACGGCCGCTTGACTGTGACCGACCTTGTAAAAATTCGCGATACTATTTTAAATAATGATGTATTAGAAAATTATGAAAACCACTATGTTAAGGCGGAGGATCTCAAGTATAAATATATGGGCCGCAAGGTAGTTACCGCAACGCAGGCCGATAAAACCGGCGAAAAACGCGACGGTATCTTACTTGAAATGACCGGCAGCGGTATCCTCTTTAACACCAATTCCTGCGGCGATATTTATGCGGAAATTTATAAGGGAACCTTGTCCGATCTGTGGCTCACCGTGATCGTAGACGGCGAAGAGCACGAAGTGAAATTAAGCGGCAACGCGGTGGCACAGGACTATTTAATCGCGCGTAATCTTCCGCGCGGTGTTCACACAATTGAAATTTATACGCAAAATGAAAGCGGCACCACTGAAATTATCTTTGGCATCAAATTGACCGGCGAAATTATGAGCGCACCTCAAAACCGCGCAAAGCAGATCGACTTTGTGGGCGATTCGATTACCTGCGGCTTCGGTAACCTCAGCGAAAAGGGAACCACCGCCTCCGGTCGGCACGAAAACGGCCGCAAGGCGTACGGCGTACTTACAGCGGAAACCCTCGGCTGGGATTATTCCTGCATTTCAAAGAGCGGCTCTGCACTGGTAAAAATCGACGGCATGGCAAATGCGCACATGCCCACGGAATACCTCCGCTATACCTACGACCGCACAAGAAACCCCGGCGACTACGACTTCAGCCGCAAGGCCGATTATGTTGTGGTGAACCTCGGTACAAACGACAATGGCTTGCTCAGAGGACGTTTCGACAATGACGCTGAGCGCAAGGCTTACTTTAAAGAAGCGATTGTGGGCTTCTCAAAAACCATTGCCGAGAAAAACGGCAAGGACGTAAAGATCGTTTATGCGTTCGGTTTAATGGGCGGCGCTCCGTATATGTACGATGCCTACCGCGAGGTTGCGGCAGAACTGACGGCGGAGGGCTATCACGCCTATTTCTGTGAGCTTCCCATCAATACCGACGGCGGCTCCAGTCATCCGTCCGTTGCAGGCGATATCGCCGCGGCAAAGGTACTTTCGGACTTTATTACAACGATCGACTGAAAATAAGCTTTTGTTTGATTGACGCGTTTGCCCGACAAAAATTGAAATCGGGTTCGGATCCGTGTGCTATGGTTACACGGCCAATAATTTACCAAAACCTAACGAACACCAAACAAAACACCCACGGAATGCTTTTTTTCGGAAACTTTGTATTATACAAAGTGAAGAAGAAAGCTTTCGTGGGTGCCTTTTATAGCTTTTCATTTTTGACTGTGTTTTAAAATGCCCGATCTTTCGCGGGTCCAACCCCAAAAATTCCGGTTCGCAAACCTGCGCGCGCAGGTTCTTTTTGTCCCTCCGAAAAATCCGACACAGGCAGCGACGCAAACAAAATCCCGAATGCCTCGTCGGCCAAGGAAAGATGCAAAGGGGCAAAAAGAAAGCGCCAAACGCCCCTTTGAGGGCGTTTGGCGCGCCGCGTACCGCGGCACCTGCGCGCGCAGGTTTGCGAACCGGAACTTTTTGGGATTGGACGCAGAAAATCCGCCTTATTTCTTCCGTCCGAACAGGCCTTTCTTTTCGTACGGCTTTTCGGTCATCGATAAAAGCGTATATCCGGTGCTTTTAATGACCTCGCGGATTTTCTCCTCCGGCAGTGAGCTTTCAGAAACGATCACCGTTTCGCCTGATCTGTGGCTTGAATGAACTTTTTTAACGTCGAATTCCGCACGAATGGCATCGTTTATGTGGCTTTCGCACATAGAGCAGGCCATTCCGTCAATTTTCAATGTCGTTTCAGTCATTTTGTCATCGCTCCTTCTTTTAATTATATTTTTAGATTTTCGTCATTCTTTTGCAGGCTTCATTTTTTGAAAGGAATATTTTAAAATTTTAAAGTCGACTTGCTGCCGCATTGCCGCTTTTTAGTCGAATTTCTCCTCAGTATTCACACAAAATTCTCACTCTGCGCTTTTCAGCGCCTCTACCATGTCTATTTTGCGGTTTTTGCGTGCAACCATCACTGATACCAGCAAAGATACCAAAACGGCTAAAACCGTACTTAAAATGAACGTCAGCGGCGTAATCGCCATTTTGTGTCATCTCCTTTTTGAAATGAATCCTGTTTTTATGACTTCTAAGTATTTGTTTTTAATTCTTCATTCTTAATTCTAAATTCTGAATTTAGAATTTTCCCGTGCGCAAAGTCTAAAAAGAAAGGCCCGCACCTTTGGGGT
>CADAVL010000147.1 GCA_902791335.1 Oscillospiraceae bacterium
CCCGAATGCAAAAATCGTTTGGGTATACGGCATGATGTTCACGGGCGACAGCAGCTACAGCAATGTCATTAAAGAAGTAATGGCCGACCTCGGTGGCGCCGAAAAAGGCTACTTCAGCTGTGAGCTGCCTTACGACTACGGCGAGGATTACACCTATACCGATAAGGACGGAAAGACAATCACGGTTCCCTCGGTATCTAAAAAACCGCACTATGTACATCATCCGCTGAAAGAGGGACACGAGGCTGCGGCTAAGGTCCTGACCGAATTCCTCAAAACCGAGGTTATCAAATAATCAATTTTAAAAATCCAATCGGACAGATCGCGGCAAAGCTTTCTTTTAGGCTGCCTTGACCGCACTGTTTAAAACACAATAATTTCCGCCGCAGTGCAGGACTGAAAGGTCACGCGCTGCGGCGGTTTTTTGCGGGCTTTCGGCGCAATTTTTTAAAGTTCTTTTCATGCAAATTCGTAGGAATTTTGCAAATAACGCTGATTGTATTTCCGGCACTTGCCAAACGGCGGCGGATATAGTATAATATTTTCGTATGCCAAGGTTTTGGGGGCTTTCGCCCGGCCGGCGCTGCTTTTCGCTCAGGCTGCTTTGTCTTTTACCCAGCAACCGTGTTTTGTTTGCTGTTTTTGACAGACAACAAAAAAAGAAAGCAGGAAGAACCCAAAACGGCGCAATGTTCAAAAACCGTTTATATTTACGTTAAAATTTTTTGATACCATAAAATAAATCAGTGTGCAAAAAACTGGAGGAACAACGGATGATCAAGGTTACCAATCTTTCCAAAAAATACGGAAACCACGTTGCAGTCCGAAATGTCAGCTTCACGGTGAACGACGGTGAAGTTTTGGGCTTTTTGGGACTGAACGGCGCAGGTAAATCCACCATTATGAACATCATGACCGGCTATATTTCCATGACCACCGGCTCGGTCGAGATCGACGGCTGCGATATTCTGGAAAATCCGGCCGAGGCCAAGCGGCACATCGGCTATCTGCCCGAACTGCCGCCGCTTTACCCCGACATGACGGTGAAGGAATATCTTTATTTTATGTATGACCTCAAAAAGGCGCGTCTGCCCAAGGCGCCGCATATTGAGGAGATCTGCGACCTTGTAAAGCTGCAAAATGTTTACGGACGGCTCATTAAAAATCTTTCCAAAGGTTACCGTCAGCGCGTTGGCATTGCACAGGCGCTCATCGGCAATCCCGACGTGATCATTTTGGACGAGCCGACGGTGGGTCTTGACCCGAAGCAGATCATTGAGATTAGAAATCTCATTCACCACCTCGGCAAAAATCACACCGTCATTGTTTCCTCGCACATTCTTTCGGAAATTCAGTCGGTCTGTGACCGTATTTTGGTTATCAACAACGGTACGCTGATCGCCGACGGCGCACCCGAGGAGCTTTCAAGAAAAATTTCCGGCAGCGGAGCGCTCACGCTTCGCATTCGTGAGGGCAGCTCCGGCACAAAGGTTGCCGCGCAAAAGCTGCTTGCCAATATTAACGGCGTCAGCGACGTTACGTTTGTCGGCTCTGAGGAGCCGGAAACACTCGACTACGCGATTTCCGTAAACGAGGGCGCAGACGTGCGCGCCGTGGTGATCTCAAGGCTTTTGGAGCAGGGTTTTACCGTGCTTTCGCTGTCGGCCGCAGAGCTGAACCTCGAACAGCTGTTCTTAAAGATTACCACCGAAAAAAGCACCTTTGAAAAGGGGGAGAATGAATAATGGGCGCAATATTTAAAAGAGAATTCAAAAGCTATTTCACCTCGCCGCTCGGCTATGTGGTGCTGACGGTGTTTGCACTGTTTGAGGGCTTTTTCTTCTATTATCTGTTTTCAAACAGTTCGGGCGATATTACGGTGCTGTTCTCATTTATGATGAATATTGTCATGTTTCTTTGCCCCATTCTCACCATGCGTTTAATGAGCGAGGACAAACGACTCAAAGTGGATCAGGCGCTTTTGACCGCACCCGTCAGCCTTTGGGGTATTGTGATGGGAAAATTTTTCGCGGCGCTTGCCATGTTTTCGCTTTGCTTTTTGCTAACGCTTGTCAATCAGCTGATCTTTGCAATTTTTGTGACCCCCGACTGGATGGTCTACATCGGCAACCTTTTGGGTATGCTGTTGCTTGGTTCCTCGCTGATCGCCATTGGCATTTTTATTTCCGCTTTAACGGAAAGTCAGTTGGTTTCGGCGGTCGTTTCCTTTGGCGTGGTGCTGTTTATCATGCTGATGGACACCATTGCAAGCGCCATTAAGGTGGAGGCAATCTCCAATGTGATCACAACACTTTCGTTCAACACAAGATATGAGAGCTTCTCAAACGGCGTGTTGGATTTTTCAAACCTCTTTTATTTTGTCAGCATTACTGCCGTATTCCTCTTTTTGACCGTGCGGATGCTGCAAAAGAAAAGATGGGCTTAAACCAATAACGCCGAAGGGAGGAACTACCATGAACAAAGACCAGGAAAATCGCAGCGCTTTGGAAAATGAGGCAAAGCTTTCTGAACTTTCTGAAAATGAACAGGCGGAAACGAAAGAGGTTACCGAGGCCGAATTGAACAAAGAACCGACCGCGACCGAGAGCGACGGCACAAAGGCCGATTACACGGCCGAAGCGGAAAACGCCGACAAAACCGACGACGAACCGGACAACGACACCAAAGACGAAGACGCCGCTGCGGACGAAAATACCGCTTTGGATGAATCGGAAAAACCGAGCAAAGATAAAGATAAAAAGCAAAAAAAGGTAAAGCTTAAAAGCGCTTACCGACTGAAATATGGCACCTACGCCACGGCTACCGCCGCAATCTTTTTGGCGCTGGTGGTGCTTTTAAACGTGCTGATCGGGGTGTTGAACGACCGTCACCCCCTTACTATTGATATGACAAGCGACAATGTTTACTCGGTCAACCGCGAAAACATTGAATTTTTAAAGAGTGTAAAATACCCTGTAAAGCTGCACGTTCTTTTCTCGGAAGAGCTTTATGAGGACGGCTCGTATTTCGCGCAGTATCAGGCGGTCAGCGATTCCACCGGCGGCAAATACTACCGTCAGACGGTGGCGCTTTTAAAGCAATATCCGAAATACAATAAAAATATCTCGGTTGAGTTTGTGGATATTTATAACGAGCAGGAAAAGCTGCAGTCGCTGGTTCAGGACTTTATGGCCGAAAACCTCAGCATGAACTACGGCGATATTCTGGTGGAATGCTATCCGGACGGCGCCGACGGCGATGTAAAGCGCGGCGTGATTGCCTTTGCGGACTGCTATAAGCTGGAATCTCAGTCCGGTACCGATTATTATACCGGTTCGGAGTCCTACACTTTGGAGGGCAACAACATTGAACAGGCCGTGGCCAACGGTATTTTTAAAACGGCAAACCTTAAAAACGTGAATGTTGCGCTGATCACGGCCAACAGCTCGGAGGAATATGTTTCCGGATTTAAAGCCACGGCGGAGCAGAACGCTTTTCAGATGGATTCTGTAGCCTCGATCGGCGACGCAGACTTCTCAAAATATGATGTTATGATGATCTGTGCGCCGTCTGCCGATTACACCGAGAACGAGATAAAGAAGATCTCCGATTGGCTCGACAACGACGGCAAAAAAGGCAAAACGCTTTTGTATATGGCGTCGGCCGCTTCCACGAATCTGCCGAGAATTTACGGCCTTTTGGAGGAGTGGGGCATTGCCTACGAGCGTGGATACCAGTATTATTCAAAGGATTCGGCCTATTATTCCACCGACCGCACGAATATCTTCCTTGAAACCACCAATACCGATTATACTGCTACGGTGGACGCCGCGCAGTACAGCTATATCGCCAACAATATGCTGCCGATGAAGACACTTTATGAAACCGAAACCAATGGCACGCGCACGGTAGAAACCGTGGTGCAGACCGCCGACGGCAACACCTATAAAAAGCCCGACGGCGACGCTTCGTGGAAGGCTTCGGGCGCCGGCGACAATCAGCCGGTCATGCTGGTTTCAAAGGATACAAAGGACGAAAGCTCCAGCTATGTGGTGGCGCTTTCTTCGGTGGGCTTCCTCACCAACACCTATGCCACCCAGTCTACCGATAACGGCAACTACCGGTTGCTGATCAACGTACTGAACACCACTTCGCGTTCCGACGAGGATCAGTATGTGATGGAAACCAAGGTCGTCACCAATGCGTCCGGCACCTTTACCGGATCCATTACGGCAGCGCAAACCAAGATCATTGCCGTTGTGTTCATCGGTCTTGTTCCGCTGGCGCTGATCGTCACGGCGATCCTTGTTTATACTCGCAGAAAGAATTATTAAGTTTTTTAATAAAGAAAAGCCCCGATATTTACAGAACGGCCGAAAATGGGCTGCACGATCATAAATTGGCGCGCGGCTTGACGGCATTTTTGGTAATCGCTTTTTGGGCGGATTGCTTTTCGGAGATCGTCTTTTTGTGCGGCGGCTTTTTTGACGGTCTTAAAAAAGGCTGCGGGCTTCGGCTTGTTGCGTTCGACATGCTAAGGGTGCCGCCGAAACGATACAAAAAAAGAAAGGAGGACGATTTTTAAAAATGAACGGTAAAAGCGCCACAAAAGCAACAAAAAGAATCATCTGCGCGCTGCTGTGTGCCGCCCTACTGTCCGGCGGACTGTCATTCAACGGCTTTGCGTTCGGCTTTCCGGGATTAGAGCTTTCCGGAAAATCTTCGTCCTCCACGGCTTCCTCCAATAACAAAAGCACCGTTTCGTCCAATG
>CADAVL010000148.1 GCA_902791335.1 Oscillospiraceae bacterium
AGCTATCCCAACGCGGCGTGCGACAGGTCGCAAACCTCTTTTGGCGTTTTTTCAGCAAGATATTGAGGGTTTTCGGATTTTTTCAAAAAGCACAAATACTCAATGTTCCCCTCCGGCCCTTTAATGGGCGAATAATCCAGCCCTAATACGCTGTAGCCCTCCTCTACGGCGAAGCTCGTGATCGATTCAATCACTTCGCAGTGTACAAAAGGATCGCGCACCACGCCTTTTTTGCCCACGTTTTCGCGGCCGGCCTCAAACTGCGGCTTTATGAGGCAAACCACGTGGCCGTCCGGCTTTAACAGCGGTTTTAAGGCCGGTAATATTTTTTTTAAAGAAATAAAGCTTACGTCTACGGAGGCCATATCAAGCGCGTCGAGGATCTGCTCTTTTGTAACATAGCGGAAATTTGTGCGTTCCAGGTTGACAACACGTGCGTCGGTTCTCAGCTTCCATGCCAGCTGGCCGTAGCCGACGTCGATAGAATACACGCGTTTTGCACCGTTTTGAAGCATACAATCGGTAAAACCGCCGGTGGATGCACCAATATCCGCACAAACCGCGTCCTTTAAGGAAACCGAAAACACTTTCATGGCTTTTTCAAGCTTTAAGCCGCCGCGGCTGACATATTTCAGCGGATTTCCGCGCACCTCCAACCGGTCGTCGGGCTTTAAGGTAAACCCCGGCTTATCGGCCTTTTGATTATTTACATAAACCACACCGGCCATGATCAGCGCCTTGGCCTTTTCGCGGCTTTCGCAATATCCCTCTTCAAAAACAGCTGTATCGAGCCGCCTTTTCTCGCTCATCTTGTTCCTCCGTCTTTTTATTTTTCTTCTTTTAAAACGATCTCATGAACCGATTGAACATCTAAGCCGTACCGTCGGCGCTGTTCGCTCTGCGTTGCCTGCTTTACAAATTCATTTTTTACGGTTTTATGGTAAAACCGGCCGCAATAATGCTTTGCGATCAGGCGCGCGCTTAAATGCTCGCCGATACTGCCGTTCGGCACGGTTTCTTCAAACATATAAATCGTTTTATAGTTCTTTAAGCGGTCGATAAAGCTGTCGGAAAGGTCGGTCAGCCGATTGAGCTTTACAAGATCCACCGCCTCGTTTTGCAATGCTTTATAGCAAAAAGAGAAATTGATGCCGTAGGAAATCACCGCCGTCTGCGATTTTTTGGAAAGCACAGTCGGCTCGTCCTTTGGCATTCGCAGCTCTTCGGGCAGCGGAATGGCACCGCCGCGCGGATAACGGATCACATAAACGCCGCGATCGCGGTCCACTGCCTTTTTCAAAAGACCCTCCAGTTCTTCATAGGTGGACGGCGAATAGATAGAAACATTCGGAATCGCGCTCAAAAACGAAATATCAAAAACGCCCTGGTGGGTCTCGCCGTCGCTGCCTACAAGACCCGCACGGTCCACGCAAAGCGTAATCGGCAGGTTTTCAATCGCCGCATCGTGCAGAACCTGATCGAATCCTCGCTGCAAAAAGGAGGAATACACCGCAAAAAACGGCTTAAAGCCCTTGGTAGCAAGCCCTGCCGCAAAGGTCACTGCGTGCTGCTCAGCAATGCCGACGTCGAAAAATCGGGAGGGGTATTTTAAGGAAAATTCCCGCAATCCCGTGCCGCTTGTCATGGCGGCGGTAACAGCCACCACTTTGGGGTATTTTTCGGCAAGTCTTGACAAGGCCATGCCGAAAGCAACGGAAAAATTATGACTGCCGCTGGTCTCCAGCCCCACCTCAACATTAAAAGGCGCCACGCCGTGGTAATTACCTGGGCTTGCCTCGGCAAATTTATAGCCCTTACCTTTCACGGTGAGTGCATGAATCAGCACCGGCCGTTTGGAATTCTTTGCAATCAACAAAGCCTGAGAAAGCTTTTCAATATTATGCCCGTCCACAGGGCCAAGATAATCGAAACCGAGGCCTTCAAAAATATTGCTGTGATACAAGACGTTTTTCAGCATGAGCTTGGAATTGTAAATGCTGTTTCTCAGCGGCTTGCCAATCAGCGGAATGCGGCTGATAAACCGCTCCACCACGTTTTTGATCCGATAGTAAACAATGTTTGTCCGCACGCGGCTTAAAGACCTTGCCAGTGCGCCGACGTTTTTTGAAATAGACATTTTATTGTCGTTTAAAATAAGGATCAGCCGATCATGGTTGCTTGCGGCGTTGTTTAACCCCTCAAAAGCCAAGCCGCCGGTCAGCGCACCGTCGCCGATGACCGCCACTGTATAATTATCGTTGCCTGCCATGGTGTTGGCTTTGGCAATGCCGCAGGCCGCTGAAACGGAATTACTGCTGTGCCCGGTCACAAATGGGTCATAAGCGCTTTCTTCGGGGCGCATAAAGCCGGAAATCCCGTCCTTTTGCCGCAAGGTATGAAACGCCTTATAGCGGCCGGTAAGCAGTTTGTGGGTGTAGCACTGGTGCCCGACATCAAAAATAATGGCGTCGTCCGGCGCATTGAACGCGCGGTGCAGCGCAACGGTCAGCTCCACCACGCCGAGATTGGAGGCCAAATGGCCGCCGTTTAAAGAAACCGTATTCATAATTTCTTCTCTTATCTCGGAACACAATATATTTAATTCCTCCGAGGACAGCTTTTTGAGCTCCTCGGGGCTGTTGATCTTTCCTAAAAAATGATATTTCAAATAAACAGAATCCCCTTTCCTGCGTGCCGATCATGCCACAAATTATTCGGCACCAAGCGCTTGTCGGATCAGTACCGACGCGCGGCACAAACAGATCCCTGTTTGAAATTTTGCCAAGCTTTAAAATACACAGTCCTGCCAAAGAATGCTTTTTCCCGGCGAGGGTAAAACTCGTCACGCCTAAAACCGACGGCTGCAAAGCGCTCTTGTAAGCTCTTTTAAATCGGTGGTGTCCTCCCGGAACACCTCCAATGCCGAAAGTGCTTCATTCGTATAGTCGTGCGCTGCTTTTTTGGCACCCTCTAACCCCAAAAGGGTCAGGAAAGTGTTTTTATGGTTTTCTTTGTCGCTGCCAACCGGTTTTCCGAGAGTCTCGGCCGTTGCCGTGGCGTCAAGAATATCGTCCACGATCTGGAAAGCCATCCCTAAATTGTGCCCATACCGAAAAGCCGCCTTTTGGTGTGCCTCGTCGGCACCGGCAATCAAGCAGCCGACCACGCAGGCTGTTTCAATAAGTCGGCTCGTCTTCAGCTCGCACAGCGTGGTTAAAATTTCAAGATTGATCGTTTTATTCTCGCTTTGAAGGTCGATCACCTGACCGCCCACCATGCCGGTGGCGCCGGCATATTCCGCCATAATTTTAATGGACTTTTGCACTGCGTCCGCCGGTGCCGCACTGCAGGAGGCGGCAGTATAAAAAGCGTGGGTCAAAAGCGCGTCGCCAGCTAAGATTGCTATATCCTCACCGAATTTTATATGACAGGACGGTTTTCCGCGGCGCATATCGTCGTTATCCATGGCCGGCAGATCGTCGTGAATGAGCGAATAGGTGTGGATCATTTCAAGTGCTGCCGCCATTTGAAGTGCCGCGGCGCGATTGCCGCCGCAAAGGCGCGAAAATTCCAACAAAAGACAAGGCCTGATTCGCTTTCCGCCGCCGGCGACGCTATAATTCATGGCCTCAACCACCGTATCGTACAGGGAGGGCTCAAAGCTTAAATATTTTGCCAAAGCCTTTTCCACCAAAGGCTTATAGTCGTCAATGATCCTGTTCGTCATGCTCGGTCGCTTCCTTTAAATAGTTTTCAATACTTACAATTTTCTGTTTTGCATCTGTCAGCTTTTTATCGCAAAAAGCGGAGAGCTTTAAGCCCTCGTCGTAAAGCTTAACGGTTTCCTCCAGTGCGCTGTCGCCGCTTTCAAGCTTTTTCACGATTTCTTCCAAACGGCTCATCGCCGATTCATAACTCATGTTGCTCATTGCTTTGCTCCCCTTTTTTCTCTTTGATCTCTTTGCTCTCTGTATTTTTCTTTCTGACCTCTTAATTTTCTTTATGCTCTTTGTTTTCTTTAAAGACCTCGGTCACCGTGCAATCGGCCCGTCCGTTTGCAAACTGAATGCTCAGCCGGTCACCAATGCTCAGCTCTTCTGCACTGTTTATGATCGAGTTTTCCCGATAAACCATGCTGTAGCCGCGCAACAGCACCGCCGCAGGATTCATGGCGCTCAGCGCTGTCAATGCATTTTGAAGTCTGCCTTGAAAGGCTGTCTCCTGCTGCTTGGAAGCCGCCGCAAATCTTCTTAAAAGTGCCGAAAACTGCGCGCGATACGGCAAAACAGCCGCCGCGGCATTTTGTAAAACAGTGGACGAAAGCTGGCGATCCAGCCGTTCCTCCGCACGGTCGAAAATACCTGTTGTCAGCGATTTTAAATATTCGGGCAACGCCCTCAGCCAATCCCGCTCCTCATAAAGCGACGGCACGGCAAGCTCCGCAGCCGCCGACGGAGTAGCGGCTCTGAGATCCGCTACAAAATCGCACAGTGTAAAATCCGTTTCATGCCCCACGGCGGAAATCACCGGAACGGGAGAATCGTAAATCGTTCTGATAAGCTTTTCATCATTAAAGCAAAAAAGATCCTCCATGGAACCGCCGCCGCGGCCGATAATAATTAAATCAATGCCGGGGGCTTTATATACCTTTAAAAGCATTTTCACCATGCTTTCGGCGGCATTTTCGCCCTGTACCAGCACCGGACACAACACAATTTCCACGGTTTGGTTGCGCCGCCCGATTACCGAGATAATATCCTTT
>CADAVL010000149.1 GCA_902791335.1 Oscillospiraceae bacterium
ATGCTGATATGGCTCAGGTGGTAGAGCACGTCCTTGGTAAGGACGAGGTCACCAGTTCGAATCTGGTTATCAGCTCCAAACGAAAATCCGTTCTCATATGCTTAGGGTTCCTAAGGACAGTTATGTTTTATAGGAACGCTGGGCATTGCGAGGGGCAAGAGAATTGAGAGAAGTAATGCTTCTCTCTTTTTTCTTACCCTTTTTCTGTTTGTAGCGGTACATTCGATTATTAACCCGCCTTTGAGTACAATTATAAGGCGATGTTTTTTCTTGAATGTTGTATTTGGTCTGCTTTTTCATAAAAAATGTCCTTTTCTTTGATAATTCCGTATGCTATAATCTAAACGGTGAGTAAAAATGAAAATTCTTAATTTCGGCTCTTGTAATATAGATTATGTATATTCGCTGGAGCATATTGTAAATGTTGGGGAAACGGAAACCACACATAAATTGGAGGTTTTTCCCGGTGGAAAAGGACTAAATCAATCCATAGCCATTGCTAAAGCGGGAGTAAAAGTATACCATGCCGGATGTGTGGGGTATGACGGCGGAATGTTAACTGATATTTTACAGTGCAATGGGGTGGATATAACATATCTGAAGATGGTTGATGCTAAAAACGGTCATGCCGTTATTCAAGTGAGTTCAAAAGGCGAGAATTCCATATTTCTTTATCCCGGATCAAATGAAATGATAACCAAGGATCATATAGATGCTGTATTGGAAAACTTTGACAAAGGCGATCTTCTTATTTTGCAAAACGAAATAAATGATGTAGATTATATTGTTAAAAAAGCGTATGAAACAGGTATGTGCATCATCCTTAACTCATCGCCTTTTAACGAAAAAATCTGTAAAGTCAACTTTGATATGCTTTCCTATTTAGTAATTAATGAAGTGGAATTGATTGGAATTTCGGGATGTTCAGAGCCAGAGGAAGGCTTGGTATACTTAAAAAACCACTACCCTTCATTAAAAATTATCATTACTTTAGGCGAAAACGGTTCGGTGTTATTTGACGGAACGCAAGAGTTTTGGCAGCCGGCCTATAAAGTGAATGTGGTAGATACAACATCTGCTGGGGATGCGTTTTTGGGTTATTTTGTGGCAGAGCTTTCAAAAGGCAAGGAATATTCGCAGATATTAAAAATCGCTTCGGCCGCATCAGCGATTACGGTTTCAAGAAAAGGAGCGGCACCGTCTATTCCTAATAAAGATGAGTTGATGTCTTTATTTGACGGACTTAAAGAAAGCAAATCCAATTCCCAAAGCCAAACTCTATATGAGCAAATTGATAGTTATATCAAGCAGAATATTAAAACTGCCAATCTTGAGGAACTGTCGCAGGTATTGGGTTATTCCGCCGTGTACACAGGAAGAATTGTGAATAAACTGATGGGAGAAAATTTTACCAAGGTAGTGATTGCGAAAAGATGCAAAACGGCGGCTTATATGCTTTCGAATACCAACTGTTCCGTTCACGATATTATCAGCACGGTAGGATATGAAAACGAAAGCTTTTTCAGAAAAAACTTTAAGCAAAAGTACGGTAAAACACCGTTGGAATACAGAAAGGCGAGGAATTGATATGACAAACGAACAGAGATTTAAAAATTTATCGGTACCGGCGGGTAAGGTGGATGTGGTTTTAGATACAGATGCCTATAACGAAATTGATGACCAATTTGCAATTGCATATTTACTAAGGTCAAAAGAAAAGTTAAATACAAAAGCGATATATGCAGCACCTTTCCATAACGGAAAATCCAACGGCCCTAAGGACGGTATGGAAAAAAGTTATCAGGAAATACTGAAACTGCTTTCGCTGTTAGGCGAAGAATGCGATACCTTCAAGGGTTCGGAAAAATATCTTGATAACGAAAACACACCGGTTATTTCTCCGGCGGCTGAAGATTTAGCAAAAAGGGTTGAAGATTATTCACCGGAACATCCCCTTTATGTCGTAGCAATTGGGGCTATTACCAATGTTGCTTCTGCAATTCTTTTAAACCCCAATGTTGCAGAAAATGCCGTTGTGGTATGGCTTGGCGGACACGCACATCACTTTTCCCATACAAAAGAGTTTAATATGTTTCAGGATGTTGCAGCCGCCAGAGTGGTAATGAAGAGCGGAGTTCCTTTTGTTCAGCTTCCCTGTGTCGGTGTTGTAGACAGTTTTACTGTGTCTAAGCCGGAACTGGAATTTTGGCTCAAGGAGAAAAATCCCGTTTCGGATTATCTTGCCCAAAATGCAATAGACGAGGCGGAAAGTTATGCAAAAGGCACAGCGTGGACCCGTGTGATTTGGGATGTTACTGCGGTTGCATGGCTACTGAACGATTCCGATCGATTTATGCATGCAAGAGTTATTCCAACCCCTGTTCCGACATACGATAATTTTTATGCGACGAATTATAACGGATATCCGATGATATATGTGTACCATATCAATCGAGACAGCCTTATGACCGACTTGTTTTACAAACTGATAAAATAGTATAACACAGGGAACAATTTTCCGGTTTCTGTTGATGCAATTATTTATTGTTTTTTATGTTTCTCTTCGGTATAATTAAATGGTAAAGATAAATATGCGGTTTGGGCTTGAAATTATCGATTTCACCGGTTCTCTTTTGAACAACAGAGACAAAAGACGCTTTTTCGTAAGAATAAGCGTCTTTTATTATTTTTTAAAACAATCTTAGGTGTAACGAGAATTGACACTCGTCAGCCTAAATACCTGCTGATCTTGCAAAATCCGAAATACTGCGCTCCAGAGGTTGACAAACCGGTATATGATTTGGTAAAATATAAGAAAAATGCGAAGGTGTATTTGATTTTCTTTATTTTGCGAAAAGACGTGATACTATGGCAAAAAGCATGACCGGATACGGCAGAGCGCAGCAGTCGTTTGACGGCATGGATATTACCGTTGAACTGCGGTCGGTCAACCACCGGTATTTAGAGATCACCTCAAAAGTGCCGCGTGACTGCATTTTTTTGGAAGAAAAGCTCAAAAGCTTTATTAAGGAGCGAATCGCCCGCGGCAAAGTTGATGTATTTTTAACGGTCAACACCAATGCCGGCAATACCACCGTGGAAGTAAATACGGAGTTTGCCGGCCCTTATATTGAGGCGTTAAGGCAGCTTGCCGCTCAGTACGGCGTGAAAGATGATATATCGGTTTCCACAGTTGCAAAAAACCCGGACGTTTTCACCATTACAAAAGCGGCGCTTAATGAAGATGAGCTGCTTCAAAACGTCTCAGCAGTGGAAGACGCGGCTTTGAAAGCCTTTATTGAAATGCGCCGCGTGGAAGGCGAAAAGCTCAAAGCCGATATTCTTTCCAGAACCGATGTAATTTTAAACGAGGTTCAATTTATTGAGGAGCGCTCTCCCGAAACGGTTCGGGAATACAGGGAAAAGCTGGAGCTTAGAATGCGTGAACTCTTGGACGACGCAAACATTGAAGAACAGCGCCTGATTACCGAAACCGGGTTGATTGCCGACAAGCTGGCGGTTTGCGAAGAAACGGTTCGCTTAAAAAGCCATGTTGATCAATTGAAAAACCTATTGGAAACGGACGACCCCATTGGCAGAAAGCTTGATTTTATCGTGCAGGAAATGAACCGCGAAGCCAACACCATCGGCTCGAAAGCGCAGGACGTTTCCATTCAGCGCGCGGTGGTGGAACTGAAATCGGAGATTGAAAAAATCCGTGAACAGGTGCAAAACCTGGAGTAGGGGGATATAATGGATTTAGTGAATATCGGTTTTGGAAACCTTGTGGCATCGGACAGAATCGTTGCGGTGATCAGTCCCGATTCCGCGCCCGTGAAGCGCATGATCAGTGACGCAAGAGAAAACGGCCGACTGATCGACGCCACGCAAGGCAGAAAAACCAAATCTGTTATTTTTACAGACAGCGATCATGTGATCCTGACCTATCTGCCGCTTGATAAGGCGGAGGAACGGTTCAAAAAGACTTCATCTGCGGAGGAAACGGTGTATGAATAAGGGTAGATTAATTATTGTTTCCGGCCCGTCCGGTTCGGGAAAGGATACGGTGCTTGAAAAGCTTTTCTCAAAGCACCCGGAGGTGCGCCTTTCGATCTCATCGGTCACGCGCGCCATGCGCGAGGGCGAAACAAAGGACGGCAAATATCATTTTGTTTCCCGCGAGGAATTTTTGAGTGCGCTCGATCGCGGCGAAATGCTGGAGCATAATGTATATTTGGGCAATTACTACGGAACGCCGAAAAAGCCGGTGGACGACGCGATTCGCGAGGACGCCGAAATTATTTTGGAAATCGACGTGAACGGTGCAAAAAATATTAAAAAGCTTTATCCCGACGCGGTGAGTGTTTTTATTATGCCGCCGTCGTTACAGGTTTTAAAGGAGCGCTTGTCCGGCCGCGGCACGGAAAGCCACGAGCAGATCGAAGGACGCTTGAAAATTGCCCTTTCGGAAATTGAACACGCGCCGAAATATGATTATATTGTCATTAACGACAAATTGGACAAAGCGGTAGAGGACTTGACCGCAATTATTATGAGTGACCGTTCCAAAACGGAACGTCAGATAAATATTATTAACGAGGTGCTGAATGATGCTGAATCCTGCCATTGGTAAATTAATTAATTATGTTGAGAACACGCCGGAAAACGCTTCGGAGAACGAGAACGAAAACGCGCTGAACAGCCGCTATGATCTGGTTTTGG
>CADAVL010000150.1 GCA_902791335.1 Oscillospiraceae bacterium
TTTTTTCATTCCTGAAAAAAACATTGCGGCGCGCGAAGATAAAACTGCCGTTTTTTTGATTTTTCAGCAACAGAGCGTGCAGACCCCGGTTTCAGAGACTTTACAAAAAACAACTTTTCAAAAAAGCAAACCGATCGGCAGAAAGGTCAAAGCACCCTCTGCCGCACCATTTCAGACCAATTTCTATTTTTATTGATTGCCTAGACAAAGAACCCGTCAGCCTAAACGCGCTCCACCTTAATAAGGTTCGTATTGCCCGAGGTTCCGTTGGTCACGCCGCCGGTGATCACAAGCTTGTCGCCCGATTTTAAACAAAGCAGCGCCTTTGCAAGCATTTTTGCAGTGTAGAAAAGCACCTCGGTGGAGTTGAACTCCTCACACATCACCGGTGTAACGCCCCAGGAAAGCGCCAGCTTTCTCCAGGTCTTTTCGTTTGTTGTGATTCCCACGATCGGCACGGGCGGGCGAAAACGCGAAACCATGCGCGCCGTCATGCCGGAAAGAGAGCAGACCACAATGGCACTGGCGTCAATATCAATCGACATTCCGCAGGTAGCGTGAGAGATCGCGTCCACGGTATTTTTAATTTTGAATTCCGATCTTAAAAACCGCTTTGCGTAGTGAATGTTGTTTTCGGCCATTTCGGCAATTCTTGACATGGTTTCCACCGTTAAAACTGGATATTTCCCGGCGGCAGTCTCGCCCGAAAGCATAATGGCACTGGTGCCGTCGTATACCGCGTTTGCAACGTCGGAAATTTCCGCTCTGGTCGGCCGCGGATTGTGGATCATAGACTCCAGCATTTCTGTGGCGGTGATCACCCGTTTTCCAAGCAGTCGGCATTTGGTAATCAGCTTTTTCTGAATAGCCGGCAGCTCTTCAAACGGAATTTCAACACCCATATCGCCGCGTCCGATCATAATACCGGCGCACTCGGTGCTGATATCTTCAATATTATCCACACCTGAACGGTTTTCAATTTTTGCGATCAGGTCAATATTTTCCGCGCCGATTGAGCGAAGATAATCTTTTACATTAATAATATCCTGCTTTTCGGAAACAAAGGAGCAGGCAATAAAGTCCACGTCGTTCTCCACACCGAAGGCAATATCGGCCTTGTCCTGCTCGCTTAAATACTTTTGTCTTAACACCTTGCCGGGGAAGCTCATACTTTTGGTGTTGGAAAGCTCGCCGCCGGCCAGTACCTTGCAGGTAGCGTCGGTATCGCTGAGCGCCATGACCTCAAAAATCAGCAGTCCGTTGTTCAGTAAGATCCGGTCGCCCACGCTGAGATCTTTCATCATTCCCTTGTATGTTACGGCAACTTTTTGCCGGTCGCCAATAATATCCTCGGTAGTAAAGGTAAAGGTATCACCGTCTTTAAGGTCAATTTTGCCGTCTTTAAAGGTTTTAATGCGGTATTCCGGTCCTTTGGTGTCCAGCATAATGGCAATGGGCAAACGCAATTTGTCCCGAACCTTTTTAATAAGCTTGATCTTTTCCAGGTGATCCGCGTGCGTTCCGTGCGAAAAGTTGAGCCTTGCAACATTCATGCCGGCCTTGCAAAGCGCGGTCAGGGTTTCTTCGTCCGAGCAGGCCGGACCCAAGGTGCATACAATCTTTGTTTTTCTCATTCGTCTGCCTCCACCATTCTGTAACCAATGCCGATCTCGGTAAAAATAAACTTCGGTTCGGACGGATTTTCTTCAATTTTTCTGCGGATATTCGCCATATTTACCCGTAAAATTCGGTTGTCGTCGGGCACGTTCGGCCCCCACAGCTCTTTCATAATAAAATCGTAGGTCAAAACCTTTCCGGCATACTTTCCAAGCAGCGCCACGATCCGGAATTCATTTTGCGTAAGGCCGACATCCTCGCCTTTTACAAATACGCGGTATTTCTGAAAATCCACCGTAAGGTCGCCGATGATACATTTTCCTCTGTGGGCCATTGCTCCTTTATTCACGGAGATTCTGGTGTGCCGAATCGCAGTCCGCAAACGTGCCAAAAGCTCCGACGTGCCAAAAGGCTTTGTAATGTAGTCGTCTGCACCAAGATCCAGCGCCTCCACCTTGTCGCGCTCGTGCGTGCGTGCCGAAACCACCAACACCGGCTTGGACGACCATTCCCGAATGGCTTTCAAAAGGGAAACGCCGTCAATATCCGGCAGACCGAGGTCGAGAATTACAAGATCGGGGCAGTGCGACGTCAGCATAGAATAGCCGTCGGTGCCGTTTTCCGCCTCTAATACGTCGTACCCGTTTGCCGAAAGTACGGTCTTCATAAAATTACGAATACCCTTTTCATCTTCGATTATTAATATTTTGTCCTTAATAACCATAATTATCTCCATTCATTCCGCTTCTGTTTTTGTGTTACCGAATTTATGACCGTATAATGATTGCTTGAAAAATGCCGAAGGGTTGCCGGAAGCGTGCCGAGGAGGGATTGAATCATTGCTATCGTCAGCCGAACGGCTTTCTTTTTTGGGAATTTATAATGAATTTTATGAAAGAACGCGCTACATTTCAATATCGCGAAGCGGCAGATCGGCATTCTCCGCCAGTGGCAGGGAAAACTGAAATCTTGCGCCGCCGGTTCGCATATTTTCTGCCCGAATATCGCCGCCGTGGGCATTGATAATGGTTTTACATACCGAAAGACCAATGCCCATACTGCGCTTGCCGGGTACGGAGTCGGTGTCGGTCGGCAGTGTGCCGCCGTCAAAAATATGCTGAAGCTTTTGAGGATCAATGCCGTTGCCGTCATCCTCCACCGAGAACACCGCATTTTTGCCCAACCTTGTTAAGATGACTTTAACATTTTTTGTGCTTTTTCCATGCAGCACCGCGTTTTCAATCAGATTCGTCAGCACCTGTTCAATCAGTACGCCGTCCATGGGCACCAAAAGAAGTTCCTTTGGCACTTCCGAGAGAATTCGGACATTGTGAAACTGTTTTTTCGATTTGACCACCGCCTCGCCGATGATCTCCTCTGCCGCTTCGGGTTCTTTGGAGATCCGCGCGTTTTCACTGCCAATACGGGTAATGGATAAAAGATTTTCCACCACGCGAATGAGCCATTGCGCCTCCTCACCCACATTGCGTATCAGCTCGGTTTTTTCCTCTTCCGACAAAACATCATGATTTTCAAGATAAGCGGAAGCTGAGCCTTCAATCGAGGTCAGCGGCGTGCGAATATCGTGAGAAACGGCTCTTAAAAGATTGACGCGCATTTTTTCGCGCTCAATTTCGTGGCGGATTTTTTCCTGCTCCTTGATCTGCGTGGTCATCATACTGACTACAATGGCAACCGTCAGCATAATCAAAAAGTTGAGCGGATATCCGGCAATGCTCAGGTTGAACTGAAAGTAAGGATAAGTAAATACGTAATTTACGGCAACCACCGAAACCAGCGACGCCGCAACGCCGTAAAAATAACTGCTGGTAAAGCGCGAGATCAGCAAAACCGCCAGCATAAATAAAAGGGGAACCGTGGTGCTGCCGGTAGTGGCCGGTTCAATGATCTGCAAAGAATAGGCAATTACAGCCGCGGTTAAAAGCAGCAGAAAGCTGATGATAAAATCTTTTATTGAAAAGATAAAAAAGCGTTGCCTTAAAGGGCGTTTCATGGTATTTGCAACTCCGTTTTTTTAAAAGCTTTGGTTTGTCAGAAGCTCCCTTTTGAAATTTAAAGATGTTTCTAACACATTAATTATAGCATATACTTCGTTAAAATTGTGTTAAGTTTTGTGGAATCCTGTTCATTTTTGGAGAAATTTTGAAAAAGACTGTCAAAAAGATACAAATTTTCACTTTAGATTTACAATATAGAAAAAATCAGGCAAACGGGCGTTGAATCCCGGTGACGGGTCCCGGCGCTCGTTTGCCCAGGCTGACGAGCGCCAGCCCCGTAACGGGGTTCTTTCGCTCGTCTGCCTAAAAAATTATAAAAGCACTTCGCGGTTGGTACCGTAAAAAATATCGTCCTTTTGAGCGATCATTTTTAGGAATTCTTCAAATTTATCCCAGGTGTTGTGAATGTCAAACTCATAAGCGTGGCCCCATATGTAAAAGACCTTCGGTTTGGTGGGATTTAAGGAGAGAAACTCCTCGCCGAGCGAAAACAGCTTGTCCCATTCGGCGTGATGATAAACCGTGGGGCGGAATAAATAAAGATCGTCCTGCCGGTCAAAGCTGTGGCTCGAAATGGTGGTGCGGCAGTATTTTACACCGGTGTTTTCGCGAATGATCTTTGCCACGCGCTCGTCGCAGTTCACACCGCCGCCGGGGTAGGCAAAGCCCACGACTTCGTAGCCGCAAAGCGCGGAAAGACGTTGTCTGTCCTCCTCGACCTGGCGGATAATTTCCTCCTCCGGTTTGTCCGGCAGCATGGGGTGAGTCAACGTGTGGGAGGCGATCTCGTGTCCCTCATAAATTTTGCGGATCTCCTCCGGCCGCGGCTTAACGTGCGCCACCGTGACATCTTCACGCACCAGTGAGCCGCCGTTTCCGAGCAGGCCGGAATTGAGGTTAAAGGTTGCCTTTAAGCCGTACTTGTTGAACAGCGAGATCAGGCGCTGATCCTGCGTGACGCCGTCGTCATAGCTAAAGGTAACGGCTTTCATTTTTCCGTCGAACATGGTTGATAACACTTCTTTCCGTTTTT
>CADAVL010000151.1 GCA_902791335.1 Oscillospiraceae bacterium
ACTTTCTGCGGCCAAGGTTCTTCCGAGCAGACCGCAACAAAAACCAACTCGGATGATTATTGTATTGTCTAAAGGAGCCTGACTGTTTGTGATCGGACTGTATTTGCACATTCCTTTTTGCAAAAGCAAATGCGCTTATTGTGATTTTTATTCGGTTGCAAAAAGTGCCGACGACCGCAGCCGCTATTTAGACGCGCTGATCGGCGAATTTTCGCGGTATCGCGGCGCGGCGGTAGACACGGTTTATCTCGGCGGCGGCACACCATCGCTGTTGACGCCCCAAGAGATCGAAAAGCTACTTTTAGCGGTTCACAAAAATTTTAAGGTATCCGACGGCGCGGAGATCACACTGGAGGCCAATCCGGCCGACGATCGAAAGGATTTTTTCAAAAGCGCGGTGGCCGGCGGCGCCAATCGGCTTTCTTTAGGGGTGCAGTCGTCCGACCGCGACGAGCTGCGCCTGCTTTCAAGGCGGCACCGAAACGCCGACGTGGAGCGATCGGTTGAAGACGCAAGAAACGTCGGCATTCACAATCTTTCGCTTGATTTAATGCTGGGAATTCCTAACCAGACCGAGCGCTCGCTTTTAAACTCGATCGAATTTTTGATGAAATTTTCGCCGCAGCATATTTCGGCTTACATGCTTTCCTTAGAGCCGGGAACGCCGCTTTACGCCGCGCGCGACACGTTGAATCTTCCCTCGGCCGAGCAAACCGCCGCGCTGTATTTAAAAACGGTGCAAATTTTAAAAAATCACGGTTTTTCTCAGTATGAAATTTCCAATTTCAGCCGTGAGGGCTTTTCATCGCGGCACAATTTAAAATACTGGTGTTTGGACGATTATATCGGGATCGGCCCTGCGGCGCACGGTTTTCTGAACGGCCGACGATACTGCTATTCGCGCGATCTTGACGCTTTCTTAAAAGGCCCTCAACCCATCGACTGCGGCACGGGCGGCGACGCGGAGGAATATATGATGTTACAGCTCCGGCTGTCGAAAGGGCTTTCTTTTAAGAATTTTGAAACGCGGTATTTCAAGCTGCCGCCGCCGTTTTTTGAAAAAGCGGCACTTTATGAAAGGCACGGCCTTTTAAAATGCGACAACGGCGCCCTGCATTTAACGCCGGAGGGCTTTTTGGTGTCCAATGAGCTGATTGCAGAGCTTTTGGCCACGGTTTTTTAAAAGTCGGTCTTTCAAGAATTCGCAAAATCCGCAAAGAAACCGTGCAAAAATCGCAAGCGTGCCATCGCGCTTTGAACAAGCTTTAAAAAAATTCAGAATATTTCAGATGTTTTTTCTTGCATAACAAAGTCGAATCATGTATAATATATAAGATTTTCAGAGAACAGTTGCACTGCAAACAAAAAGGACAAGACCTTTATTATAGTGAACGGCGCAACCATAGACCGCTTTGACCGGTGCTTTCATTTTGTTATCCGGTCTTATGTCCGGCAGGCGACAAGCATCCGTCACGCCGAAAATCAGCAAAAACTTACAAAAAGGGTATGAATGAATATGAGTAAAAGAATAATTTCCATTTGTCTTGCAGGTCTTATGGCTTTCGGATTTTTCGGTTGCCGCAAAAAAGACGCCGTTTCCTCCGAAGTCAGCATCGCGCCGTCGATTGCCGTAACGTCCAGTGAACCGCAAAATCCTTATGAGATCAATCCGCTGACCGGTACGCAGGACATGAAGAAAAGCGCCAAACTTTTAAAGCCGGTTGCCATTATGATCAACAACATTGAAACCGCGCAGGGAGTTCAGTCCTCTCTTTCAAAGGCCGACATTATCTACGAAACCTTTGTGGAGGGCGGTATCACCCGTTTAATGGCGGTTTATAAAGACATTCGAACCGTGGGCAAGAACAATATCGGTTCTTTGCGCTCCGGCCGCTATTCTTATGTGGATTTAGCACTCGGCAACGGCGCACAGTTCGTTCATGCAGGCCTTGACGAGGTCTACTGCAAGCCGCACATCGGCGAAGTCGGCGCCACCACGGTGGATCTCAACACCACGGCGACCTCCGGCAATGTGATCGGCGGCAACAATTACGCGTTTCGTGTTTCCAACGGTCTTTCTTATGAGCACACGCTTTTCACCACCGGCACAGGGCTTTACAAGGGCTTAAAGGATACGGTGGGACTGAAACTGAAAAAGCCGCAGGAAAACTGGATGAAATTTGTAAAAGAGGGTCAGGAGATCGTGCCGAAAGGCGGCAAATGTCAGGAGCTGTATGTTCCGTTCTCCGGCAGCTACTCGGCGCAGTTTAAATTCAACAGCACCACCGGCACTTATGATAAATACCGTTTCGGTGCAAAGCAGGTGGATTGCAGCAACAACAAAACGATCTCGGTTTCCAATATTTTGGTGCTTTATTCCACAATTTCCACCTTCCCCGACGGCAAGCACGTGATGACCGATCTTTCCTCCGGCAGCGGCTATTATGTATCGAACGGCGGCTACAGCGAGATCAACTGGTCGAAAGGTCAGGCGCAAAGCTCCTTTAAGATCACCGACAGCACCGGCAAGGAAATTGACTATAACCCCGGAAAAACCTACGTTTGCTTAACCAACACCACGCAAAAGAGTGCCACCACGATTTCTTAAAAAATCGGTGCTGAAACGCGGTGCAGTTCCAAAAATTAAAGTATAAAAATTCGGCCGAGCGGCTCACAATTTGCGTGAACCGTTCGGCCGAATTTCTTGTTGCCCCTAAACGATGACGAGGGCGACGCCCGCCTTTTGTGGCAACGGTGAAAAATACGCTTTAAAGATGCGGTCGGTTTTTGGAAAAATACTTTTTACGGCGGATATTATTCCCCCAGCCCCATAATTTTCAGCGGAGAAACGTATTCACCGTTTTGCGTCATGGAAAAGTGCAGGTGCGTTTCGTCCAAGCATTCGGCGGCGCATTCACCCACCGTGCCGATGATCCGGCTGAGCTTTACCTTGTCGCCCACCTTTACGGTGACGTCATTCAAGCCGCAATAATAGCTCAAAATCGAACCACCGTGGTCAATTACGACCGTGTTGCCCCACAGCGGGTCTTCACGAACCTCTTTCACGGTGCCGTCGGCGGCGGCCAAAACGGTTTCACCGTCCTTCGCTTTAATATCTATGCCGTTATGCACACGCATATCACCAAAGGTTTTGGAATATACGAGCTGCGTCATGTCAAATTTGCGGATAATATCGCCCTTTAATGGCAGTGCAAAGCTGACGGTTTTTGTGCCGGCGGCGTTTTCGGCCTTTTCGGATTTTGAGGTGCTGTCCGACTTGCCTGACGTAGTGGATTTATCGGCGCTTGCGGTCCCGGATTTTTTTGATGGATCAGTGGTAGAATCGGTTTTGTTTCCCGACGTTTTTGTAGGCTCATTTGCGGACGAACCGTTTTGTGCGCGGCTCAGATCCTCGGAGGCTTTGTCTAAAATATTTCGGCTGTCGGAATAAGAGGCGGTGTAAACGGAGGAGCTATGGACGGAAGATGCCGCGCCCGGCTCCTTTTTCGGCGAATCGGCAATGGAAAGTCTTGTGATCGCGCCGGCCGCGACCAGCACCACCGCGGCGGCTGCGCAAAATCCAATGCTTCTGCCCTTCGTTCTGTTACTCATGGTTGATCTGCTCCTTAATTATTTTAAAGTGTTATACTCCCCAAAAGGTGCAAAACCGTTTTGTCGGCAAAGCAATATAAAAAAGATGCTGGCCACCAAAACTTTTCTGCCTTTTATGGGATTTCGCGTTTTTATTGTTGGCAGATAAAAAACAAAATATGCAAAAGACCATAAAAAAGCGACGGCAATATTTCAGCACAAAGCCGCAGTCTTTCAATAAAAAATATAGGCATAAATTTTCCTTTTTTATCGGTTTTTAAAAAAATGAACGGACGGTGATTTTTGGCGAATCAACCTTTCTTTGTCGGATTTCGTCAGCTTAAAACGAATGCTGTGATTTCTTGACGACTGTTAAAAATTTTTTCACAAATTATTCACAGAAACACCATTGTTTATTCTTAATTTGCGGATATAATAAGAATGTGCCCAAGAGGCAGGGAGCCGCACCCTGTGGGCACACATCTACCCTCCTCAAAACACCCTCTAAAAAGGGAAAAAGACCTGTCTTTTTTAAGATGGGTCTTTTTCTTTTTTTGCGGACAAGCTTAAAAAAAGAAAAAACTTTCCGCCGTGGCCGGAGGGTCTGGAACAAATGAGGTCCTGACTTCTTAAAAGCGGGGGCTTTCGTGCGCGCAGCTTCGCCCAAAGGGCGATGAAAAACCGGCGTGCCGGTTTTTGGGTGCCGAAGTTATTCGGCACCCTGCGCGCACGAAAGCCCCCGCTTTAAGAAGTCAGGACCGATGATGAGCAGAAGAATTGCAAAATGCAAAGAAACGGGTTTTGGAAAAACAATTCATGAAAATTTGACCGCTCGCCAAAAAACGATGCGCGGATTTGCAGGTGTTTATCAATATCATCGACAACGCC
>CADAVL010000152.1 GCA_902791335.1 Oscillospiraceae bacterium
AATACACCGCCGGATCGGACTATGCCGACGGCGTTTATATCGGCACCTACACTGACGATCTTATTGTATCTGCCGGTGAATATAACAGCCCTTATTACAGTGCCATCAAGCTGCGGCGCACAATTCGCGAACGCTTTAAAGGCGACAGCGAACACCCAAACCGTGCGGTTGCGACCGCCTTGCTGACCGGCGATAAATCCGGCTTTTCGGAAAGCTTTTCTTCTGCGGTCAAAACCTGCGGAATGTCGCATATTTTCGCGGTATCGGGACTTCATATTTCCATTGTCTACATGACGGTGGTCACCTTTTTAAGAAGGCTTCGCCTTGGGCGCAAGCCAACGGCGCTCATCGGCATGGCGATCGTTGTTTTCATGGCGGCCGTCGCCGGATTTTCGGGTTCCGTTCTGCGCGCCGGACTGATGTATTTTCTGTTGTTTTTAGGTGATCTGTTTTCAAGGCGACCCGACACACTCAATTCGCTCAGCTTTGCGGCCGTGGTGTTAATGCTTTTTAATCCTTATAATTTGTTCGGTCTTTCCTTTGAGCTTTCTGCGGCCGGCACGCTCGGCATTGTGCTGTTTGCCGATAAAATGCAAAAATACATGGAAAAGATCTGCCCGTTTTACGGTATCCCAAGAGATCTGTTTTTATATGTCACCGGCATTTTCTGCGTGACCTTATCGGCACAGGTCTTCATACTCCCGCTGTCACTTTATACTTTCGGCTATATTTCCGTGATCGCGCCGCTTGTAAACTTTATTCTTACCGTGCCGATCTATTTCTGCCTTTTGTGCTCGCTTTTATGCCTTATGTTCGGCAAAGTTCCGTATTTATCGGCTCTTCTCTTAAAGGCCAACGATTTTCTTTGCACGCTGCTTCAAAATGTAATTACCTGGTTTGCAGATAACACAAAATATCCCTGCTTTTACTCGGAAGACATCTTTTTATATATTTTTCTGCTGATCGTTGCGGCTGCCGTTGTCTTATGCATAAAATTTTCCAAAAATAAGCTCGCCGCTTTGAGTATTATCATGGCCTGCGTTTTAACGCTACCGGCGCTGTTAAGCCTACAGGCAAAACTGGACGCCGATACACTTTCGGTGGAATTTTCCTCCACCTCAAGCGGCAATCGCATTGTTTTGCGCCGCGGCTCGCACGTTTTTCTGCTGTTAGATCCGCAAAGCAACTGGCTGTCGAACGAGGTGATGTACCGTCTTGACAATCACAAAACCGAAAAAATCGACGCGGTGTTTATTTCAAGTGACGATTCCCTGCGCGACGGTACTTTTAAAAAGCTTGAAGCCACTTATAACGTAGGAAAAATTCTCTCAGGAAAAGACCTTCAAAACCTCACAGTACGCGGTTTAGAAAACGTGCGTGTGGATTGCTTCGGCGACGAAGATCAAAGCGATTTTCTGATCACGATAAATAATAAGACGAAAATTCTCTTTAACGCCACCGGCCAAAGCGCCCAAAAAAGTGATGTGATCTTCACGGAATTTCCGGCGCTGTCTTATAAGATCAACGGCAATCAGAGCGCTTATATTTTAGCCTGCGGCGACAGTGACGGCAAAAAGTCGGGGCGTACGGCGGACGATCTTATAAATAGCGGTGCAAAGGTTGCCAAGGTGACCGAAAACAGTGGAATAAAAGCAAAAGTGTGCAAGAATCAAATGTTGAAATTTCGCCGCGAATAGTATACAATATATGGTAGGTGATACCGTTGGAAATAATCAAACAGGATGAACTGAAAAGAAAGCTTCGCGCCGGACAAATTGCGCCGGTTTATTTCCTATACGGTAATGAGCCTTATTTGATTCAGTACGACACGGAACTTATTAAAAAAACCACCGTAACCGCCTTGCCGGAAATGAATTATAAATATTATGACACCGACCACAATGCCGATGAAATTTACAGCGTAGCTTTTGGCGTACCAATGCTGAGCCTTAAAAAATGCGTGGTTGTGAGCGACTGCAATTTAAAAGGAATGTCCGAAAAAGAGCTGAAGGTCTATCTTGATCTGTGCGAAAATCCCTCCGATGTTTCGGTGGTGGTGTTTACCTTTGGCGGTGCAGACATTGCGCTTGACAATTCTTATAAATCAAAAACGCAGCCAAAAGCTTACAAAAAGCTTGCCGAAGCAGTAATAAAAGGCGGCGGCGTGGTTGCCGAGATCAATCATTTAACCACCGGCGAGATCGTGAAAACTTTAGTTTCCGGCGCTGCAAGAAGACACTGCATTTTGGAGCCGAATGTTGCAAGATACATGATCGAGCGCTGTTCCGACGATTTGACGACCCTTTTGTGCGAAACGGAAAAGCTCTGCGCTTATTTAAAGGATGGAAAGATTACGACCGAACTGATCGACAAAATTTGCAACCGATCGGTCAGCGCAAGAATTTTTGATATGTCCAAAGCAGTTTTGCAAAACAATATCACGGGCTCCATGGATATTCTTTCCGATCTTTTATATCAAAAGGTGAATCCGCAGGAAATTCTGCGCGAGCTTTCAAAATCTTATATCGACATTTTTCGCATGAGTGCCGCCGCACGCGCCAATGTTCCGGTATCCGTAGTCGCAAAAGACTTTTCCTATAATAACCGAAGCTTTGTTTTAAATACCGCCGCAGGCTATGCCAAGCGGCTTTCCGCGCGACAGATTGAAGAAAGCCTTTCGGAGCTTTCCAAAACCGATCTCATGCTCAAAGGCGGCTCCAGAATGCCCAAAAGCACCATTCTTGAAATGCTGATCGTAAAGCTTTTGATGATCGCACAAAAAGGGGAGGGCGCCGTTTGATCCATTTAAACGAAGCGGTGATCGTTGAGGGCAGGTATGATAAAATCAAGCTGTCATCGCTTGTTGACGCGCTGATCGTTGAAGTCAACGGCTTTCAGCTGTTTAAAGATACCGAAAAAATGCGGTTTATCGCCGATCTTTCAAAGAATCGCGGCATCATCATTTTAACCGACAGCGACGCCGCAGGACTTTTGTTAAGAAATAAAATTACCGAAATTGCGCGCGGCGGCCGCGTGTATCACGCCTATATTCCGCAAATTGCGGGCAAAGAGCGGCGGAAAACCTCACCGTCGGCCGAGGGCTTTTTGGGCGTTGAGGGAGTGGACCCTCAGTGGATTATGAATGCACTTAAAAATTGCGGAATACAAAGCCAAAAGAAAAGCGCAGCGATCCCACCAAACGAGCAAATTGATAACGCCTGCTTGTACGAGCTGAAAATTACAGGGCACGAAAACAGCAAGGCGGTAAAAACAGCGCTTTTAAAAAGACTTAATTTACCAACCAACCTTTCAAAAAACAGTCTTTTGCGCGTTTTAAAAGACCGTATGACGCGCTCACAGCTTCAAAAAATCATGAAAGAAACAGCGGGGGATGAACAATGGCAGGAAACCCAAAGCAAAAACTGAAGCTTATGTATATTTCCAAGATCTTAATGAGTGAAACCGACGAAAATCACCCATTGGACGCAAACGAGATCTGCGAGCTTCTTTTGAAAAATTACGACATCAAAGCCGAGCGAAAAAGCATTTACGACGACATCAATGTTCTGACCGATTTCGGTCTGGATATTATCAAGACCCGAACGCCGAAATCCGGCTATTTCATTGCAAGCCGCGATTTTGACCTGCCGGAGGTGTCGCTGCTGGTTGACGCGGTGGAGTCCGCAAATTTCATCACGCCGAAAAAGACCAAAATGCTGGTTGAAAAGCTTGAGGGCCTTTTGAGCCGCTATGAAGCCGGCGATATTCACAAAAAAGTGTTTATTGAAAACCGCAACAAATGCGCCAACGAAGAAATTTTTTATAATATCGACATTCTGCATTCAGCCGTAAACGACCGCAAAAAAGTTCGGCTGATCTATATTCGTCGCGTAATGGGGGATAATAACCGTATTGCCGAAAGCGCAAAAGAAATGGTGGTCAATCCTTATGCTTTGGTGTGGGAAAACGATCATTATTATCTGATCGGCAATCTTGATAAATACAATAACCTCATTCATTTACGCCTGGATCGCATGAAACGGGTGACTGAACTTAAAACCACAGTGCGGCATTTTTCCGAAGTTTCGCCTTATAAAACCTTTTTCGATGTGGCGGATTATACCAGAAAATCCTTTAATATGTTCGGCGGCGAATTAAAGACAATCGAGCTTCGTTGCCGCGAGGATCAGCTGGAGCAGGTTGTGGATCGCTTTGGCGACAAGCTGTATCTGCGCCAAAACGGCGACGGAACCTTTACCTTTTCCACCAAAGCCAACATCAGCGAAGGGCTGATCTCCTGGCTTTTGCAGTTTGGCGGAGATATTGAAGCCTTGTCACCGCCGGAGCTTCGCAAGAGTATTGCAGAACGGGTTGCAAAAATTCAAAAAAAAAAAAAAAAAAATTAAGGGGAGCCCCCAATGCGACAGGAAATGAAACCGAA
>CADAVL010000153.1 GCA_902791335.1 Oscillospiraceae bacterium
TTTTGTACGGATTTTTACGCGGAGGATGCAATAAGGCTTTCCGCCTTATAAAGACGACAAGTGAAAATACGCCGAAAATACACCATTTTAGGCTGGTTCGGATCCGTCTGCTATGGTTAAAACCAGCCAGATAAAACCGGTAGTTTCCCCCGTGCGCCGCCGTCTTCGGCGAAAAAGCCCTCAAAAACGCCTTCGGCGTTTTTGAGGGCTTTTTGCGGTGTTTTCCCCTTTTCGGGAAAACACCGCGCGGCGCGCGGGGAAGCTTCCGGGTTTATTGCGGCCGGTTCTTTGCTCGTTCGCCATAGCGAACGAGCATCACCCTCCGTATGCCTAATCAAAGATAGTAAAAAACCGAAAATACGTAAAAATCAGTTATCGAATCCCGGATTTACGGCATAGAAATTCTTCGCATTGAGTTTATCCTGCGTTAGGCGAAGTCCCTCTGCAAACCGCTGATAATGCACGACCTCGCGCTGGCGCAGGAATTTAATGACATCGCGCACATCGGGGTCATCACAAAACCGCAGAATATTATCATAGGTCGTTCTTGCCTTTTGTTCCGCAGCCAGATCCTCGTGCAGATCGGTGATAATGTCACCTTTTGAAGCAAGCACTGCGGCATTAAACGGCATTCCGTTGGCACCGCTCGGATAAATACCGTTGGTGTGATCAATGAAATACGCGTCAAATCCACCCTCGCGGATCTGCTCATCGCTTAAATTTTTGGTGAGCTGATAAACGATCGAGCCCACCATTTCCAAATGGGAAAGTTCCTCCGTGCCGATGTCGGTCAAAAGGCCGCGAAGCTCCGGATACGGCGCAGAAAAGCGTTGGCTCAAATATCGAAGGCTCGCGCCGAGCTCTCCGTCCGGTCCACCGTATTGTGCAATGATCAGCTGCGCAAGCTTTGAATTCGGGTTTTTAATGTTGATGGGATATTGCAGTTTCTTTTGATATTGCCACATTATCGTTTTCCCTCCTTCATGGGATCCCACGGCCACGGTGCATCCACCCATTGCCAGTTTTTGTCGTCGGCGGTATTCTGTGCGGATAACGCGCCGTATTTTTCGGTAAACTCTCGATACAGTTCTTCATATCGCGTCAGGTATTTATTGTAAGCCGCAAGGGCTTCCTCATCGTTCGGGTGGGTATCTAAAAATAAATGAATTTCCCAAACCGCAAACTGCGCCGCAGAAAGCTTTCTTTCCATCATGCAGCGACTGTCCATTTTCATCACCTCAATATTCTTCCTTCAAACGGTTTGTCAAGATCCTCAAACAGCGTTCCGTTCATTAATGATTTTTCGGGTTCATATTTCGTCGAGAACGGCTGCATGGGTGCATAGACCATTGTCAGCGGCAGTTCGTCGAGCTGTGTTTTGCTGAAATTCTGCTTTTCGCGGCGGTTCGTTAATACCGGCTGGTCAAAGCTGAAAATTCCGTTTTCCATTGTTCATTACCTCCCATCATTCTATCCTATTTTTTGCTCCGAATTTAAGTTACAAAAATAAAACAGCCCCGAAATTTCGGGACTGTTTTTGGGGTATAATAATAAAACTTTTGAAAAAAGCTGTAGGTGAAAAATAATGAGTATGATCCAATGTGCCAAGCCCTGCATTTATCAAAAAGACGGCTATTGCCACCTTGATGACACCGCACCGGTGACAAATACCTGCGGCGGCTGCGCTTATTTTTTAGCCGAAGACCGCGCTGACCGCACCTTTGAGGCTTCTGACAGGAACAGCCTCAATGGTGAATGAAAGACCATCCAGCTGTTTTTTACAGCTTGCCGGATAAATACAGCGGTGAAAGCCCAGTCGCTGTGCTTCTCGAATGCGGTCGGCAACGTGCGGCACAGCGCGGATCTCACCCGAAAGGCCTACTTCGCCGAACGCCGCAACATCTTCGGGAATGGGAATATCCTTAATGCCGGAGACCAGAGAAAGTGCTACCGGCAGGTCGGTGGCCGGTTCGTCCAGCCGCATACCGCCGACGATGTTTAAATATACGTCCAAATTGGCAAAGAAAAAACCCAGCCGTTTTTCCAGCACCGCCAAAATGAGGTTCATTCTGTTGTAATCAAAGCCGGTGGACATTCTGCGCGGCGTGCCAAATCCTGTAACGCAGACAAGCCCCTGAATTTCGGCCAAGATCGGCCGGGTTCCCTCCATGGTACAGCAAATACAAGTGCCGGAAACATTGCTCATTCTGCCGGACAACAGCATTTGAGAGGGATTTTCCACCTCGTGCAGGCCGTCCTCCCGCATTTCAAAAACGCCGATCTCATTGGTAGAGCCGAAACGGTTTTTGGTGGCTCTTAAAATGCGATAGGAATAATTGCGGTCGCCCTCGAAATATAAAACCGCGTCCACAATGTGTTCCATAACCTTAGGGCCTGCAATGCCGCCGTCTTTATTGACGTGGCCGACGATAAACACCGGTATATCGAGAGATTTCGCCGTTCGCATAAATAAATTTGTGCATTCACGCACCTGGGAAATACTGCCCGACGAGGTATTCAGCTCTGTGAGATTCATGGTCTGAATGGAGTCGATCATCACAATATCGGGTTTGTTTTGGCGGATATATTCGCAGATCGACTCAGCGTCGTTTTCCGCCATAATAAGAAGCTGTTCATTGGTAACGCCAAGGCGCTGTGCGCGAAGCTTCAGCTGACGGGAGGATTCCTCCCCCGAAACATATAAAATACGGTAGCTTCCGGCGATCTTTCCGCAGATCTGCAAAAGAATGGTGGATTTACCAATGCCCGGTTCGCCGCTTAAAAGCACCACCGAGCCTTTGACGATACCGCCGCCCAAAACGCGGTCCAGCTCTTTAATTCCGCTGATATACCGATGCTCGTTTTCAATGTCGATCTTATTGACAGGCGACGCCGTAACCGGCCGATAAACTCGGTTCGCGCCGGCAGTTTTAATTTCCGGTGCCGGCAATTGCTCCGTCATGGTGTTCCATGCGCCGCAATCAGGGCATTTTCCCGACCACTTCGGCTGCGTACAGCCGCATTCTGAACAAACATAAAAGGTTCTGGCTTTTGGTGACATTTCATCGCTCCGTTACATTGTAATAATTGAGAATTCCGTCAGCAATACATAAAGACAGTTTTCCGATATAACCTTCCGATTTTAAATTTTTAAGATCCTCAGGATTGCTTAAAAAGCCGCATTCCACAATCACTGCCGGAATAACGGCATTTTTTAAAATATAGACCTTGCGGTTATCGGCTTTTGAAAGCCGCCGGTTATTCGGCTGTAAATTCATAACAACCGACGACTGTATCGCCTCGCCGAGAATTTTGGCGTTTTCATCACCGGCGGTATAAAAGGTTTGCAGCCCCCACTGGTTCTCCTGCTCGAATTTATTGGCATGAATGCTTAAAAACAAAGCGTCCGGATACTGTTTCATCACATCGGCCCGATGTTTTAAATCGGTTTGTTTATTGGTTGCCACCGTGCCGCCGACGCTGCCGAGCGCCTTGTCGGTATCCCGTGTCATCACGACCTGAACGCCCAAAGACTGCAAGGTTTTTTGAAGCTTTAAAGCTACTTTTAAATTAATCTCCTTTTCGAGCGTTCCGTCGGGGGCCACCGCACCGCCGTCAAAGCCGCCGTGCCCGGGGTCAATCATCACCGTTCTTTTGATTTTGAGATCCGCATTTGCAGGAAGAATCGGCCGAAAGCTTTCAAAAACGCCGCACAGCACTACAAGCACCGTCAAGCCGACCAAAATACTAAAGCCGAATTTTGTCTTTCTTTTAAAAAGCTCCATAAAACCCCTCCGCCGAGAAAAATTCCAATGATTATAATTATGTAGCAAAAAAGGCAGAATAGAACTTTTTAATTATTATAATACATAAATGGGTAGTTTTCAATAGAATCGGAAGAATAAAAATGCGGTTTCACAGTTAAAAAAAAGACAATCAGGAATTCACGTATGATTGACGGAGTCGAGCAAGCCTGCCAAGATTTGCAGGTTCTCGCGTAAAGGTTTTTCCAATCAGTGCGCGTAAACGGCGGCTTTGTTAAGCAAAGAACCAGCCGCAATAAAACCGGTAGTTTCCCCGCGCGCCGCCGCCTTCGGCGAAAAAGCCCACAAAAACGCCGTTGGCGTTTTTGTGGGCTTTTTCGCCGAAGGCGGCGGCGCGCGGGGAAACTACCGGTTTTAT
>CADAVL010000154.1 GCA_902791335.1 Oscillospiraceae bacterium
CTCGGCGGATATTTGTTTAGCTTAGGGGGCGACACCCTCTTTATTCATGAATACACCGCGTCACGTCTTTCTGAAAACGGCGTGACCTGCACTGTAAAGACCGAGTACCCTGTCAAAGGCGAGATTACGGTCACGGCAGAAAATGTAAAAACCGTGGCATTGCGCATTCCCTCCTGGTGCGAAAAATACGAGATCAGCCGCCCCTATGAATTAAAAGACGGCTACGCCTACATAGAAAACGACGGCAGCGAGATCAGGCTTTCTTTGGACGTTACCCCCCGCGCGGTCTTTTCAAACCGCCTCATTTCGCGCGATGCTTATAAATTGGCCGTGATGCGCGGACCAGTGGTCTACTGCGCCGAAGCAATTGACAACGAGGCACTGCAAACCGTTTGCCTGCCGCAAAAAATCACCGCAGAAGAAACCCTTTGCCAGGACTGCGGTCTGCCAAAACTCACTGTTGACGCCTATATTTTGCAAAGCGACAGCGACGCGCCTTACAAAAACTACCCCGACGCGCTGCAAAAAACAAAGCTGCACTTAATTCCCTACTCCGCCTTCGCCAACCGCGGTGAATGCGATATGCGCGTGTGGTTTTCCATGGCGCCGGCACTTTAAAATGAAAAGCTAAAAACCGCTAAACTCCGCAGCAACAACGAAAAACAGCCAAGAAATTTTCAGCGAAAGAAAGCGACTGCCCGAACATTTTTGGGGGCGGTCGCTTTTTGTGCGTTGTCTTTGTGGCTTTTTCTGAAAAACTGAAAACCGTCAGAAGCGATTGGACAACACAATAAAATTTAAGGACCGGCCAAAACCGGCAATTTTCGGCGTAATTTCACTTGTCGCCTTATTAAAGCGTTTGAATCAGCAAGGATCGGCGCAGGACAATGCCAAAAATCTACAGCGGAAAATCTGTAGCATAAAACCTCACAGTCGCGCGATGATCGTTTGGCTGTTCCTTTTGCAAGCAAAGAAACCGGCCATGGTTAAACGCTATAAACTTTTTTGGAGATAATTTCTGTTGACTGCCGCCTGCAGGAAAAGAACCAACTGCGATAAAACCGGGAGTTCTCCCTTGCCGCTGCCTGTCAGCAAAGAGCTGACTACGATAAACCCGATAGTTCCCTCCGCGCCGCCACTCACCAGCAAAAAACCGACTGCGACGAAACCGATAGTTCCCTCCGCGCCGCCGCCCTCCAGCAGAGATCCAACCGTGATAAAACCGGATGCTTTCCCGCGCGCCGCCGCCTTTCGGCGAGAGGAGCCCCCAAAAACGCCTTTGGCGTTTTTTGTGGGCTCCTTTGCGGTGTTTCCCCATTGAGGGAAACACCGCGCGGCGCGCGGGAAAGCGCCCGGTTTTATCACGGTCGGTTCACCACTTGTCAGCCTCGTTAACTCCTTCGCACTTAACATCTCTTAACAGTAAAACGACTTTCTTTGCGGAATATTAGCGTTAAGATTCCGCTAATTCCATTGATTATCCGTTTTTTATGTTGTAAAATAATGGTAAGCGGTGAAAATACGTAACCCGTTACCATTTTTTATAAAATCCGTGACCTGACATCAAAACCAACGTCAAAATGAGGAGGCACCATAAGATGTTTGTAAGATGCAGTGTTTTAGAACGCATGATCCCGGACGAGAAGCAAAGCCTAACGAAAAGCTATGGACTGAAATTTTATGAAAGCGACGCTTGCGACCATACGATAAGGCTTGCACATGATCTTTTCTTTCAAAAAGAGCAGGCCGACGACGCAGCAAGGCTGATCAACGAAAACGACCTTTGCGACGTACATATTACAGCCGTGATCGAGGATCTTATCAATGAACCACTTTAAGATCCATTTTTCTAATTGAATGGACTTCCCTTCTAAAACGGCGCAAACCCTTTCGCGCTGTCCAACATTCACCGCTTTTTCAGGAGAGTAAAACGAAATGATAAAACAAATGATTCAAAAACAGTTGATAAAGCTTTGCCGCGAATGTCAAAGCGCAATGCTACAGCCGCCGATCATTCGCTGCGGCACACCGGCCACCGCAAGCGAAACGACCACCGATGACTTTTCCAAGGGAACGACCGACACGCACAACACCGCTGACAGCAAGGTCCCGCTTTTTGAAATAATCAAAGGCGGCAGGCCGTATACGGCGCATTTCACCAAACCGCGTACCGTAAAGCGCGATACGCTTCAAAAAATCATTGCGATTAGCGACGCATATAAATCGATCGGTCAGCCGCTTTGCAGCAAAAATTAACCGCTCACAACCGCAGTCCCACCGCTTGAGCCAACGAGTAACAGGGCTGTACCCTACCCCACAGTCAAACGCTCGCCAAAACAACCGGTAGGCAGACAAATGTTGGGCGAACAAAACAGGAATTATCCGTCGCATAGGGCATGGTCATGCGGTCAACACTGTAGCCCGTTTTTATGAAAAATTTATGCTTTCTCCAAACTTTCCGTCATGTAACGTATAAACTTTATTTGACTTTTCCGATTTAAAATGGTATAATTAATTTGTCGAAAAACGAACAATTCTAAAAAAACACCGTGCCGTCAGAAGAAAAAATCATCAAATTTATACGGCGGCGCCCGCTTGTTAAAAGTCCATAAAAAAAGTCTTTTTAGCGGAAACAAAAAAGAGGTAACCCAAAGTGTTTAATTGCGGCGATTTAATTGTATACGGTAATAACGGCGTTTGCCGCGTTGAGGAAATTACCGAAATGAGCCTTACCGGCGGCGAGGAGCAGCTTTATTATGTTTTAAAAAGCAAAACTGCCGGCGGCACGGCCTACGTTCCGGTGAACAGCCCGGTTTATATGCGGCCGGTCATGTCTCAGCAGGAAGCGGAGGAACTGGTTCGACAGATTCCTTTTGTAAAAACCGACTGCTTTGAGGTTTCCAATGCGCGCGATATGCAAAAGCTTTACCGCAAAACCATTCAGTCGCACGATTGCGTACAGATCATCAGCTTAATTAAGCACATCCGCCGCACCGAAAAGAAAAAACAGGAAATGAAGAAAAAGCTTTCCTCCACCGAGGAGCGCTTTTTGGAGCAGGCAATGAAAATTATCAACAGCGAGCTTTCCGTCGCGCTGAATTTAGAGCCGCAAAAGCTGCCGGAGTATATTGCCGCCCACACAGGAGAGAATTAAACAATGCCCAACATTAAATTTACCCTCGGCGAATGCGCCGTTGCGGGCCACAGTTATCGCTTTGATTACGATAACGGCAGCTATATTATTTTTGAGGTCTTAAAAAAAGACGAGGATGTTTCGCTGAACGCCCTTGAAACCATCAAGGACAGCCACGAAGCCTACACCAAATGGAACGCACTGAAACGGCCGGACAAAAGCAAACGCAAGGAAAAATAAAGAGATTTCCCCCATTTTGTTTCTGCGGTTTTGCACCGCCCGATTCGCAACGGATTGCGCCGCCGTTTTTTGAAGATCACCTCGTTGCTTTTCTGCAAATCGCACCACTGTTTCGCCGCTGAATGGCGATTTTCTGTTCTTTTGACGCAACGATACAGCACCGCAGCTTTTCTAATAAAAATTGCGTCGCCGTTTTGCAGCGATTGCACCACTGTTTTTTTAAGATATACCAATGTCCGCTGTAGATTGCACTGCCGCAATTTCGTGGCAACCGCACCACCCGGCGGCCGCAAAAACCTTTTTGAAAACTTTTAAAATCAAAAACAAAAAGCGATCTTCCGCACAAAATCACTTTTGCGGAAGATCGCTTTTCTTTTTTTATTCCCTTTTAATATTTTAGGCGTGTGACGCTTGACAGCTTTGGTATACAAAGCGCCGATATTCCGCCGTTTTAGGTCGCAGATTTTTCCTGTAACGGATTTTTTGCAGTGCAAGGCATAAAACGCAGCGAATATTTTCGGATTAACGAGGATTTTAACACAGCAATGCGAAAAACCCAGTTCGGATTATTATTGTTTGCCTAGGCAAGTGATAACAATCCGAATCTGCCTAAAACGGCGAATTTTCGGCGTATTTTTATTTGTCGTCATTGTAAGGCGTTAGCCTTACTGCTTCCTCCGCATAAAAATCCACACAAAAATACGCTCATTTTAGGTCGTAGATTTTTTGAGTGCTTGGATTTTTTGCAATGTGGGGGCACAAAACGC
>CADAVL010000155.1 GCA_902791335.1 Oscillospiraceae bacterium
AAAAAAGAAGAACTGGACAGGCGTTCTTTTCAAACTGTGGAGCAACTCAAACAAAGTTTGCTTTCCTATATCGCCGGTTTCTACAATCCTCTCCGTCCCAATTCTCATAATCACGGGTTATCTCCCAATCAAGCTGAAAATCTCCTGTCTGTGTAATTTTACTTGTCCACTTTATTGACTATATTCCATGATTATCATTTGTTCTTCTTTGCCGTATTGATAGAAGAAATCAAAATTCTTTTGACTTCCGTGCATTTATTGAGCAATGTTTTGTCCTTGTAATATCCGCTTTCTATAAGCAACTCTATCCAATATTCGCTTTCGGAACATTCCTTGAGAGCAATTTGAAGTTTAGCGATAAAATCGGCTTTTCCGTGACCATAAAACGCTTCGCGAATATTTGCACCAACACTTGTACCACTACGGATAAGTTGATTGGTTAGTACACTTTCCTTTTTAGTTTGCTTTACATAGTTACAAACCTTAATTATCTGCAAAGCAAATTCTTTGGATTTTATAATCAAAGGACTATCTGCCATAATATTACCGCCTTTTCTATTACGATTATAACACTATAAAATAAAAAGAGCAAGGTATCAACCTTGCGTTTATAATTCGTGCCGTAGGCACACCTAACTTATTACCTATTACTTCTTACTTATTACTTCCCAAAAATCCCGTATCAAACTTTATTTGAAGTAAGAGTGAAGAGGTAAGAAGTAAAAAGTAAAATCCCGTCCACTAAAGTGAACGGGATTTTTGGTCCGCCCGAAGGGATTCGAACCCCCGGCCTTCAGAATCGGAATCTGCTGCGATATCCAGCTTCGCTACGGGCGGATTTGCAAAACCTATTTTATCACGCCGAAAAGAAAAAATCAATATTTACAAAGGAAAAACTTGTGAAAAATTAATTTTTATGTTATACTGTAGGTAACTTTTTATATTCGGTTTGCTGCCTTTATTTTCAAACCGTTTTGCAGCACCGATCCCGAATTTCCTAAAAAATCTTGCTTTGCGGCGGTATCCAAACGCTCCCCTTTTCTGCTTTGCAAGGCTTTCATTGGAGGATGTTTTTATGGCAAGAAAGGTCAAAATTACCTGCGACAGTACCTGTGACTTCAGTCCTGAGCTTTTAAAGCGATATCAGATTCCCGTGTCGCCGCTGAACGTCATCATGGACGACCAGTCCTATCGCGACGGCGTAGACGTTACGCCCGACGATGTTTATGCCTTTTATGAAAAGACCGGTCGACTGACCAAATCGGCCGCGGTGAATATTGCGGACTACGAGGACTTTTTCAAAAAACACAGCGAGGAAAACACTGATATTATTCATTTCAGTATTTCTTCGGAAATGTCAACGACCTATCACAATGCCTGTCTTGCGGCAGAGGAGATCGGCAATATTTATGTGATCGACACGGCCAATCTTTCCACCGGCTCGGCGCTTTTGGCGCTGAAAGCCATTGATATGGCCGAAGAGGGCTTGGAAGCGCCCGAAATAGTGGAAAAGCTCAACGCACTGCGCGACAAAGTGGACGCTTCATTTGTGATTGACAGTCTTTTGTATCTTTACAAAGGCGGCCGCTGCTCTGCTGTGGCGGCGCTCGGTGCAAATTTACTGCGCTTAAAGCCCTGCATTGAAGTGAAAAACGGCAAAATGGGCGTTGGCAAAAAATATCGCGGCAAATTTGATCAGGCTTTAAAACAGTATGCCGAGGATCGACTGCACGATCCTGAGGACATTGATCTGCGGCGCGTCTTTATCACCCACGCCGGCTGTGACGAAAAGCTGGCGGAGGAAATTGCGGAACAGGTTCGCAACACCCTGCCTTTTGAGGAGGTCTTTATCACCCGTGCCGGCTGCACCGTTTCGACCCACTGCGGCCGCAACACGCTGGGCGTGCTGATGATTCGCAAAACGCCGGTGAATAGTTGATTTTTAGTTGAAATAATAAAGCTGTGTGCAAAAGAAATAAACCCCAAAGCTGAAACCGGAAGTTTTCGCGCGCACGCAGCGCGTCCGGGCGTGAAAACGCCCCGGACGCGCTTAAACCCCCGGCCAAACGTTCGTTTGGCCGGGGGTTTGCCGCCCCAAAGGGGCGGCGCGTGCGCGCGAAGGCTTCCGGTTTCGGCTTTTGGGGTTTATTTCACACGCTCAAAAGGTGCGGTTTTCAACTTCAAAAAAATTCTGCCGGTTCGCACAAAAATACCGCTTTTTAAAGCTACAGCCGCAGTTTTTGGCGACGAAAGTGCGGATACTCTGCCGGTTTGAAAAAACTCAAGCCGTCCTTTTTCCGCCAAAGGCCTTTTATAAGTAAAAAAACACTGCCGCCGCAAAGACGCCAAAAACGCAGTCTCTTTATTTTTCTTTTCACAAAAAAGACTTTCCGGAATAGAATGCTACTAAGGGGCGCGCAGGGTTTCCCTGCCGTATCGGCGATAAACCGCGGTTTATTCTTGATTTACCGATCAGAAGGCCCCATAAAATAGATTCGGCTGACGGGCTTTTCGCCCGTCAGCCTTTTAATTTTTGCGGTTTCTTTTTTAATACTTTGCGTTTCACTTAGTTTTTCAAACTGTGCATCGGCGCCGGAATCTGGCCGCCGCGATGAATCATTTTAAACGGCGACGCGGTATTGACGCGCATTACAGGGCCGCTGCCCAAAAGGCCGCCGAAAGAAAGCTCATCACCCACGGATTTGCCGATCGCCGGAATCAAACGCACGGCGGTGGTTTTTGTGTTGACCATGCCGATCGCCGCTTCGTCGGCAATAATGGCGGAGATCACCTCGTCGGGCGTGTCGCCGGGAATATTAATCATATCAAGACCCACCGAGCAAACCGCCGTCATCGCCTCCAGCTTTTCAATGATTAAAGAGCCACTGCGCGCGGCGTCAATCATGCCGGCGTCCTCGGTAACCGGAATAAATGCACCGGAAAGGCCGCCCACGTGAGAGGAAGCCATAACGCCGCCTTTCTTTACTGCGTCGTTCAGCATGGCAAGCGCCGCCGTGGTACCGCAGGCACCGCAGGATTCCAGGCCGATCTCCTCCAAAATGTGCGCCACGGAGTCGCCCACCGCCGGGGTGGGTGCCAGGGAAAGGTCCACAATGCCAAATTCGGTCTGAAGCCGCTTGGAGGCCTCCAGTGCCACCAGCTGCCCCATTCTGGTAATTTTAAAGGCAGTGCGTTTGATCAGGTCGGCCACTGCGGTGATGTTGATATCGCCGGCCTTGACCAACGCGGCACGCACCACGCCGGGACCCGAAACGCCGACGTTGATCACGGTGTCCGGCTCGCCCACGCCGTGGAAAGCGCCGGCCATAAAGGGATTGTCCTCCGGCGCATTGCAAAATACCACCAGCTTTGCCGCGCCGATACAGTCGCGGTCGGCGGTTTTTTGCGCAGTTTTTTTAATAATGTGCCCCATCATCTCAACCGCGTCGAGATTGATACCGCTTTTTGTGGAACCGATGTTCACGGAAGAACAGATGTGATCGGTCATGCTGAGCGCTTCGGGAATGGATTCAATCAGCTCGCGGTCACCGGCGGAAAAGCCTTTGTGTACCAGTGCGGAATAGCCGCCGATAAAGTTGACGCCCACCTCTTGGGCTGCTCTTTCCAGCGTTTTTGCAAATTTTACGGGGTCGCCGCCCTTTGTTGCGGCACAAAGCATGGCGATCGGCGTCACGGAAATCCGCTTATTGATAATCGGAATGCCGTATTCCCGCTCAATCTCCACCGCGACCGGCACAAGATTTTTAGCTTTTCTTACAATTTTCTCATAAACCTTTTCGCAGGCGCGGTCAATGTCCGGATCAATGCAATCGAGCAAGGAAATACCCATGGTAACCGTGCGGATATCCAGGTGCTCCTCCTCGATCATGGTAATTGTTTCAAGAATATCTTTTGTGTTTAACATACTCATTTGCGTTCCCTCAAATTCGGTGCATGGAATTGAAAATATCCTCGTGCATTACATGAATGCAAAGGCCCTTTTCTTTGCCGCAGCCTGCGACCTTTTCGGA
>CADAVL010000156.1 GCA_902791335.1 Oscillospiraceae bacterium
AAAGCCTTTGGCTTTTTGGGGGCTTTCAGCGGTGTTTTTCCGTAAAGGGAAAACACCGCGCAGCGTGCAAGAAAACTTCCGGTTTGATCGCGGCCGGTCCCATGGCTCGTTTGCTTCGACTGACGAAGGTCGAATCCGTCAGCCGAATCGAACAGAGGGTAGACTATTTCTTGATTCTATTATATAATTTATTATGGTATTGCAAACAAATACAAGTGTGCCGTCATGATTCATAAAAAATCGAGTATTCATAAAGTCAAATCCCTTATGAATACTCGATATGGTCGAGGCGACAGGACTCGAACCTGCGGCATCCTGGTCCCAAACCAGGCGCGATACCAAACTTCGCCACGCCTCGAAATAAACATTGCATTTTTACGGTACATTTTTTCCAAAAACGGCAACGATTTTTGGCAGTCGTGGCTGCCCGATCATGGTGTCGTTTTGAAACTACCTATGATATGATACAACAAGTTGCGTGGTTTGTCAAGCTTTGTGTCAAAGGAATGTTTTTTGACATATACCAAAAATTTTTATGAAAAAGTATTGACAACGAGCGGCTTTTGTGCTAAAGTAATAGTAACAACGAGGGCGCATGATTTCATTTTTCGAAATTACAGGAATTCAGAGCCGCTCACCGTTGGAGCCACCGGAAAAGTCGTTGCTTTATTTTTTATAATTTTAAAACACGGTTTTCTCGGGCAAAATAATATTGATTTTCAGCGTAAAAAATCAATCACAGGAGGAATTTTAAAATGAAAAAGTTTGTTTGCTTAGTTTGTGGTTATGTTTATGAGGGCGAGAGCGCACCCGAAGAGTGCCCCATCTGCCATGCTCCGGCTTCCAAATTCAAAGAGCAGTCCGATGATAAATCCTGGGCGGCCGAGCACGTTGTCGGCGTTGCCAAAGGCGTGGACGAGCGCATTCTCTCAGGCCTTAGAGAGAATTTCAACGGCGAATGCACCGAGGTTGGTATGTACCTTGCCATGGCGCGTGTGGCGCACCGCGAGGGCTATCCCGAAATCGGTCTTTACTGGGAAAAAGCCGCTTATGAAGAAGCAGAGCATGCCGCAAAATTTGCCGAGCTTTTGGGCGAAGTCGTGACCGACAGCACAAAGAAAAATCTTCAGATGCGCGTGGATGCTGAAAACGGCGCTACCGCCGGCAAGACCGACCTGGCAAAGCTTGCAAAGGAGCTGGGACTTGACGCGATCCACGACACCGTTCACGAAATGGCAAGGGACGAAGCGAGACACGGTAAGGCTTTTGAGGGTCTTTTGAACAGATATTTTAAATAATAATGTCTCTGGCGCATGCGTCGAACCGTCACTAATAAAAAATAGAAAAGCCGCGAAAGATGCTTTTGTTGCATCTTTCGCGGCTTCTTTTATAAGGAAGATTCAGTAAGTCGGCAGTCGCTTATCGTCAGCCACTTTTGAGCGCGGCCACTTTTTTAATGCATTTTATAAAAGGTCACCGAGGAGTTTTTTTAATCTTCTCTCCTCCCCCTCGGCTTCGATATCCAGTCCCGAATTTTTTAATTCCTCTACGATCTCCCGCAAAAGACGGCGGCATTGATCCGCGTCTTTGATCCTGCAAAAATAGTTGATCATGGAATATTTGGCGTCAAGGCAGGTGGAATCCCACGCAACCGCCTTGCGCCAGTAACTGAGCGCCTCTTTCGTTTTGCCCATTTTATCGCACACGTCACCGCCCAGCGTATAAATTATAGCATCGTTTGGAAACCGTCCCGCAGCTTTCGTAAAGCTTTCGTAAGCATTTTTTAAATCGTCATCAAAAATATATGCCGTGATCAAACAGCGCCAGTTGATCGCATCGTTTGCGTTCTTTTGAACCTCCGCCAAAGCGACCTTGATATTATCTTTGCTTTTGCCGATCTGCGAATACAAAAGCATTTTTTGCACCTTTGTTTTCCAATAAATCTCTGTATCTGCATTCGACCCCATATCAAGAACCCGATCAAAAAGCGCGATGGCATTCTTTTCGGAATACTGCATCATAAAATGGTGCAGTGTCCCGTACGTCCACAGGTCTTCCGGCGAATCCTCCCCTTTTTGAATCAGCCTCTTGAATTCCCGGTCTGCACAAATAAAATCTTCCGGGTTTCTTGTTTCTTCATAAACGGAAGCGAGCCTTTGCGCATAATTTTTATATGCTGTAGATGATTCTTTAAAAAGATCGTCGATCGTCACGCAGTAAAGCCGTGCAATTTCGGGAAGAAGGGTCACATCGGGCAGCGTCGTATTGCATTCCCACCTGGAAACGGTATGTGTGCTGACGCCTAAAATTTCTGCTGCCTTTTCCTGCGTATAATTTTTTTGCTGTCGGAACTTTTTTAAGTTTTTTGAGAGTACTGTGCTCATACGATTCATCCTTTCGTTAACCTAAGTTTCGTAGCTACTGATTTCATTATACCGAATTTCGGCGGTAAGTCCACCTCGCATTTTGAGACCATACTCGCGGTTTTTGTTCCATTGCAAATACTGTAAAAAAAGAGTTATCCTGAGCTTTTCAAGATAACTCCTTTTGCATAAGAATTATAAAACAACTTCTTTATAATCGTGGTGTACGGCGGGCAGAAATTTTTCCACCAAATCCTTTACGTAAAGCCGAATGCTGGAGGTATTCACGCAAGGGTGACAGCCCACCCACTGCGCGTTCAGCACGTCGCGGTCGATCAGCAGCTGCACCCTGTTTTCGTGATCGTTCATCAGTCCCACGACACTGACCGAGCCCGGTTCAATATTCAAAAACTCCAGCATTTGCTCGGGTCCTGCAAAGGAAAGACGGGAGCTGTTGATCTGTGCAGAGATCTCTTTGGTTAAAAATTTCTTGTCCTCGCGGATCATCAATAAATAAAACTGGGTTTTTTGTCGATTGCATAAAAACAGGTTTTTACAAATGACCGCCGGTGCCAGGACCTTGTCGATCTCCTCGCACACCTCCATGGTGTACGCCGCCTCGTGATCCACGCGCTGATAAGCGATGGAAAGCTTGTCCAATAAATCATATACCGCAATTTCTTTTTCTTGTCTGCCGTCGGTGTTTTCCGGTCGGCCGTTTTGCAGGGTCGTCAAAATGGTTCCTTCTTTCGGGCGAATATTTTCAAAGTCCGCCGCTGCCGGGCGGATTTTTTTTTGCTGATTTTTGTGTCTTGCAATGATTGTAATTATTTAAAGTGTTGTAATTTATTATACCGCCGGCCGGCTAAAATGTAAAGAAGATCTCAGGGGTATTCTTTAAAAACTTTTTTCGTTGGTGCATCATAAAGCCCGACGGCCGTACTGTGCCGCACAGCCTGCCGTCGCACTGTGCCGATCAGGCAATACAAAAGCGGGATATTCACCGGAATTTTCCGGCAAATATCCCGCTTTTTTTAGCTTTTAATATAATAAAGCTTCAGTGGTTATCTCATAGAATTTTCGTAAGATTCGATCATCTTTTTAACCATCTGACCGCCGATAGAACCGGCCTGCTTAGAGGTAAGATCACCGTTGTAACCCTGCTTAAGATTTACGCCAACCTCGTTGGCAGCTTCCATCTTAAAACGGTTCAGAGCTTCGCGAGCCTCAGGTACAGAACTCTTGTTAGCCATCGTTAATTCACTCCTTTTTTTGTTTGATTGTTTCGCGTTTGCAGTATTATTGTGTGACGGCCTCATTTAATTATGAGTGGAAATGTCAGCCACCGGAATTTCTAAAAAATGTTAAACCTTTCGAAAATTTTAAGCATGCCAACAAAACCGTAACGGGGTTTGACTCTCGTCAGCCTAACCATAGCGCACGAATCCGAACCCCGATTTTGGCGAGGCAATTTATAAAAATACCACGTTAAAATACTCGGCAATCCACAAAGGATTACCTGCGTTT
>CADAVL010000157.1 GCA_902791335.1 Oscillospiraceae bacterium
AATGCGGACAGAGCGTACAGTACAACTTTTTTCACTCCAAAGCGTCCGCACGCAAACAAAAATCTCCGCCGCTTAAAAAATATATTTTCAGGAAAAAATTACCGCACCTTTAAAATCGCGAAAATTTCTTTGCAATCCCTTGCAGTAGCGGGGCTTTTATTGTATAATATAATATTATAATATGTCACAATTGGGGAAACTTTGCGGTTTGCGTTTCAAAAGGCCGGTTTATCATCAAAAACAAGGCTTTTTAATTGTAAAAGGTTTGACGTTTACGAGATCGAACCGTGGCGCAACCCCCATAAAAACCCGATTCAATACCGCCAAGGAGCATCACGTGAAAAACTTTTCAAACACCATGGAAAACGGCGCCGCCGAAAGCACAAAAAGCGCCGCGAACAATTCAATAGATAACCCCCAAAAAAATGCACCGCTTGCCGCCAAAGAAAACGCACCGGCCGCGCAAAGCACCAACGAAGACCGGCTTTTGGAACAGTCGGGCTACAGCGCGCGCGTGAAAAGCTTTCTTTTAAAGAATCTCAGTCACCGTCCAAAGGCGTTTGTTCACACCTACGGCTGTCAGCAAAACGTCAGCGATTCCGAGCAGCTCAAAGGTCTGTTATCCTCTATGGGCTACGAAGAAGCTTCGAGTGCCGAGGATGCGGATTTTGTGCTTTTTAACACCTGCGCCGTGCGCGAGCATGCTGAGGATCGCGTTTGGGGAAATATCGGCAGTCTGAAAAAGCTCAAGGAGCAAAATCCCCGTTTGATCATCGCCGTTTGCGGCTGTATGATGCAGCAGCAGGCCAACGCCGACAGAGTGCGCCGCAGCTTTCCTTACGTTGACTTGGTTTTCGGCACATTTCAGCGCTGGCGACTGCCGGAATTCGTTTACAAAAGGCTTTTGGGGTCGGCAAGAATTTTTGTGCTCAAAGAGGAGCCAAACGATATTATTGAGGGCGCGCCCATTCGGCGCGACGGAACGTTTAAAGCCTGGGTGCCCATCATGTACGGCTGCAACAATTTCTGCACCTACTGCATTGTTCCTTTTGTGCGCGGCCGTGAGCGTTCGCGCGAGCCACAGCATATTCTAAAAGAGGTAGAAGACCTGGTCGCTGACGGCTGTCGTGAGATCACGCTGCTCGGGCAAAATGTGAATTCCTACGGCAAAAATCTCCAAAATCCAATGACCTTTGCCGCGCTTTTGAGAAAGATCAATGAGATTCCGGGCGATTTCAGGATTCGGTTTATGACCTCCCACCCACGCGACTGCACCGAGGAACTGCTTTCCGCCATGGCCGAAAGCGAAAAGGTCTGCCACCATTTGCACCTGCCGTTTCAAAGCGGTTCCAGTCGGGTCTTAAAGGCCATGAACCGCCACTATAACCGCGAGGATTATTTAAAACTGATTGATCTTGCACGCAAATTAATGCCAGACATCACGCTTTCCAGTGATATTATCGTGGGCTTTCCCGGCGAAACCTACGAGGACTTTCGGGAAACCCTGTCTTTGGTAGAGCGCGTGCGGTTTTCTCAGCTGTTCACCTTTATTTATTCGCCGCGCGGCGGCACACCGGCGGCAAAGCTACCCGATCCCGTTTCACGCAAGGAAAAAGGTCGCTGGTTCGACGAGCTTTTAAAAGCGCAGGAGCGCATTTCTTCGGAACTGAACCGCGCCGCGGTGGGCAAAACCTTTGAGGTGCTTTGCGAGGACGAAGGACGGCGCGAGGGATACATCGCCGGCCGCACCACCCACAATACCGTGGTGGAATTCCCGGCCGACCGCTCGGTCATCGGACAGTTTAAAAAGGTAAAAGTCACGGCGCTTTCCTCGGTTTTGGAAGGGACGCTTTTGGAAGACTGATCACGCCTTTCAAAACGCTTGCCGTCGGTTCTTTGCAGGCGGCAGATATTTTTAATTTTTAAATCAATTTAAAAGCGGCGCGCTGTATTGAAGTTTTCGGCGCGGTGATAAAAAAGGAGTTTCAAAAAAATATGGACGAATTATTATTAAAAACGCGCGAGCTTGGCGCTTTACTGCAAAAAGAACCCTGCTTTAAAGCTTATATCGAGGCGAAAAAAGACAACGATGCCGACGAGGCGCTTCAGGAGCACATTGGGCAGTTCAATCTCATTCGCCTTTCCATGGACGAGGAGCTGAACAGGGAAGAAAAGGACGAGGAACGCTTAAAATCCTTAAACGAAGAACTGCGCGGCGTTTACGGAAAAATCATGGAAAACGAAAGCATGCAGCGCTTTAAAACGGCCAAAAAAGAGCTGGACGGCAAGGTGAACGCCGTTTATTCACTGCTGATCCGCTGCGCCGGCGGCGAGGATCCCGAAACCGCGGAGTTTTCCGAAGGCTGCACCGGCAACTGCGCCGGCTGCGGCGGCTGTCACTGATTTTTTCGGTGTACAAATTCCCGGCTGTCACCGGTTTTTAAGACTGATTTGTCAAAAACCTTAAAAAGGCTTTGCACGATCCCCCCGAAAAAGTGCGGTGTTCGGCGGCCTTACAAACTTTTAAAGCTTATTGCAATTCAAATAAAAAAGCACGGTTATTGAAAAAAAGAAGGACGCACGAATGAAAGAAAAAGCGCTATCTCCCATGATGGGTCAATATTTTAAAATCAAAGAGCAAAATCCCGATTCGATCCTGTTCTTTCGACTGGGCGATTTTTATGAGATGTTTTACGAGGATGCAAAAGTAGCCTCCGAGGAGCTGGACCTCACCTTAACCGGCAGAGATTGCGGTCAGGAGGAGCGCGCGCCGATGTGCGGCGTACCGTATCACAGTGCGGAATCGTATATTGCGCGACTGGTTGCAAGGGGTTACCGCGTAGCCATTTGCGAGCAGACCGAGGACCCCGCGAAGGCGACAAAGCTTGTTCGCCGCGAGGTGGTGAATGTCATTTCTCCCGGTACGGTCATTGAAGACAGCATGTTGGACGCTTCGCGCAATAATTACCTTTGCGCTGTAAGCTTTTTGGACGGACAGCTGGGGCTTTGCTTTGTGGACGCCTCCACGGGACTTTTGCACCTGACTGAGCTTGGCGGCAACGACGTGGATCAGCGTGTGATCTGCGAACTGGGTCGGTTTTCTCCGCGCGAGATGATCTTAACCAAAGAGGCCGAGACCCACCCGGAAATTTTAAACTTTGCCGAAACCCGAATCAATTGCCGCGTCACGCGGTGCGAACCGTCGTATTTTTCTGCCGCTGCGGCCGAGGAATTGATCTTAAAGCATTTCAATGCGGTAAATCTCGGCGAACTGAACTTAAAAGCCGGTACGCCGGCGGTCACCGCTTTGGGCGGCGCGCTTTCTTATCTTTACGAAACCCGCCGACAAGGGCTTGAAACCATTTCAAAAATCGACTACTACACTGACAATCAATATATGCGGCTCGACCTCAGCGCCATGCGGAATTTGGAACTGTGCGAAACGCTGCGCGGCGGCAGCCGCAAAGGGTCGCTTTTGTGGGTGATTGATAAAACCAAAACCGCAATGGGCAAGCGGCGGCTCAGAGGCATGATCGAACAGCCGCTGCGCGAAATGAGCGCCATTGAAGCGCGGCTCAATGCGGTGGAGGAGCTTTATGACTCTGCCATGATACGCGGAGAGATCCGCGAGTCTTTAAGCGGCGTGCGCGACTTTGAGCGGCTGATGGCGCGCGTGATCTTCGGCACGGCCGGCGCAAAGGAACTCAATACCTTAGCCGATACGTTAAGTGCTATGCCGGCGGTTCGCGAACAGCTGAAAGGTGCAAAATCAAAGCTTTTGCGCGGCATTTTTGAGGATATCGATCCGCTGGAAGAAATCGTCGCAAGAATCCGCGCCACGTTAAAGGACGAACCGGCCGCCATTGTGCGCGAGGGCGGCATTATT
>CADAVL010000158.1 GCA_902791335.1 Oscillospiraceae bacterium
TTTTGGTGAAAGGTCTTATTTATCGTCTTTAAATAGGCGTTCTTTTTCTACTACATCGCGACGCACAAGCTTTCCGTTTTCATAAACATAGTCGCTTCGCTCGGTCACACAGTCGGCCGATTGGTACTTATCTGGTTTTTTGGTCGGCTCAACATCGGCAACCAACGGTTTTTCTTTTGTGCTCGTTTCATTCTCTGTCGGGTGCTCTTTATAATAAGGGTCAACCACCGTGTTTATAATCGCTTTAAAGCAGTAATAATTGATAAAAAGGTCCGGTATTGAAAAATGCACCAAAAGCAAAATAAGACCCAAAGAAATGAACGCTATGGGCGAATACATGCTGAGAAGCAGATTGAATATAAGGAATACAGTGCTTACAAGGAAAATTCCCAGCGCCGCCATGCTCTTTTTAAACTCAACCAGCACCAGTAAAAATGCATTTTTATACATTTTATATACGCCGAGATTAAGCGAAATCACCATTAAAAAAATGTATTTTTGCATGAGCGTATAATAAAGCGTTGTGAGCAGTGCCACAGCGAAGAATACCCAATCCCCCCAGTAGACCATCAGCGCGAATGCCGCCGCAACATAGAAAAAGTAATCAATGATCGACACGATCAGACTTTTTTTCAGACAACGCTTTGCGGTTGCAAAAAAGTCCGCCGCGATAAAAACGTGGACTTCCCTTGCAGTATCTCTTGTAAGTCGGCAAAGACCGGCCACAAATGGACCGCAAAATGCAAACGGCAGCGGAATCAGCATAATCTGAAAAACAGAGCGCATTTGAAACTCTAAGTGCAGAATATTGGTATCCGGGAAAACCGCCAGCGCTATGCCGACCGACGTCAGTGCGAAGGGAATCAGCGTGGCAAAAAACAGCATATTGGAAAGCACCAAAAAGCGGAACTTTGAAATAAGAATAGAAAAACAATCGAAAAAGCCTTTCTTATTCGTTTTGCTAACGCCAGGACCTTCTTTTTCGGGGTGGTATAACAACGGCATTTTTTTAAAACTCCTTAATTTTTACGGGCCATGGGATGAAACCTTGTGTAAGCACTGGCATATTTTTGCTTGATGATTTTTGAATAGACCTGTGTGGAAGAAATATCCGTGTGACCGAGCAGCTCTTTAATATCGGTAAGCTCGGCACCGTTTTCCAGGAGGTGTGCCGCAAAGGAATGGCGAATAGTGTGCGGTGTGATGTCCTTTTTGATACCGGCCGCTGCGGCATAGCCTTTGATAATTTTCCAAAAGCCTTGGCGCGTCAGATCCGCACCGTTCATATTGGTAAAAAGGCGCTTAACCTTTGAGTCTGCAATAATAATGTGCCGCACCTGCGTTAAATAAAGCGATAGGGTCTTTACAGCCTCTTTATACAACGGCACAATGCGCTCGGATTTCGCGCTTTTTAAATGAACAATGCCAACGGGCAGATTAATGTCCTCCACATTTAAGGTGATCAGCTCCGACACCCGAATACCGGTGGCATAAAGCAGCTCCAGCATGGCTTTGTCACGAATCCCTTTTAAGTCGCCGGTGTCCGGCTGCTCCAAAAGCTTTTGGACTTCCTTATAATCGAGTATTTCCGGCAACTTCTTTTCGGCCTTATGCTGCCGGTGAAGATTTTCCGTGGGCGGCTGCGAACAGACCTCGATCGACTGCAAAAACCGATAATAGCCTTTTAAGGTCGAAACGATTCTTGTCACCGTGGCTTCGGACTTTCCCTCTTGATATAACGAATCTATGTACTGCTGCAAAAGCGCACTTGACACGGTGGTTGTATCCTCAACCAACGATTTTTGCAAAAAGGCGCAGTATCGCTCCAGATCGCGCATATACGATTCAATTGTATTTTTTGACGACCGTTTCACACAGCTAAGATATGAACGGAATTCATTTGAAAAGTCCCTCATAGCATCTCATTTCCATAGGAAAAAATTATAATTTAAAATATCTGAAGAAGATCAGATTACAAAAAGCGTCCAGCACTGCCGTAAGCAGACAAAAAACCAGCAGAAAAATATATCGAATGGTGTAGATTTTAAAATCGTTTGAAAGATTGAACGCAGTGCCGTGCGGTAGGGCGTTCTTTAAAACCCTGTCGGAAAAACCTAAGGATTCTCTTGCTGCCAACACCAAAATATATCCACTTAAAATGGCGAAGGGTGCAATTAAAAGCGCCGTAAATCCCATGCCGCTCAAAGCGTAAACATGGTAGATATACGAGATCAGCGTGCCGAGATTTAAGCCGTACACCACCAAAACCGCCGGTACAAAGGCGCAGCCGAGAATGCTTGTACCGAAGAAATAGCAGCCGACCATAAACGGCAAAAAAGACAAAAAACGCATAAAAGTATGCCGCAAAAATCCGGCACCCGATTTCAAAGATAAAAGCCCTTGAAACTGCGCTTTGGAAAAGCTTAAAAACACCGCGTTATTCCCTGCAATTAAAAACACGCCGATCAGATAGCCGATCAAAAAAGCGAGCGCCGAAAAGATGATAATTCCGTCCGGCACGCGAAAACGCCGAATGCCGCCGCGTCTTAAATTAAAGGTTGTCCCGATCAATTTTCAACACCGTCCTTAATCTTAGAAAACTCTATAAGCATTCTATGAACGGTTTTGAAAAGATATGCAGAATAAAAAATCGGGAACCGCCGGCGAAGTTATTTTTGCTTGAAAACAGCGCAAAAGCATCTTGATCGCCGCAAGTATTTAATATCATACTACATAAAAAACATTATGTCAACCACTTTTGCGGAAAAATCTTATATTTTATGTAAACTTATTATGTAAACCACAGGATTTAGTTATACACCGGTGTTATGTCAACCACCGGTAGTTGACGCGGCGGGAATTTTCGGCTATAATAATAAAAAATATTTTTTAAAAAATTTCAGGAGAAAGCTATGCAACCTTGCGTATTAATTACCGGCGCCAGCGGCGGCATCGGCGCCAAGATCGCCGAGCACTTTTCAAACGCCGGATACCGCGTTGGCATTCATTACTGCCACAACAAAACAAGCGCCGAACAGCTGAAAGCAAAAATATTAGAAAACGGCGGCGATGCGGAAATCTTTTGCGCCGATCTTTTAGACAAAAAGGCGTGTGTTTTTCTGCGTGACCGTTTTATCGAGCGATTCGGCTCAATCGACGTGCTGATCAACAACGCCGGAATTTCTAAAATTGCACCGATCAATGATGTATCGTTTGAAGATTGGGACCGGCTTCTGTCTTTGAACCTCTCCTCCCCTTTTTATTTGATCAAGTCGTTTTTGCCGGATTTTCTTTGCAATAAGAGCGGTTCTATTATTAATATTTCTTCGATGTGGGGCGTGAGCGGCGCTTCGTGCGAAGTCGCTTATTCTGCTTCCAAAGCCGGCCTGATCGGGCTCACAAAAGCGCTTGCCAAGGAACTGGGGCCCAGCGGCATTCGTGTGAACGCGATCTCCCCCGGCGTAATCAATACAAAAATGAACGAGGCACTCGGTGGTGATATATTAAGAGAGCTACAAGCAGACGCTTCGCTTCAAAGGCTCGGAAATCCCTGTGATGTTGCCGGAGCGGCGCTCTTTTTGGCCGACAATGAAAAATCGGGATTTATTACCGGGCAAAATCTCGTTGTTGACGGCGGATTTATTTAGATTTTTTCTAAAGACTTTCTCGGCCTTGCCAACC
>CADAVL010000159.1 GCA_902791335.1 Oscillospiraceae bacterium
ACAATCATATTTTAAAAGCCTTAGCTCTTAATTTCTTTATAACGCTAACGTTATCTTTTGTTTCCTGAATTACTTTTTCAAGAATTAATCGGGTCCTATATCTTGTTTGTCATCGTTGTTTAATTTTCAAGGTTCAGCGCCTACCCTCGTTTGGGTCAGCTTGATTATATTACCACTTCTAAGGGCGTTTGTCAACACTTTTTTTGAAAAATTTTTTGAAAAAATTATGTGGCACGGCAAATTGTGTCGAACGGTGGGACAACCCCAATATATAGTATGGTAAAGTGACATTTGTGCGGCTGCACATAAAGCCCCCGATTAAGGTTTGTCTTTGCAAACCGGAACCGACAGCTGCAATATAAAGAAAGTTGCGGCTGCCGGTTCGCCCGATTTATGGCCTTTGGACGTTCCGCTTTTCCTGCCTTAAAAGCACATCGCCCAAAGCACTGAGAAAAGATCAAAAATCGGTTTAATATATTCTCCTATTTATATATGTATATCTGCTTCTGATTTAAAGCGCTACTTCGTGGCCTGTTTTTGCGGAACGGTAAATCGCGTCTAAGATTTTGGCAACCTCTACGCCGTCGGTACCCGGAGAACGGCACTCACGGCCGTCTTTGCAGCAATCGACAAAATGATTGATCTCATTATCGAACAGTCCGTTAAAATTCAGGGCTGTCGGGGCATCAAATTCCACGTTGGTCAAATACCCGTTTTGCTCGGTGTAAAGATGCAGCTGCGGATCAATTTTTGCGCCGCCCTTTGTGCCGAACAGCTGAATTTCACCAACATCGCCGCCGATATTCAGGCTGAAGCTTGCTTCAAGGCTCAGCACAAAACCGTTATCAAACCGGATCATGGCGGTGGCGAGGTCCTCAACATCATAGACCTCATTGCTTTCATCTCCGGCAGAAAGATAGTTGCCGCGCAGTTTAATATCCTTGCGGTTGCCGAGCTTATAAAATGTGGCGCCGTAGACCGATACCGGTTTTGGAGAACCGGCAAGATAGCGGGAGAGATCCAAAACGTGAACGCCGATGTCGATCAATGGGCCGCCGCCTGCGCGCGATTTGTCGCCGAACCATCCGCTCGGTGCGCCGGCTCTGCGTAAATAAGACGCTTTGCCGTAATAAATTTCGCCCATATCGCCTGCGTCGATGAAATCCTTTAAAACAGTCGCGTCATTGCCAAATCTTCGGACAAAGCCCATCATTAAAAGACGGTTGTTCCTTTGCGCCGCTTCCACCATGGCCGCAGCTTCTTCGGCGTTTAAGGCCATTGGTTTTTCGCACAGCACGTTTTTGCCGGCATTTAAGGCCGCAATGGTGCATTCGGCGTGCGCGCTGTTCCAGGTGCAAACCGAAACGAGGTCGATCTCCGGCAGCTCGGACAGCATTTTGTCTTTGTCAAGATAAAGTCTTTCTACGCCGTACTGCGCGCCTTTCGCATTTAATGTTTTTTCGTTGATGTCGCAAAAAGCGTAAAGCTCTGCATTTGGATTCTTCATATATGCTTCAATATGAAACTGCGAAATATTCCCAACGCCGATGACGGCAACCTTTAGTTTTTTCATCACTTTCAAGCCTCCAATTGCTTTTTCAGGAAACGGACCGCAAGTTCAATATCCTTTTGCGGATCGTCGCCGACTTCGCGTTCGATGGTTAAAAATCCCTTATAGCCCACATTGGAAAGAGCTTTCAGGTAATTCGGAAAATCCACAGAGCCCTCGCCGAGCGGCGTTTCAAGGAAGGCCGCGCCGCGTTCAATCTCCTCTTCGATCATGCCATAGATCACTTCCGGATCGCATTCGCGCAGCTTGATGCCGTCCTTTGCGTGGGTATGCACGATGTAGTCTTTTAAGAGATAGACTGCTTTGACCGGATCGTCGCCGGTGACCATTTTAAAATTGGCCGGATCCAAATTTACGGCGACGCCACGCGAGTGAAGACTGTCTAAAAATTCTTTCAAGACCTCGGCGCGTTCCGGACCGGTTTCAATGGCAAAATGCGCTTGCATATCGTCGGCAAAACGGCTTAACTCAAAGCAGGCCTCCTGCATGACCTTATAGCGTTCATGCGTTTTTGATTCCGGCACAACGCCGATGTGTGTGGTGACGATATTACATTCAAGCTCCCGCGCCAGCTCCAGAACTCTGCGTGAACGCTCGATAAGCTCCGGATTTTCCCGGCGGTTGCCAAAGCCCTTGCCGAAGTCGCCGCACAAAGCGGAGATCACAAGGCCCTCGTCTTTCACGGCGTTCAAAATTTCACGTCTTTTTTGGGGAGTGAGATTTTCGGGTGCCATTTCGCCTTTTGTTGTGTAGACCTGAATGCCTTTTGCACCGACCTCTTTTGCTTTTTTTAAGGCTTCAAAAAAAGGAAGGCGGAAAGAATCGGTCATGACGCCAATGGGAAACTGATACATAAAGATCCGTCCTTTCGAAATAAATTTTATTCTGCCTATATTATATTGCCGAATTTTCTTAAAGTAAAGCGCGGTTATTGCTGATTATTAACACTATATTGCTTTTTTGAAAAAGTCGTGCTATAATTGCGGTGAAAGGATTTCTAAAAAAAGCGGTGTTTGAGCTTTTGGGCCGATACAACCGCTTTTTGACCGGAGGCTCTTATTAATAATGTCTTACGAATATTTTATAACCGACCGAAAGCTTAAAATGATCTTTCATCATAATGAGCTGAACGTCGGGAACGAAGTGCCGGCGCACTGGCACAAAAATCCGGAATTTCTGCTGATGACAAAAGGAGCGGCCTCTGTGCAATCGGACGCGGTGACGGTTTCGGCAACGGTGGGGGAAATTGCAGTGATCGAAGGAAACCGGCTGCACACCATTCGTCCGGAAAACGGGGATTGCACCTATTTTTGCATGATTCCGGACGATGATCTTTGGAGTGGCTGCGAGTTTTTTCCGTATCTGAGCAATTCCCAAAAGGCGGTTCGGCTGTTTCACGCGGTCAGCGAGGAAATTGCAGAAAAATCGCCGCATTATGAGGCGGCCGCGCAAGGGTACGCCCGCGCGCTGATTGCCCTGCTCTCCCGTGAGGCGACGATTGGGCAGGAAAACGCTGAAAAATCGGGCGCCGGCCAAAAGCTGCTCTCCGTGCGTGCCGCGGTGGACTACATTTATAAACACTGCGAAGAACCGATCACGGTTTCGGATATTTGCAATGCTATAAATCTAAGTAAGTGCTATCTTTGCCATATTTTTAAAGAAGTTACCGGCAGTACGGTGCTTTCGCACTTAAATCACGTGCGGCTGGAAAAGGCGATGGCGCTGATAAAATCGGGCAAGGCCGGCGTTTCGGAAAGTGCGTTTTTATGTGGGTTTCGCAACCTCTCGTATTTTTCGAGAGCTTATAAGGCCTTTTCGGGGCATTCGCCAAACATGGATCTGCCGAAAAACAGAAAATAGTGCTTTTATAAATTGTGGAGCAACCTTCGGCTGGTGGGCTCAGTTTTCTTGGGCGGATTTCTGCGTGCGGCACGCAGGCGGACGGCAGCTTTTTGTGTCAAAGCCCCGAAATTTCAGCGCGTGGGCAGCCTTATTTGCGCGCCGCCGCCTAAAAGGCGGCGGCTTTTAAAAAAGCGGAACGCTTTTTTTAAAGCTTGGACGTTTTCCACGTCCGGCGCGCAAATAAGGCTGCCCACGCGCTGAAAT
>CADAVL010000160.1 GCA_902791335.1 Oscillospiraceae bacterium
TATAGCTTCTTCTTTTGTCAAAAAAAGTTCGACAGTATGGTATGTTATTCCTCCATTTAATAAATCAGGAACTCCCCAATATTCTTTATTATAATATTGTTTTATATCATTCATTTTTGCATCGTTGTTAAATGTATTATGTATTTCTTTTGAAGTGTATTTTTTATTATTACCAACATGTCTCATTACACCATTATTATCAAAATAATATTTATTTCCATTTTCTTTAGCATAAGATCGAGACCTTTGCTTTCTATTATCTTCTTCAATCCATGCTCCAATTGAAATAACTCCAAATATAACACTTCCTATTATTCCAAACAATTGTTTCGCCTCCTTTACTGTATTAATACATTTATTATATTATATCTTTTTCGTTTATTCAACCGTTTTTTACATTTAAGGAAGGGTAAAAATGCTTAAAATTATTTTGGTGGGCTGCAGCGGCAAAATGGGCGCCGCCATTACTGCCCACATTGGAAATTCAAACGACCTGAAAATCATCGCCGGTGTTGACAAGTTCCGCGATGTCAACCGTCCTTATCCGATCTATGAAAATATTACTGATATTACGGAGCCCGGCGATGTCATCATTGATTTTTCCAACCCCGACAGCACCGACGCTACATTAAGCTACGCCGAAAGCCACGGGATTGCGGCGGTCATCGGCACAACAGGACTTTCAAAAGCACAGGAGGAAGCCATTCAAAAAGCTTCCAAAAAAGTGCCGATATTCAGTTCCTTTAATATGTCGCTCGGCGTCAATCTGCTTTTGGAGCTTTCAAAAAAAGCCGCGGCCGTTTTAGGCACGGATTTTGACATTGAAATTATAGAACAGCATCACAATCAAAAAATCGACGCACCGAGCGGCACGGCTTATATGCTGGCCAACGCCATAAACGAGGTGCGGCACAACACCATGCGCTATCAGTACGACCGCCACGCCACCCGCGCAAAGCGCGAGCCGAATGAGATCGGCATTCATTCCGTTCGCGGCGGCAACATTGTGGGCGAGCACGAAGTGATATTTGCAGGAAACGATGAAATTATTAAGCTTTCGCATTCCGCACGCTCCAAAAACGTGTTTGCGGTGGGTGCAGTGAGCGCGGCAAGGTTTATAAGCCGAAGACCGGCCGGACTTTACAGCATGAAAGAAATGATTGAGGAAGGTTAAACCATGGCCTATACGGTAAATCCAAGTGAATACAGCAGCATGTTTGCCGTGCCGGCATCGGTGGCCGACCGTGGATTAAAGCTTGCCGGTGCCATTCAGCTAAAGGTGCTGCTGCTTGCCCTCAGAAACGGACAGATTGAACCCGAAAATATTTCAAAGGCGCTTCATATTTCCGAGCCGGACGTGTTGGACGCGCTGAATTATTGGGTGGACGCAGGCGTGCTTTTGAATACGGAGGAAAAAAATACCGGAAAAGCTGTGCCGAAAAAATCCGTCGCCGAAAAAACCGACGACAGCGCAAAACCGGCAAAGCTAAAGATCCGTCCGGAAATTCGCAAGCCCTCCAGAGAAGAGATCGTCCGCCGCGGTGCACAGTCGCCGGAAATTGCGTTTATGCTGAGAGAAGCACAATTAAAGTTTTCGCGCCCTTTAAAGCCGAGCGAGTCGTCTACCCTTGTTTGGCTGCACGATGATGAAGGCATGGAGGTTGAGGTCATTCTCATGCTGATCGCTTTTGCCGTTTCCGAGGGCAAAGCCACGGTTGGATTTATTGAGCGGACGGCCGTTTCGTGGATCAACGAAGGCGTTTCTACCCTGGCCGACGCAGAGGAAAAGATCAACCTTTACCACGCAAGAAAAAGCGCCTGGCACACGGTGGAGCGCGCCATGGGCATCGACCGTCGTCTGCCAAGCGCCAAGGAAACCGAAATGGCTTACACCTGGGTGCATGATTACGGCTATGACGGACCGATACTAAAGCTCGCCTACGACGCTTGCGTGGACGCCACGGCCAAGGTTTCGTTTGCCTACATAAAAAAGATTATTGAAAGTTGGCACAAAGCCGGTGTAAAAACGGCCGAGGATATTGAAAAGCTCAAAACTGCCGAGGACGATAAAAAAGCGCAAAAGGCAGGCGGCAACGCCTCTTACGACATGGCGCTTTTCAACGATGTTTTAAATAAGCTGCCGGGTGAAAAATAAAACCTTACAGAGTAAAACACAAGCTGCAAAAGCCACAATATAAAAAGCTGACCGTTCGATCCTGCACAAAGCAAAATCGGCGCGGCTTAAAGGGAGATATTATGGGTTATTCAAAAGCAATTTACAACGAAGCAATGGAAGAAAAGCGCCAACTGCGCCAAAAAAACGATCTGCTGCGCGAACGGATGCTTTTAAAGCTTTATAATGACGTTCCGCGCGTAAGAGAAATTGACAACGAGCTGAAAAGCATGGGGCCGAAAATTGCAAACGCTACCTTGAGTGGCAACAAAGAGGCCTTAAATACGCTGAAAGATCGAGCGGTTACCCTGCACGCCGAGCGGGAAAGCCTTTTTTCTGCGGCGGATTACGAGGTTCCTTTTTCCTGTGAGAAATGCCGTGACGAAGGCGTTTTGAATAACCGCTATTGCGACTGCACGGTAAAGCTTGCGCGATTGATTCAGCTGAAAATGCTTAATCAGTCGGCGCCTTTTGAGGATTCCCGGTTTGATAATTTTTCTCTGGACTATTATCCAAAGGAAGCTTCCGGAAAGGTTTCGCCTCGGCTTCGAATGGAAAAGGTCAAAGCTTATCTTGAAAACTTTGCAAAGGCATTTCCAACCGGCGAAAATCTTTTGCTGGTTGGCGGCACGGGACTTGGCAAGACTCATTTATCCATTGCAACGGCCAACGCGGTGATCGACCGCGCGTTCGGCGTTTTTTATGCCAGCGCCGAGGATCTTTTAAATAAACTCCAGCGTGAAAAATTCAGCAGAGCAACTCCGTCGTTCAGCTTCTACGACGCCGTAGCCCAGTGCGACCTTTTAGTGCTGGACGATCTCGGCACGGAATTTCTGACCGCTTTTGGAAAAACCGCGATCTATGAGGTAATCAACTCGCGCATTCTTTCCAAAAAATCCACCATCATCAACACAAATCTTTCCATGGAAGAAATTCAGGAGCGCTATTCTCAGCGCATTGCGTCAAGATTGATCGGCAACTATACCCCCCTGCTGTTCGACGGCAGAGATATTCGCCAGATCATCGCGTCGCAAAAATAATTCTTAGGCGTAAATTTTGGGACGTTTTTGTGCCTTTTATAATCATCGTTTCAATCGAGCATATCGGCGCCGAGAAAAGCCCTTACAAAAGCCCACAAAACCCCAATATAAACCAAATGAAAACACCGGTCACGACAGTTTGGAAATTCTCAAACCGTCGCAGCCGGTGTTTTTTTACGTTTTAAATTCACTCAGCCATCCGTTTCGGGGCCCAACGATTCGTCTTTAACAATTTATCTTTAATCTTTCGTCTTTAAGCGGTTGTTTTTTGAGCGGTACTGCTGCTCTTTGACGATGTAGCGCTCGCAGTCGAAGATGTTTTCTGTGACTTCTTTGTCTTCTTGGAAGAAGTCGAACCGGATAAGAAAAAACGTCAGGAGA
>CADAVL010000161.1 GCA_902791335.1 Oscillospiraceae bacterium
TTTCTCAAAAACTGACAGAGGTGGTCTATAGAACGCAGGTCGTTGACAGCGTGCTGACTCGGTCGCAGGGCATGCGGAACGCCGGCTTTTTGGCAAAATTCAATTCCGCATACATGGCCGAGCCGGTGCTTTCCTTTAATGTTTTAATGGACTGTTATGACCAGTATTCGGCGCTGCGTCGTGCCGGTGCAAGCAAAAAAGATGCCTGGGCGCAATGTGGCCGACAGATTCGCAAAAGCATTACTGCGCTTGCCGTGAACGCATTGTTTAATGCCATAGTCAATTCCGTGTCTGACGCATGGCGTGACAAGGACCGGGAGAGCTTTCTTGACAGCTTTATAAACCACCTGATTGGTGATTTCAGCACGGATAAAACACCGCTTGAAAATCTGAAAGAATTTTTGAATTCCAATATCGTCAGAAACATCAATCCATTGTCACAGATCCCCGGCGTCAACCAGCTTTACGACGCGCTTGTGACGGATTACGGTTCCGAATCGGTGTACAGTTGGTGGGAGGACGACATCAGAGGAATCGGCGTGCTTTTAAAAACGATCAGTAACAGTCTTACCGGAAAGGAAAATCCGAGCAATCGCACGCTTTACGGAACAATTGGCATTGCGGCGGACGCAATTTCTAACACAACAGGACTTCCAATTAAAAATTTAATGCGTGAAGCGGTGGACATATGGAATAACACGGCCGGTGCCGCCGATGAATCGCTGATCATTCGCTCCTACGAACGAAGTAATAAAGAGATTTGCTCTTCCATGTATGAAGCGGCCGTAAACGGCAACCGCGACAAATATGAGCGGCTTTGGAACGATATGTTGAAAGCCGGCAAGACGGAAAGCAGCATTCGGTCGGGGTTGATTGCCCAGCTGCGCGAAAACGACGACCGCATACCCGAAGCGCACGAGCTCTTTAAGGAACGCTCCAGTGCTGATGCGGAATCCCGATCCGCCGCCGAGGCGGAATATAACGACCTTGTGGAAGAGATCACGGCGGACGGGTTCAGTGTAGACATGGTGGTGGACGCAATAAAAGGTTATAAAACCGCCGAGGAAGCCGAACAGGAAGCAAAGCAAAAGAAGCAGGTTGAAAAGGCTGCGGCAGTGCCGGCAAAAGAATACCGCGAAACCGTTTACGCAAGGGCTGCATACAAACTTTTAAACCCCGATGAAAAGGCCAGTGTGCTCAGAAAAATAAACGCTTATGCAAAGGACGAGCAGGAAAACAGCGAAAATATCTTTGATATGACCGTTCGAAATCTTAAAGTAAAGCTGGCAACAGAAGCCGGGATCACGCCGGGCGAATACTTTGCCACCCTTGAAAGTGCGGACGGCGGCCGAAATGCCAAGGTGCGCGCGATCAATCAAAATAACGACTTGACCGAAAAGCAAAAGGAGGTGATGATCACCATTGAAAAACGCATGAAAGCGGACAATGCAGAACTAATCGAAAAATGGGTAAAGGAGCAGCTAAATAAATGATTAAACAAAAAATTAATTGCACGGTTGACTTTACAGAGAGCGGCGCTACAATTGCGCCGGCTTCTGTGCCAAAGGCGGGACAGCAAGGCGAAATGGCCGCTACAGAAATTCATTTTGTGCTTAACGGTCTCAACATTCCGGCCGGCAACAACTGCGTGTTTCGGGTGCAAACACAGGACGCATTCGGAGCCTTTCACAGCAGTGCGGTGTCTGTGATAGATACCACCTCCGATGTGACTTCACTTGAATTCGACTATTCAATACCACGTGCGGTCACCATGGCGGGCGGTCAATGCAGCACGACCGTAATTATTTCTAAAATTGACGACGGCGAAACCACTGTTATCAAATCCACGCCGACGCTCAGCTATTGGCTCGTGGAAAATCCTACTGCCGATGAGGACCCGGATTTTGAAGATGTGAGTGCGCTTGCGAAGCAGGCGTTAAACGCGAAAGATAGCGCTGAAAAAGCTGCCGAAGCCGCGAAAGATAGTGCAAAATCGGCCAGCCTAAGCCAAGCCGCCGCCAAAGATTGCGCAGAATCCGCGACCGGCAGTGCACTTTCTGCCACGAACGCCAGCGGCGTCGCGAGTGAAAGCGCAAGCAGTGCTTTGGGATCGGCAAACGCGGCACAAGCCGCCGCAAACAATGCATTAGCAGCTTCGGAAAACGCAACCGATAAGGCTGAGATCGCTGCTGAAAAATGCACATCAGCCGAGAATGCGGCCTCTGCCGCTTCTGCATCGGCTGCCAGTGCTTCTTCTGATGCGGTCAAAACAGCAGAAGACAGAACCGCAACAAAAAATTATAAGGACGCCGCGACAGCGGTGCTGCATGACGCTGTAAATCCGACTTACAACACATTTAAGTCCGAAAAATTAGGCTGGAACTCAGGAGGCGATGAAACCGGAGTTTATGTAATGTTCACTATGTGGAAAGGCTTAAATCTTATTGCCGAAAAGAACTATAACATCAGCGTTGTAGCAACGCCTACAATTGATCCGAACTCAGCGGCCGGTGACCCTAAGCTGATCGTCAAAGACATTGAAATGACACCAAGCTACAAGGACGGAGCCTACTGGGCATCGTTTACGGCAACAACGACATGTGAAAATCCGATTATTACGCTTAACTTCAAAAACAGCAAGGTGACAAGCATAGGCAATTTTGGCTTGGTAACCATACGGCGGTTAAAGCTTGACGAAAAAGTGGACGAAGCAAGAACGATTGCAGGGCTTAGTTTAGAAACAGACATTTCCGCTGAGCGGCTGAACGAAGCACTTGCACCGGTGGATCAGCTCTCTACCACCACACTTACACTTCTTGACAATGCAAAATATTTCCGCGGCGTTCAAACACAGCTCAGTTTGAATTTACCCGAAACCGTTTCGGCCGGGTACTGCTCAGAATTATATTTCATAAGCGGCGCAACAGCATCGGCGGTAGATTATCCAGATACAATATTTTTCACCGGAACCGAATGCGTTAACGGAATTTTCGTGCCGGCAGTCAATATGAAATATGCGATTATATTTTTTAGTGACGGTGACAGTGTTCAGGCTGCGGTGAGAGGGGTGCCTCACAATGAGGAATAAAGCTCCATTTTTTGCCGAATCGCAGGATTATGTCGCATTAGAGGGTGCAAGCCTTTACCAGTTTTCAAACGCCGACATCGCTAAGTGGATATACATCACAGCAAAAGAAGCCTGCACAGTGCTTCGCTGCGGCAAAAATCTGATGTATCCCGTATCAAATGCTTCGCAGACCATCACAAAGGAAACAACGATTCCTGCCATGATCATGCGTCCGTATTCCGCCAACATTTACCGCAAAATATTAAAGCAGCCCCGAACCTATTCCTTTAAAGTATCCCAAAACAGCATTACAAAGGATTTCCTGCTGTTTCAGGAAAACACAATGGAATATTCCACCGGACTGCTGCGCGTAAATCCCAATCAGTTGGGTGTCAGAAGCGTGTATATCTCCGACACTGCCTCAACCTATACGAACTCTTACATGACCGGTTCATTCTATCTGTCAAAAAATACCACAGCCAACGGAGATTCTGCTG
>CADAVL010000162.1 GCA_902791335.1 Oscillospiraceae bacterium
CGACCCTTTAAAATGCCAAAGCCCTCGGCCGCAAGCAGCAGCCCCTCGTACCGAAGAACAGCGCAAAGCGGTTTCATTTGCGGCAGGGTGAGGTCGTCCTCACAAAAGACTTCGTGGTAAGCGATCACCCTTTGCGCGTCGCTGTTGCTGAACCGCAAAGCCTTTAGACAATCGTCGGGGTTTGATTTTGTCAGGTATAAAAGTGCCGCCATGCGTAAAAGGCGGTCGTTCGGCAGGCGGTCCAAGGGCGCGAGCGCGCCGCCGTCTTGTACGTCTTGCGGCGGCGAATCATTGTCCTTGATATTTCGCTTTGATCGTTCGCCGGTTCTTTCATCACGTGCTATAGCGTTGTTGGTTTTTATATCGCATTTTTCGCCGTGCGACGAAGAAATATCCCATTTTATACCGCGCGAAGAAAATCCGCCGTTTTGCAAGATCGCAAGAAGGGCAGAGGGACGTTTTCCGCCGAGGGTCTTTAAAAGTTCCACCGTGACGCGCTCTGCACTGATATCGTTTAAAAACGGTACGGCACGGAGGGCAGCCGCAAAGGTTTTCGGCTCAATGGTAAAGCCTAACACGCTTGAAAACCGCACGGCGCGCAAAATCCGCAGTGCGTCCTCAAAAAAGCGCTTTTGAGGCTCGCCCACGGCTCTGAGTATGCCGGCTTTGATATCGTCACAGCCGCCGAACGGGTCACAAAGGCCGTGCAGCGGGCTGAAACCCATGGCGTTTACGGTGAAATCGCGCCTGGAAAGATCTTCTATAAAGCTGTTTGTAAATTCCACCGAGTCCGGTCGGCGGTGGTCGTGATATTCGCCGTCCACGCGGTAGCGCGTTACCTCAAAGGGTTGGTGGTCGATCAGCACCGTGACCGTGCCGTGCTGAATGCCGGTGGGCACAGTGTGGGGAAATATCCGTTCAATTTCCTCCACGGGCGCTTTGGTGGCGATATCGTAATCGGCAGGGGTCTTGCCGCGAATGAGATCGCGCACGCAGCCGCCCACGCAGTAGGCCTCGTATCCGGCGCTTTCCAGCGTATTTAAAATGTAAATGACCGCTTGCGGCAGTTTAAAATTCATAGGAACCTCCGCGAAAAGTTTCTTTCACGCATCATAAGTTTATATATCACATTCATTATACCATGCAGAAAATTGGCTTGCAAGGTTGAAATTTGTGTGGGGGATCGGTGATTTTTGCGGCCGGATTCGTTAAATTTCCGACATTCCTTGAAAACTCGGGCTCGAATGTGCTATAATATATGAAATTGTGTATCGTTTTTTCAATCTATGCCTGACACCCGAACGGCGCGGGGGCTGCCGCTTTGTGCCTTGCCATGCGTTTTTTAAGAGCGGTGCAGACTAAAAATCGGAGGATTTGTGTATGAAAAAGGATCTGGAATTCACAAAGCCGAAAGGCGTTTGCCGCGGCGGCGTGCATCCGCCCCAGCACAAGGACACAGCAGCGTGTGAAACCGTCTTCTTTTCTGATGTTAAAAAGGTGGTTATCCCCATGCAGCAGCACATCGGCGCGCCGTGCAAGCCTACAGTATCGGTGGGCGACGAGGTCTTTGTCGGCACAAAGATCGGCGATTCGGATCAGTTTGTTTCGGCGCCCATTCATGCGAGCGTTTCCGGCAAGGTTACCGCGATCAAACCGGCGGTTGTGGCTGACGGCCGCACCATTGAGGCGGTGGAGATCGAATCGGACGGAAAAAACGCCCTCGATCCCGAACTGAAGCCCCACGATCCCAAAACGGAGCAGGAGCTGGTGGCCGCCGTTCGTGAAATGGGCTTGGTCGGTCTCGGCGGTGCCGGATTTCCAACCCATGTCAAGCTGACAAGGCAGGCGGACAAGCCGCTGGATACCTTGATCATCAACGCCGCGGAGTGCGAGCCTTACATCACGGCGGACGACCGCGAGTGTCTGGAACACCCCGAAGATATTATGGACGGCGTGTTTACACTTTTGCGATTGATGAAATTTGAGCGCGTGATCATTGCGGTGGAGGACAACAAGCCCGAAGCTATCCGCGTGCTTTACAATATCGCGGCCGACCGTCAGGACACGGAAAACCGCGTGACCATTATGAAGCTGAAAAGCCGCTATCCGCAGGGCGCGGAAAAAATGCTGATCTATTCGGCAACCGGACGGAAATTACCGCTTGGAAAACTGCCGGCCGACGTTGGCTGTGTGGTGATGAATGTCACCAGTATTTCCATGATCAGCCGATATTTGAGAACCGGTATGCCGCTGACAAGAAAGCGCCTGACGGTAGCAGGCGGCGCCATAAAAAATCCGCAGAATGTGTTGGTGCCGATTGGAACGAGCGCCTCCGATATTATTGATTTTTGCGGCGGATTCAGCGAAGAACCCGAAAAAATTATTATGGGCGGTCCTATGATGGGCGCGGCTGTACCGTCAACGGATCTGCCTGTGTTAAAGCAAAACAACGCTATTTTGTGCTTTACAAAGAAAGAAGCGGATCTGCCGCCGTCCGCCACCTGCATTCGCTGCGGAAGGTGCGCTGCCGCCTGTCCTATGGGACTTTATCCGTTCCGCATTGCCGCCGCTTTACGGCGCGAGGATATAGAAGACGTGGGCAGACTTTATGCCGATTACTGCATTGAATGCGGCTGTTGCTCGTTTTCCTGCCCTGCAAAGCTGCCGGTCACACAAACCATGCGTCGGGCGAAGCTGGCGCTGAAAAAGAGATAAGAAAGGAGAATTTAAAGCTTTATGGAACTGAAAAAAGTCGGACATTCTCCGCACGTTTTACACGAAGACTCCACGGCCGGCATTATGCTGGACGTGATCATTGCCTTAATTCCGGCCACGCTCATGGGCTTTGTCCTTTTCGGACCGCACGCCATTTTGTTGGTCTTCACCACGGTAGCAGTGGCCATGCTTTCGGAATTTCTTTGCTGCAAGGCGTTAAGACGGCCAAGCTCTTTAAAAGATCTTTCCGCGGTGGTTACAGGACTTTTGTTGGGGCTGAATCTGCCACCGCAGCTGCCGGTCTGGATGGCGGCGATCGGTGCGGCAACATCAATCGTTGTGGTAAAAATGATGTTTGGCGGCATTGGGCAGAACTTTGCCAACCCTGCTATTGTTGGAAGAATTGTGTTAATGGTTTCTTTTGCCAAGCAAATGACTACCTGGACGCAGCCGTTTGTATGGTTTACCAAGGTAGACGCGGTTTCCACGGCAACACCGCTGGCAACCACAGGCAGTGAACCGGACTATTTGCAGCTGCTTTTGGGTCTGCACGGCGGCTGTATCGGCGAAACCTGTGCCGCGCTTTTGCTTCTCGGCGGTATTTATATTGTTATAAGGCGGGTGATCACCCCCACCATTCCGCTTTGCTTTATCGGCACGGTATTCCTTTTAAGCGAGGTCTTCGGGCGCGATCCGTTGGCTGCAATTCTGTCGGGCGGACTGATGCTCGGTGCGATCTTTATGGCT
>CADAVL010000163.1 GCA_902791335.1 Oscillospiraceae bacterium
CGATCGGCTCTAAAAGCTTGCCGTTTTCATCGCGCTTGTAAATAACATTCGGCGGTGAAACCTGGAATTCGTAGCCCTGGCGGCGCATGGTTTCAATCAAAATGGAAAGGTGCAGTTCTCCGCGGCCGGACACCTTAAAGCAATCGGCCGAGTCGGTCTCCTCCACGCGAAGGCTGACGTTGGTTTCCACCTCTTTAAACAGCCGCTCGCGCAGATTTCTGGAGGTCACAAATTTGCCCTCTTTGCCGGCAAACGGTGAATTGTTCACCATAAAATTCATGGAAAGTGTGGGCTCGTCGATCTTTACAAAGGGCAGCGGTTCAATATGCTCGGGGTCGCACACTGTCTCGCCGATATTCAGGTCTGCAATGCCGGAAACCGATACAATTTCACCAAGACCGGCGCTTTCGGTCTCCACGCGTTTTAAGCCGGAGAATTCGTAAAGCTTTGTGATCTTTGCGCGGGAGGTCGTCCCGTCGGTGTGACAAAGCACCACATTCTGACCCACGTGGATACTGCCGCGCTCCACGCGGCCAATGCCGATCTTGCCCACGTAATCATCGTGGTCAATATTGGAAAACAGCAGCTGCAACGGGCCGTCCGGATCGCCTTCAGGTGCCGGAATGGCCGAAATGATCGTTTCAAACAAGGGCTTTAAGTCGGTGCCCTTTTCACTTGCGCTCAAAGAGGCGTAGCCATCTCTGCCCGACGCATACACCACCGGAAAATCAATTTGCTCGTCGTCGGCGCCCAGTTCAATAAACAGATCCAGCACCTCGTCGATCACCTCGGCAGGACGCGCCATGGGGCGGTCGATCTTATTGATGACCACCACCGGCTTTTTGCCGAGTGCCAGCGCTTTTTTCAACACAAAACGCGTCTGCGGCATACAGCCCTCAAAAGCGTCCACCAGCAGTAAAACGCCGTCCACCATCTGAAGAATGCGTTCCACCTCGCCGCCGAAATCCGCGTGTCCGGGGGTATCTACAATGTTGATTTTAATGTCCTTATAAATTACGCTGGTGGTTTTGGAAAGAATGGTGATGCCGCGCTCGCGCTCCAAAGCGTTCGAGTCCATCACACGCTCTACTACCTGCTCATTCGTTCTAAAGGTTCCGCTTTGCTTCAGCATTTCGTCAACAAGGGTGGTTTTGCCGTGGTCAACGTGGGCGATGATTGCAATATTTCTTAAATTGTCTACGGTTGCCATACTAATTTTGCTCCAATCAAATGAATGTTCCTACAATACTTCCTATATTTGTTTCTTCCTACAAGCTGCAAGGTTTTGTGCAATGCTTTTTATGCATTCCAAAGATTTTCCGGGTATACGCCCTCTTTTGTCAGCTGTGCCAACGCCTTCACTACGTCCTCGCGGTCGGCGGCGTAGGTCAAACCGTACCACTTGTCCGGGGTGATCCGCACCGAAACCTCGGCTTTATCGGCTGCTACCAAATCGTTTACAACGCTCGGCAAAAAGAACTCGGCCTTTAAAGGATTATCGCCGAGATTTTCCAAAAAGCGAACAAATTCCTTTTCAAATTCCGGCAGCACGCGATGATCGAACGCCCAGCAATTCATGGAGGTCACCGCATTGTCCGCAAGCTTTTCTTCGCAGGCATCTTCCGAAAAATAAATACCGTCGTCCTTTGTGTAAATTTTTGTGCGCTCCGTAATAGACAAAAGCTTTCCATCGTCGCTCACTTTGCAAATTCCGCGGGAAACCGAGCCTTTATCGGTGATTGTGTTGCAAAGGTGATATCCGGCCATGGCGATCTTGTAGCGTTCGCTTTCCTGGATATTGACCAAAAAGTCATGCAGCATCTCGAATCCGTGACGGCCGTAAAAATCGTCGGCATTGATCACCGTAAACGGCGCGTCGATCAGATCCTTGCAGATAAGCACGGCCTGTCCGGTTCCCCAGGGCTTTGTGCGACCCTCAGGCACGCTGTAGCCGTTTGGCAGGTCGGAAAGCCGCTGAATTGCGTATTTTACGGGAATATGCTTTGAAACCTTGTCCCCAATGCATTCCTTAAAATCCTTTTCGATCGCGTCGCTTAAAACAAAGATCACTTCGTTAAATCCGGCGCGAATGGCATCAAACACCGAATAATCAATAATTTTTTCGCCGCAGGGACCCACCGGCGCAATCTGCTTCGGGCCGCCGAACCGACTGCCCATACCGGCCGCCATAATAACGAGTGTTGTTTTTTTCATTTTGTTTCCTCCTAAAAAGAACAAATTGTTTTGCTGCAAATTGATGCCTAAAAAAGCACTATTGACAGGATCGACTGCACCGGACTATAAAATCAGGCCAAATTCCATTTATGTAAAAAGCCGCCCCGACGGGACGGCTTTCAGTTTGGCACGCTTGCGGGGATTCGAACCCAGGACCTACTGCTTAGAAGGCAGTTGCTCTATCCAACTGAGCTACAAGCGCAAATATTAAAAGCTATTTAACGGTTACCATACAGTGCCGTCGCTAACAGCAACAGTTATTATAACACATTATATCCACATAATCAAGTGGAAATTTTGCCTTTTTTCACTTTTTTGATAGACTGACGAGCGTTGGCCCCGTTACGGTTTGAAATTTTGCTTTTTACCACCGGCTTTGCACTCTTTATATTATAATCTAACGTACTCCAAGTGATATGCCGAGCGGTGCTCGGTGTGATATTTTTAGCCATAGGCCATAAGTGATATTGTTCGCTAAAGCTCACAGTGATATTATATTCGCCCTCACACTCGCGAAGCAAATATCACCCGGCGAAGCCGGATATCACTGCGCAGCAATATCACTCGCCACAAGGCGAACATAACTGAAAAAGCGCTTAGCATTATGATGCTAAGCGCTTTTTCATGGTCGAGGTGACAAGATTCGAACTTGCGACCTCTGCGTCCCGAACGCAGCGCTCTACCAAACTGAGCCACACCTCGTTGCGACTTAACTATTATATATAATTGTTTTTGAAATGTCAAGCCTTATTTTGAAAATCTTACAAAAACTTACAAAAAACCGTAAAAGCCGCAAACGCATCAAAGGCGGCCGCGCGAAGCAATTTGTATTTTTTTGAAATATCGCACTCGTTTTGTTGACAGCCCCTCCCCTTCCGTGATAGAATTCATTCAAAGGATTCATACTTAGGCTGACGAGAGTCGAACCCGTCACGCCTGACATTTGAAAAATTCCAATCGATCTTGTCTTATCACATGTAATACGTTCGTATTATGGCGCTCTGCGACTTCGATATATAAGAAATTTTTCTAAATGGCAGGTCGGAGAGTTTGTGTTTTTGCCTTTTTTCGTTCGGGGAAGCACGAATTCGCAGGAATACTTTCGTATTTCAAAAATGAGTGCAATGCCGACGGTAAAAGGCAA
>CADAVL010000164.1 GCA_902791335.1 Oscillospiraceae bacterium
CAAAGGTTCTGACGCCGGTGTGCAGACACAGATTTTTTGTGTCAAGCATGATACCGCTGAGCAGTGCGTCGGCCGCCAGCGGAGACGGCGTCGGCACGTCCATATACTGAATGAGCTCGGTCACCATTTCACAGGCCGAGGACGCGGCGGTTTCGTGGTAAAAAATCACGGCGTTTGAAATGGCATCCACCGCTTTTCTATGGTGGTCAATCACCACCACATTGCGTACCTTTTTATAAAGCGCCGGGTTTTCAACAAAATCGGGACGGTGAACGTCCAGAATAATTAAAAGCGTGTGATCGTCTATGAGATCGTCCAAATCGTTTCCGCCAGTAAAAATACAATTGTGATCCTGCGCGGTAATCCGTTTGAATAACGGCAGTGCCAGTGTTTTTTGAGGATCAAACACCAAATAGCAGGGCTTTTTGAGGGCGCTTGCCACCGTACTCATACCGTAGGCCGCGCCAAGACAGTCAAGATCGGAAAACCGGTGCCCCATAAAAAGAACCTTGGAGCTTGCGGCGATCATTTCATAAAGCGCCGAAGCCACCACGCGGGCGCGCACCTTGGTGCGCCGCTCCACTGCGTTGGAAACACCGCCGAAGAAGCGATAATCATTGCCGACGCTCTTGATCGCGACCTGGTCGCCGCCGCGGCTTTGTGCCATTTCCAAAGCCTGTAAGCACAGCGTTTCACAACCATACATGGTGCCGGCACCGCAGCCGATGCCGATCGAAAGCGTTACACCGCCGACATCGTGAATTTTTAAGCGGCGCACTGCGTCCAGCACAGGGAATTTTCCTTCGATCAGCTTTTCTAAATGTCGTTCCTCCATCACAACCAAAACGCGGTTGTCGCTGACATTCAGGCTAATGCCCGGCACATCGGCAAGCCAGGTTTCAATAGCTTTGTGAACCGAGCTTCTAAAGGAGGAACGCTCACTGTCGCGACAGCCGTGCAGCGCCTCGTTGAAATTATCCATGGTTAAAAGCATAACGACCGGACGGCTGAGCTTGTATTCACGTGCGGCGCGCTTGAGCGCGGTATTATCGGTGAGATAATAGATCATAAACTCGGCGTCGGTCTCCACAATATCGGTGCAGAACACGCTGAATTCATGCTTATGAAAGCGAATGTCGCAAAGGCCGTCTTTTTGCAGCTTTTCTTCATTTAGTGAGAAAAGCTCCACAATATCCGCACCGTAGCAGTCGCCGTCTGTAAGGTATTTTGAAAATGCTTCGTTATACCACAGCACCTCGCGGCATTTATCAGTGATGATCACCGGTATTTTGAAGTTTACCAGTGCCTTTGAGCGAATGGACGCATTGGATTCCAAAGCGTTCAAAAAAGCCTTATAGCTTTTTTGAATATTTACCACGCGGAAAATGACCATGCCCACTGCAATCAGTGTAATCAGTGCAGAAACCACAACCAGTGTTTTACTGACAAAGGCCAGAATCACTGTATTTACAATAAGAAGCAGCACCAAAATAACATTCAGCGTAAGATAACTGCTGAAAAACCCTTGATTGTGTTTCATTTCTTTACACCTCACTTGGCCGCAAAAACAGAAAACCGTGCCGAAGCCTTGTTCTCTTAGTACAATTCAAGGCTTGCGGCTGACGATAAAATATCGGATATAATTAAATTTCCATGATAATCGGCAGGATCATGGGGCTGCGTTTCGTCCGTTCATATAAGAATTTGGAAACGTCGTCACGCAGGCGGGTCTTAATGGTTGCCCAGTCGTGAAGACCCTTGTCGTAACAGCTTTCAAGCGTATCGCAGGCTACTTCACGAACATCTTCGAACAGCTGTTCGGCCTCACGCACATATACAAATCCGCGTGAAAGCACCTCCGGCCCTGCTACGACCTCGTTGGTGGCGGAGTCCATGGTGACCGTAACGATCACCAGTCCGTCCTCAGCCAAATGCTTGCGGTCGCGCAAGACTACCGAGCCAACGTCACCGATACCGAGTCCGTCCACCAAGACTCTGCCGGCCGGAACCGATTCCGTAACCTTCATTTTGCCGTTTTTAAACTCAATGACCTTGCCAATCTCGGTTACCAAAATATTTTCCTTGCTCATGCCCATCTGCGTAGCCAACGAAGCATTCTTAAACAAATGCTTGTGCTCGCCGTGGACCGGTATAAAATACTTCGGCTTTGTAATGCTCAGCATGAGCTTTAATTCTTCCTGGCAGGCGTGACCCGAAACGTGAACGTCATACATTTTTTCATAAACAACATTCGCGCCGAGTTTGATCAGCTCGTTGATGACCTTGCCGACCAGCTTTTCATTGCCGGGAATCGGCGTGGCGGAAATAATGATCATATCGCCGGGAACAATCCCGATCTGGCGGTGATCACCGTACGCCATGCGGTGCAGCGCCGACATCGGCTCTCCCTGACTGCCGGTTGTAATAATGACAATTTCACCTGGGGTGTATTTTTTCACCATGTCGATCTCAATTAAAACGCCCTTTGGCACATTGAGATAGCCCATCTCGCTTGCAACATTTACAACATTGATCATACTGCGACCGGATACAGCCACTTTTCTGCCGCAATTGACCGCCTCATCAATGATCTGCTGCAATCTGTGAATGTTGGAGGAGAAGGTTGCCACAATAATGCGGTGACCCTCGCCTTTTCTGAAAAGATTTGAGAAAGAACCGCCCACCACGCGCTCCGACGGTGTATAACCGGGGCGCTCGGCATTTGTGGAATCGGAAAGCAGTGCCAAAACGCCTTCGTGTCCGAGCTCCGCAAAACGCGCAATATCAATAACATTGTCGTCGATCGGGGTGGTGTCGATCTTAAAGTCGCCGGTTTGGACCACTGTGCCGGCCGGACATCGAATGGCAAAGCCGCAGGCGTCCGGAATGGAGTGGTTCACATGAATAAATTCCACCGAAAACGCGCCCAGCTGAACCGTTTCGCCGGGGGCAACATTGTAAAGCTTTGCAGCGCTTAATAAATTATGCTCGCGAAGCTTGCCGGAGATCAGCCCGATCGTCAGTCGGGTGCTGTAGATCGGCACATTGAATTCTTTCAAAAGATATGGAATGCCGCCGATGTGATCCTCGTGCCCGTGGGTCACCACCATGCCGCGAATCTTGTCTTTATTCTTAAAAACATAGGTGAAATCCGGAATTACGCAGTCCACGCCTGGCAGATCCTCGTCCGGGAAAGACATACCGCAATCCACTAAGATCATATCGTTGCCGTATTCATACAGCGTGATGTTTTTTCCGATCTCATCAAGGCCGCCGAGCGGAACGATCCGCAAAGCCTTACTGCTTTTCTGGCGGCTTGTCGCCATTTT
>CADAVL010000165.1 GCA_902791335.1 Oscillospiraceae bacterium
ATCCGGATACGGTTGTGGTTGCGGCAAAATCTCACGATTTCAGCGGCGAATGGCATAATGACGGAGCCGGACACTGGCACATTTGTCAAAATGACGGCTGTACCGTCGCCGAACCCAAAGCATCTCACTTCGGCACGGATGACGGTGACTGTACAACTGCGGTTGTCTGCAAATGCGGCTATATAATTACTGCAGCAAATGCCGAGCATAGTTACGAATGGCAGAGCGAAAACGGACAGTACTGGAAGAAGTGCAAATTCTGCGGTGATGAAACTGCGAAAAAGGATATTCCGACCATTACAATAAACGGTGCGGACGCGGTTTGTGTAACGCAGGATTACAAATACAGCTTCACTTTGCCGGAAGGCACAACCGACGCCGAATCCGGGTATGAATTCACCAACAAGGGCGGAGGTATCAAATTAACCGCCGAAAACGGCATGTACTCCGGTGTGCTGGAGTCGCAATTTTATGATGAGAACGAAATCAGCTTCAAGCTGAAGGCGTATGCGAAAACCACCGACGGCTTCGTATTCTCTGCCGAAAAGACTGTTGCGATTCAAAACGAACACGCAGGCGGCGTGGCTAGCTGTGTAGAATTAGCAATTTGTGATACCTGCGGTGAGCCTTACGGCGAGCTTGACAGCACAAATCATGATCTTGAAAAGATTCCTGCAAAGGACGCAACTGTTACCGCAACAGGAAACAAGGAGTATTGGCATTGTAAAGATTGTAAGAAATACTTCTCTGATGCAGCAGGTACAAACGAAATTAAGCTTGATGACACGGTAATTTCAAAGCTCTCGCCTGAAATCATTGAGGGAAAAGGACAAAGCATAACCGCAGGAGATAAGAAAGAGCTTACTTTCAAATCCAATGCGGCATTCAGTGATTTTATCCGTGCCCAGCTTGACGGAAAAACCCTTGATGAGAAGAATTATACCGTCAAGGAAGGCAGTACGGTTGTAACCCTAAAGGCTGATTATGTAGCGACACTTTCAGCCGGCGAGCATAAAATCGGTATTGTATCAGAGAGCGGCACTGCCACAACAGCATTTATCGTGAATGCGAAAGCAGTAGTAGATAATGATACGAAGTCTCCTCAGACCGGCGACAACAGCAACCTTGTGCCGTGGATCGCATTGCTGCTTGTCAGCGGCGGAGCTGTTATCGGCACTACGGTCATAAGCAAAAAGAAAAAAGCACAACAGCTAACAAAGTAGTATAACTCACAAAACGGCTGTCGGAAACGGTAGCCGTTTTTTTATTTTGAAAAGTGTTGGACTTACGACACCGACTGTGATTTGGCGTTTGGCTTGAAAAGGGGTGTAAACCGTGAACACACTTGAAAATCTGTATTACGGCAACATTGATCTGCACGAACACACCGTATCAAACGGCACGGACAAAGGCGAATTGCTTGAAACCGTTGTGCGGCCCGAAAAGGAACTCAGAACACTCTCACAGAACAACAAATGGCTCTGCTTGACAGAAAGCGGTGACAGTGATGGTGACGGTAAATTTAATACAGAGCAAGCGTTCCCAATCGAAAGCAGGACTTAAATTTATTCTTTTCTACTGTAAGCGCGACAGCAAAACCGTGTGCAGAGATAAAAAACTAATCGGCGGTGTGAACTGCATTGCCGAAAGCGCATACCACGAAATACTGTCTACGAAAATGCGGTATGGGAATACGAACGGCAGAACATAGATGGCGTATGGGTTCAGCAATTTGATGTTTATTATCGTTTCGTCGGTCTGATATGACCGACATTAAAAAAGTGCCTTTCCAAAGCCATCAGCAGTGCGGTTTCGAGGTTTTCGGTACTTTTGAATCCGCTTTATCATGCGCTGGTGTAGGCTTTACGCGCCGATGAATTAGCAGTCTTGCGCGCCGGTCAATAAATAGTGTAGCGCTCGGATTTTAAGAAGTGGCAGATCATGACTTGCGACTCGCGCAGTTCGGGCAAGAATTCGTCGTTTTTATTTTTTGCCAATACCGTCAGCTTTGCAAAGTTTGCGCCGATATCGTTGAGCATTTCGGTGGAAACAAATCGGGTCAGCAGCTTTTCGGAATCTACCCAGTGATTTTCAAGCTCGGTTGCCGTTAAAACTGCATTGTCGTATTCTTTTGCTCCGTATTGTGCCTCCAGCTCTTCCAGGTATTGAAGGCTTTTATTGCAGGTATTGTTTATATAGATATTCTCTGCCGCGCAAAGCGCGATCACCACGGCAATTAGTATGACTGACGCCCATATTCGTTTCATTGCGTGTCCCTCTTTTTTACAATTACGGAATTTCCGTCGCGGTCAAGGGTCATTAAAAAGATTTCCTCCACCGAGATCTGTTTGGTCCTTAAAATCTTCAAAACCTGGTCTTCTGTAAAGTGCGCGTCGTTGAGTCCTCGCTTCATAAAGTTACCGTCGCTCACGATCAACGCCGGACAGCCGTGGTCTTCTTCGGCAACATTTAAGTCACCGGCGCGCGGCGTGCGGTAATACGGCTTTTGTAATACGCTTAAATTGCCGTTTGTTTCCAAGATCGCATAGGATACCTCTGATATATCAAAAATGCCTTGTACGCGCAGCAGCTCAACGAGATCGGCCACAGTGACCCGCATCTTTTTCAGTCGGTCCTGCAAAATCGCGCCGTCTTCGATCACCACCGCGGATTTACCGTTGGTAATGCTGTTGAAAAATGCTGATTTCATGGAGAGTACCGCCAAAGCGATCTCCAGTGCGACAAGGGTAAAAATAGCAATGACGGCGCTCAATACCGGTCTTGACGCGTCCTGAATGGGAATGGCGGCAATTTCGGAAATTAAGATTGTGACAACAAGCTCCGTCGGCTGCATATCGGCAATCTGTCGCTTGCCCATGATGCGCATGGCAAAAATAACGAGAACGTAAAGGATCAGAATTCTTATAATTGTTGTGAACATAAGTTAAATCACCAAGCTTAGCATGAACAAAATTTAAGTGATTATGCAAATAAATACAAAGTCCGAACGAAAAATCGGACGATGTAATATACTTTTCGGGCGGTGTTTTATGCTGCCGGTGATTTAAAAAATGTTGTTTGTTCTCTGAATTTGCGGCAGTTTTACCGGGGGGGTTGACACTTTTGCATTCTGCCCCGGAGGACCGCGCCGCGCGCGCCGCCCGAAGGGCGGCACCTCGAGGGGAAGCCCCGAAACCTCTCGGTTTCGGGGCTTCCCCTCGCGGTTGGACGCTTTATAACGTCC
>CADAVL010000166.1 GCA_902791335.1 Oscillospiraceae bacterium
CATTAAGTTTGCCAATACGCTGCTGACCTCCAAAAAAGACACCTACTGGAAAAATATTCCGCCGGCAGGTACCTATTCCGACGATCCTTCCGATCCGTCTTATCCTAACGATCCGGGTGATCCGTCCGAGCCTGTAAATCCCAATGACCCTGACGATCCGTATAACCCCGATTCGGACGATCCGATCAATGTAGCTACCGGTGAAAGCAGGCTCCCGCTCCTTGTTTTTGCGATATGGGTTACATCCGTTGGACTTGTCAGTATTACATTTAAAAAGAGAATCACCAAATAATGCGAACGGAGAAAAACTATGACAAAGCCATTTTTAAACTATGAGATCGACATTAAAAGTGACATTTACGAAAACGTCAACCTGCTGAAGGGCCTAAAGCCCTTCATCGCAGGTTGCGACGGCAACGACAAGACGCCCTATTTGAAAGCCGATTTGGAGCGTCGCCCCGATTGCTACAGAATGCTCACCGATCAGGTGGATCTCAGCAAGCACATTGACATTATTGAAGGCCCTGTAACCATTACTTATGATATGGGTCGCATAAGAACCTTCGACCGGATTGATATTTACGGCACGCTGGAATACAGCTGGCCGGACGCCGATTTTTCTCTGGCCGAGTTTGAGATCTACCTTTCCGATGAGGGGGACGATCTGTACAATAAGAAAAATTGCGTGTTTCATCGCAAGGGCAGCGGTCGGTTCTACACAGATCCCGAAACCGGCTACCTAAAGCGTGAAAATATCGACTTTTGTATCTGCTTTGAAAATACGGCAGCGCGCTTTTTCGGCCTGAAAATCGTAAAACCCTGCGCTTTCGATGACGTAATAAGGCTGAGCGCTATCAGTGTGATCAACGACCGCGTCACGGAAGAATATAACGCAATGAACCGCTTGGTCGGCAGAAATCTTCTGGAGCAGGTCACGGTAAACGATGCGGAGATTTTCGGCGATCTTCGCTACCTTACCGATCATCTTACATTAAGCCCTGATCATTCGGTTCGAATCGTACCTAAGAACACAGCGCAGCTGGTACTGACTTCGGACGGCACGCACGAGCTTACCACGCTGTCGCTGTTCGGTGCAAAGGCCCAAGACTTAAAGGTATTTATGGCCAATGAGCTTGATACACTTTTTTCTGCAAAAAATGCTGTGGAATTCACCGCCGAGCATGGACGTCAGGACACCACGGATTACACCTTGCTGAAATTCTCAAAGCCGCAAACGGCAAAATTCACAGGCGTTCTTTTGGATCGCGAAATTACTTTGAATGAAGTTGGTCTGCATTCCTTTAAACGCATTGTAAATGTGGATACTGACAAAGTTGTCCACGATAAATTCTTCGGCTACGGCGTCAACTGTATTCCCATGAATTTAATGCAAGAAGCGCGTAAAAAAGGTGCCAACGACGCTTATTTTGAGGTAACAAAAAAACGCATGATCGACTGCAGACCCTCCATTGTGCGCCTTTGGTTCCAGCTGGACTGGTTTATTGAGTCGGGCGAAAATTATCTCAACGGTGTTTATAATTTTGATTCCGACAAGATGAAAGCGATGTACCGATATTTAGACGCATTCAAAGAGGCAGGCTCAGAAATTGAATTTAACTTCGGCTGGAAAATTTCAAAAGAAGCGCAAAGCTGGTTCTCCTTTTCGTGTGATCATCCGTCCGGCTCCGCACCGATTGATCTTATTTCCTTTACAAGATCGTGCGTCTGCCTTTTGGAGGAGCTGTTCCGCCGCGGCTACGATAATATTAAATACTTGACCTTCTTTAACGAACCGCAAAACGGCGGCGATTTTATGGGTCCGTTTAAAGATACTACCGAGCGCGGACATTATTTCCGCGTGATGGTTGACTATATCGACTGGGAGCTTCGCCGCAAAGGCTTGCGCGACCGTCTGGAGATCTGGGGTCCTGAGGACGGCTGGATGCCGGAGGAAATCGAGCTGACAAACGCCATTGACGAGGGCGGCAGCTCTCCCATGGATATGATCACTTTCCACCGATACAATATCAGCTATGACGGTGCAAGGGTGCTTTATCAAAAGCTTTTGCGTGAGACCTGTCCCACCGGAAAACCGCTTGCCGTGACTGAATGCGGCGTTGAACCCATTTTTTGCTCTTACGACACCAACCCGGTTGCCCATATGATGGCAATTACACACTTTGGCCTGTGCGGCGCTTTAAACTGGGTCATGGAGGACGTGGAGTTTACCGATCCTTGCTTGTTTACAATGGACTGGGGCAATCATTATTGGTCGCACCCAAATGCCAAGGGAATCAATACAGTCTACAGTAACTTCTTCTATCAGTCGCTTTATTCAAGATATTTACCGGCGCATTCCAAGGTATTATTCTCAGAATTTAACGAGGGCGATGATATTCGTGCCGCGGCCTATGAAACACCGGACGGCGAAATTGTAATCGCCATTGAGGCCAACAGTGCAAAGGAGGACCGCCAGTTAGAAATCCGCTTTAAAAAGGCTTTGAATAAAACCTTTTATAAGCACGAGCTGAGCCGCAAAAAGCACTATGATCTGCCGCCGATCGTGTACGACGGCAACGCTGTGGTCCCGCCTTGCGTTGGTACGGTGGACGTGGGCGAAACCTTAAAAGAGGCTCTGAACGGCGACTACCATTTTATTTTATACACAACGAAAAAGCCGTACACCCAGGTTGCGGTGGAAACCGTGAACCGGTTTATAAAAGCCGGCGAGTGCATGAAGATCGGCGCGCGCGTGATTGACGGCAAGGACACGGGCTTTACCTACAGCATTGCAAAAGCAGTGAACGCCGATAAAGAGCTTCAATCAAAAGGAAGCGTCAGCGCCGACGGCATTTACACCGCTGACAGGAATGCAAAGCCCGGCGATACAATTGCCGTTCGCGCCGAGTTGAACGGTACAAAAAGCTACGGCATTGCGGTGTTCACCGTTCAATAAATAAGAAAAAATAATCTACTTATAAATTACTCAGTTTTACTTTTGCGAAAAGGCCGGTTTTATTTCGGCCTTATCGCTGTTTAGGCAAGTGATAACAATCCGAATCTGCCTAAAACGGCGGATTTTCGGCGTATTTTTATTTGTCGTCATTGTAAGGCGTTAGCCTTACTGCTTCCTCTGCATAAAAATCCACACAAAAATACGCTCATTTTAGGTCGTAGATTTTTTGAGTGCTTGGATTTTTTGCAATGTGGGGGCACAAAACGCAGCGAATATTT
>CADAVL010000167.1 GCA_902791335.1 Oscillospiraceae bacterium
CGCGGCGCCGAGTTGTACCGCCCTCCTATCAAAAATCGGGCAGGCAATTGAAAAAAGGCAAACCGCCGAATAAGGACCACTTTTTTAGGGCCTTTGTATCTTTTAAAATCCCGACCGTAGCTTCTGAATCCGGGTTTTCGCGCGGCGCTGTCGCCTTACGGCGACACCAAAAAACGGTCAAAAGCATTCAGCTTTTGGCCGTTTTTTTGAAAGCCGTTTTTTCAATTTTGAAAAAACGGCGCGCCGCGCGGAAACCCGGGTTCAGAAGACAAGGTAGGGATTTTAAAGAGAACCTTTGTAGGCTCCCGTTTCAGTGAGCCGAAAAGTTTGCCTTTCAACACATTAAATAAAAGCCGCTTAACCCCCAACAGCCGCGCCGAATCATTTCACCAGCATTTTATCCTTTTTGCCGTTCACGCCGCCGATTCCACCGATCATCGCGCACAAAAGAATCACCGCAAAACGAATGATCGACATCCATGTAAAATGCGAGGGATTGATGATTAGTGCCACCACCGTGGCAATCAAAAAAATGCAGGAGCCGTTTAAAAGGCCGCAAAGATAGCCTTTTTTCTGAAGCCGCTTTGCCGTATATCTCGAGCCGAAAAAGCAACCGATGCCGAGCGCCAGTGAGGAAAGCGGAAAAGCCGCTGCAGAAGTTAAGCTCATCAGCGTGATGATCAGCGCAAACAAAAGAATGCAAACAGATGATATCATTGCCGAAAGTATCACACCCGTCAGCACAGCCCGCGGTGTATCGGCGAGCATCCCCGTATAACTTTTTTTCATAAAAAACACTTCCCGAAAACATGATCTCATAAGAAATCATATGATCGGGAAGCAACGTTCATTCCATTATTAAATTGAAAAAACTGCAAATAACCAAAGAAAAGCTGTCCGAAAAACGGCAGACTTTGCAAAAAATTATTTCTTGCCGGCTTTGGCGGAATCGTCCTCATGCGCGGTGGTGTTCGACTGAATGGCCCAGCGCATAATACGGGTTTTGGAATGGTCTGCCGGAGATTCCAGTACAATGCTGTCGTCCTTAATGGAAACCACACGGCCGGAAATGCCGCCGATCGTAATAATTTCATCACCGATCTGCAGGCTGTTTCTCATTTTCTCTTCCTCTTTTTGACGCTTTTTCTGCGGACGAATCATAAGAAAATAGAAAACGCCGATAATCAGGGCGAACATAATGATCAACTGAAGATAATAAGCCCAACCGCCTTGCTGCTGTGTGGATTTGGTGGCTGTATCTGCCAAAGTGATAAAATTCATAAATAAACTTCCTCCATTTATATGTTGCAATTATTATATAATAGTTCTTATGTAATTGCAAGAATTATTTTGTGAATTTTGCGATTTTGTTGCGTTCTTTCGGCAGTTTTGCGGCGTTATATCCTTTTGCCGATGGTTTTGAGCGCTTCTTTTTTAAACTCTGCAAAACGACCCTCGTCTAAAGCTGCACGAATCTTATACATCAAATCATTATAAAAATGCAGATTGTGAAGCACCGCCAGCCGCATACCGAGCATTTCGCCGGCTTTTAATAAATGGCGGATATAAGCGCGGCTGTATTTTCGGCAGGCCGGACAGTCACAATTCGGGTCGATCGGCAGTGAATCGGTCTCATATTTTTTATTATTCAGATTAATAATGCCCAAAGAGGTGAACAAATGCCCGTGCCGCGCGTTCCGACTGGGCATCACACAGTCAAACAGATCGACGCCGCGCTCCACCGCTTCCAAAATATTTGTCGGCGTGCCCACGCCCATTAAATATCGCGGCTTGTCCTTCGGCATAAAAGGCTCCACTGCTTCAATAATGTGGTACATCTCGTCGGCGGTTTCCCCCACAGCAAGACCTCCAATGGCATAACCGTTCAAATCAAGCTCGGCAATGCGCTTCATGTGGTCGATTCGTATGTCGGCATAAGTAGACCCCTGGTTGATACCGAAAAGCATTTGGTGAGGGTTTACCGTGCTTTCAAGGGAATTTAAACGCGCCATTTCTTTTTTGCAGCGGCAAAGCCAGCGGTAGGTTCTTTTGCAGGACTCGGCAACATAGCCGCGCTCAGCCGGATTTTCAATGCATTCGTCAAAAGCCATGGCAATGGTCGAGCCGAGGTTTGACTGAATTTGCATACTTTCCTCCGGCCCCATAAAAATACGGTGTCCGTCAATGTGCGAATTAAAGGTAACGCCCTCCTCTTTGATTTTTCTTAAAGAGGCCAGAGAAAACACCTGAAATCCTCCGCTGTCAGTAAGGATCGGCCGATCCCAGTTGCTGAATTTGTGAAGTCCGCCCATCTCGCGGACAACCGAATCCCCCGGCCGAAGGTGAAGATGATAGGTATTGCACAGCATGACCTGACAGCCCACGGTTTTAAGGTCCTCTGTGGAAACCGCACCTTTAATGGCCGCCGCCGTGGCAACATTCATAAAAGCCGGTGTTTCCACTGTTCCGTGTACTGTGGTAAATCTGCCGCGGCGCGCCGCGGCCTCATTTTTTAAAAGCTCATACATTTGTTTTTCAATCCTTAATTATCATTAAATCCTCAATGCCTGTTAGCACTGTACACCTTTTACAGAATGAGCATTGCATCGCCAAAGCTGAAAAAGCGGTATTTTTCCTTTACCGCCGTGCGGTAGGCGTTCATCACGCTGTCGTAGCCCGCAAAAGCGGAAACCAGCATGATCAGCGTGCTTTCCGGCAGGTGAAAATTGGTGATCAGTCCGTCCATACATTTGAACTGATAACCGGGGTAAATAAAGATATCCGTATCGCCGCTGCATTCACGAATTCCCTCTTTCTGCGAAGCAACACTTTCCACCGTGCGACAGCTGGTGGTACCCACGCAGATCACCCGACCGCCCTCGCGCTTGGTTTTCAAAATAAGCTCGGCCGTTTCTTTCGGCATAAAATAATGCTCGCTGTGCATTTTGTGCTCTTCTATATTTTCGGCTTTGACCGGTCGGAAGGTGCCCAGTCCTACATGCAGGGTTACTTCACCCACATTGACGCCGCAGTTTTTAATATCCGCGAGCATTTCGGGTGTAAAATGAAGTCCCGCAGTCGGCGCCGCGGCCGAGCCGACTTCTTTGGAATAAACCGTTTGATAGCGTTCTTTGTTTTGAAGCTTTTCTTTAATGTAATGCGGCAGGGGTATTTCGCCGATCCGGTCGAGAATTTCATAAAAG
>CADAVL010000168.1 GCA_902791335.1 Oscillospiraceae bacterium
GAGGATGCAATAAGGCTTTCCGCCTTATAAAGACGACAAGTGAAAATACGCCGAAAATACACCATTTTAGGCTGGTTCTTAATTTTTATTGTTCGCCTAGGCAAACAATAAAAATACCCGTACAGCACCGACATATTTCTTGACAACCCACTTTTTAGAGCGTATACTGAAATTTAAGGTAGGCTGACGCGGTTTTTTTACAAAAAATGCGGCTCGATTTTTCAATAATTTTCAAGGTGATTGAGGGATCTATCCCGGCAAATATGAAAAGGGCCGGACAGCACGCTTTATCTTTTGTGCTGTCCGGTTTTTGTTGCTTTTTTGAGCTTTGAAAGGCCGCCTGCGGCACAGCGCGAAAACCGCGCGATACAATTAAGATACAAAACGTCAATATAATTCTTTGCGGAATTATTTTATATACTATTTTTATAAAAGGGGTACGATAAAAATGAAAAAATTAAGCGGCGTTTTATGGGGCGTTGTGCTTGTTGCGGTGGGCGTTATTTTGGCGCTCAATGCCAGCGGCGTTACCGACATTAATCTGTTTTTTGACGGCTGGTGGACGGTGTTTATCTTAGTGCCGTCGGCCATCGGCCTTGTTACAAACAGGGACAAATTAGGCAGTATCATCGGGCTTCTTGTGGGTGTATTTCTGCTGCTTGCCTGCCAGGACGTGCTGGATTTCTCTCTCACCTGGAAGATCCTGCTGCCGGCCATTGTGGTGCTGATCGGACTGCGCCTGATCCTTAAAAGTCTTTTTCCCTCCGTCGCCTTCAGAAAATTCAAAGGTGTTCAAGGGTCCCCGTCCGATTCTTCCGGCCCCGGCTTTAAAGAGCAAAACGCCATGTTCTCCGGTGCGAATATGATCCTTTCGGGTGAGGTTTTTGAAGGCGCGGAATTAAACGCCTTATTCGGCGGCATTCAATGCGACCTGCGCGGCGCGATCATTCAAAAAGACTGCGCCATTGAGGCCAACGCGATATTCGGCGGCATTGATATTTTTGTGCCGAACAACATTAATATTGCGGTAGACTCCAACTCCATCTTCGGCGGCGTGGAAAACAAAACAAACAACGGTCAGATTGAGGGCGCGCCGACACTGTATATTAAAGCGTCGGGTATTTTCGGCGGCGTCGATATTAAATAGGTTTTGCTTTCCCAAAAGATATCAAATAAACTTTGCACAGATTTACAATAAGCAATAATTGAATCAATGAAAAAGGACGGTTCCCCATGCTGAAAATTGAGCATTTAACCAAAATTTACGGAAACAAACGGGCGGTTGACGACCTGAGTTTACATATTAACGCCGGTGAGATTTACGGATTTATCGGTCACAACGGCGCCGGCAAAACCACCACGCTGAAATCGGTGGTGGGTATTTTGCAGTTCGACGAGGGCGAGATCACCATTAACGGAACGTCGATCAAGGACGATCCGCTCACCTGCAAAAAGCAGATTGCTTATATCCCTGATAATCCCGATTTATACGATTATATGACCGGCATTAAATACTTAAATTTTATTGCCGATATTTTTGAAGTCGGCGCAAAGGAACGCACCGAAAGAATTGAAAAATACGCCGCTGCGTTTGAGATCACCGGCGATCTCGGCAGTCCGATCGCCTCTTATTCCCACGGCATGAAGCAGAAACTCGCCATTATTTCAGCCTGGCTGCACGAGCCGCACCTCATCATCATGGACGAACCATTTGTGGGACTGGACCCCAAAGCCGCGCATCTTTTAAAGGGTATGATGCGCGAAGTTTGCGATAAAGGCGGCGCGATCTTCTTTTCCACCCATGTTTTGGAGGTGGCGGAAAAGCTCTGCGACAAGGTTGCCATTATCAAAGACGGCAAGCTCATTCGCTTTGGCACCATGGAGGAGGTCAAAGGCGACGAATCGCTTGAGCAGGTCTTTTTGGAATTGGAGGGAGCGCCTTGTTAAAGGTATTACTGAAAAAACAGCTTTCCGAAATTTTCCGAAGCTATTACTACGACGCCAAAAAGAACAAAGCGCGCGCCAAAGGCACTACCGCTTTATACATGGTTTTGTTTGTGTTTTTAATGGTGGGCGTTATCGGCGGTATGTTTACACTTTTATCACTGGCGATCTGCGGCCCGCTGGCCGAAGCCGGAATGTCCTGGCTGTATTTTGCTCTTATGGGGCTTTTGGCTGTTTTACTGGGTGTTTTCGGCAGTGTATTCAACACCTATTCGGGGCTGTATCTCGCCCGTGACAACGATCTGCTTTTATCCATGCCGATTCCTGTAAACGTGCTGATCACCGCGCGGATTCTGGGCGTTTATATTATGGGCGTGATGTATTCCGGCGTGATCATGCTGCCGGCAATTTTCGTTTACTTTATCTTTATTTCGGCGGCTCCCGCGGTACTGCTCTCCTCACTGCTCCTTTTTTTGGATATTACTGTTTTTATTTTAACGCTTTCCTGCGCGCTCGGCTATGTTGTGGCAAAGGTGAGCCTGAAAATAAAAAACAAAAGCTTTATTGTTGTGCTGATCTCGCTTGTGTTTTTCGGACTTTATTACTTTTTCTATTTTAAAGCGCAGGAGATGATCAGTGACCTGATCGCAAACGCCGCGCTTTACGGCAACAAGATCAAAGGCGCCGCTTATCCTGTCTATCTGTTCGGAAAGGCCGGAACGGGCGACCTTTTGGCTGTGCTCATTGTAACGCTCTTTGTGGCGGTGCTGTTTCTCCTGATGTGGGCAAGAATGTCGGGAACCTTTATTAAGGTTGCCACCGCCAGCGGAAAATCCGAGAAAAAGCAATACAAAAAGTCCGATATCAAAAAAGGCTCTCAGAATACCGCACTTTTAAAGAAAGAATTTCTCCGCTTTACAAAAAGCCCCAGCTATATGCTGAACAACGGTTTGGGAATTTTGTTCTTTCTTATCTGCGGCGGCGCACTTTTAATCAAGCGAAGAGAAATAAACGCCGCGCTCTCGGCAATTTTTGGAAATAACAACGACCTTGCAGCGGCGCTGTTTGTAGCAGCAATCGGT
>CADAVL010000169.1 GCA_902791335.1 Oscillospiraceae bacterium
AGGACGTTCAGGAGCGCATTGAAAACACCCCAAACGGCTTTGAAGTGCCCGAAACATGGAAAGTTGAAATTCACCCGCACGGTGAGAATCCGCAGCACGTTGGTATTTGCAACAACTTCTGCGACGCTGTGTTAAAGGGCGAAAAGCTCTTAGCACCCGGTCAGGAGGGTATTAACGGCGTTACCATTGCCAACGCGATCTATATGTCCGATTGGATTGGAAAGACCGTGGAGCTGCCGCTCGACGAGGACCGTTTTTATGAGCTGCTTCAGGAAAAGATCAAAACTTCCACCTTCAAAAAGAAGAAAGTCACCGGAAGCGCTCCGACCGATCTTTCCGGTACATATTAATTCGAGGTGCCGATCCTATGCAAATGACATTCAGATGGTACAACAACGGTGACGCCGTAAAATTGGAGCAGATCCGTCAGTTACCTTATGTAAAAGGCATTGTTACCGCTGTATATGATATTCCGGTTGGCGAAGTCTGGACAGAGGAAGCAATTGCCGCAATCAAAAAACCGATCGTGGACGCAGGCCTCACCTTTGAGGTGATTGAGAGCGTTCCGGTTCACGAAGATATCAAACTGGGTGCGCCCACAAGAGACGCCCTGATCGACAACTACTGCACCACCATTCGCAACCTTGGAAAAGCCGGCGTAAAATGCATTTGTTATAATTTTATGCCCGTTTTCGACTGGCTGCGCAGTGAGCTGCAGCACCCAATGGCCGACGGCTCAAAGTGCCTGGCCTTTGACCGCGACACCGTGCTTGCCATGGATCCGTCCGTCACCGAGCTTTCCCTGCCCGGCTGGGACGAAAGCTATACCCATGCGGAGCTTTTATCTCTGCTCGACAAATACAAGGCGGTGGATGAAGAAAAGCTTTGGGCAAACCTTGGTTATTTCCTCAAAAAAATTATTCCGGTTTGCGAGGAATCCGGCATTAAAATGGCCATTCATCCGGACGATCCGCCGTGGGGTATTTTCGGCCTGCCGCGCATCATCACCGGCCGCGACGCACTGGACCGCCTTTGCAAAACAGTGGATAGCCCTGCAAACGGCATCACCCTTTGCTTTGGTTCGCTTGGTTGCAATCCGCAGAACGATATGGTTGCCATTGCCGCGGAATTTGCAAAGCGCGACCGTATTCCTTTTGTTCATGCAAGAAATATTTATATTTCCGGCGAGCGCTGCTTCAACGAAACCGCGCACCTTTCGGAATGCGGATCTCTTGATATGTACAAAATTCTGGAAGCACTTTATGAAAACGGCTTTGACGGCTATATCCGCCCCGATCACGGACGCAATATCTGGAATGAAAACGGTCGCCCGGGCTACGGCCTTTACGACCGCGCTTTAGGCGCTTCTTATGTTTGCGGCCTATGGGAAGCCATTGAGAAAAGCCACAAATAAAACCACAAAATACCGTGGGTGACAAAAACGGCACTGATAATGCAGTTTATCGGTGCCTTTTGCACAAACGGCCAGTGAATGGAGAAAACGAAAATGGATAAGGTAAAATTCGATTTGAGCGATGAGGTTGCCGTTATCACCGGCGCCGGCGGCGTGCTTTGCTCCGGCTTTGCAAAGGTTTTGGCCGAGTGCGGCGCAAAGGTTGCTGTGCTGGATATTAATTTGGAGGCAGCCCAAAAGGTTGCCGACGGAATATGCGAAGCCGGCGGAAAAGCGATTGCTATTGCGGCGGACTGCCTTTCAAAAGAAAGCCTGGAGGCGGCCAACGAAACCGTGAAAAAGGAATTTGGCGCTTGCACCCTGCTGATCAACGGCGCGGGCGGAAACAACCCGAAGGCCACCACCAGTCACGAAACTCTGGAGCCGGAGTTTTTGGACAAAGAGGGCGAAATTTCATTCTTTGATCTCGACAATACCGCCTTTGGCCGCGTATTTGATCTGAATGTGCGCGCTGCGGTGATTACCACGCAGGTGATGGCAAAAGATATGGCGAAAAACGGCCGCGGAAATATCATCAATATTTCTTCCATGAACGCTTTCCGGCCGCTGACCAAGATCCCGGCTTATTCTTCGGCTAAGGCCGCTGTTTCCAACTTTACGCAGTGGTTGAGCGTTTATCTTGCACCCAGCGGCATTCGCTGCAACGCCATTGCGCCCGGGTTCTTTATTTCCAAGCAGAATTACGATCTGATGCTGAACGCCGACGGCAGCTTAAAGCCGCGCGGCAATAAGATCATTTCGCACACGCCGATGAAGCGCTTCGGCGAACAGAAGGATCTTTGGGGCACGCTTCTGTGGCTTGCCTCGGAGGAAGCCTCCGGCTTTGTTACCGGCATTGTGGTTCCGGTGGACGGCGGTTTCTCAGCGTATTCCGGCGTGTAATAACATGGTAGAAAAATAATAAATAAGCACAATAAAACCGACAGCAATGGCGCAAACGTCCGATTGCTGTCGGTTTTCTTTTTAGATGAAGAAAACTTTTATAAGGAAATTTCATTTTCGCGGCTTTTATCAGCTCTTTAAGGACTGACGCTCACGGCGCAGACGGCGACGTTCCGCACACTCGAAAATTTCGCTGTAAATGCAGGCAATTACCATGATTACGGTGGGAATGCCAACGATCGCAACACAAACCAAGCACAAAATACCGCCTAAAAGTCCAAGACCTCCGACCATAAATCTCACCTCACAAACAATCCGGCCGGCACACGCCGAAATTAACGTAAATTCATTATAATAATTGTAATAAAGACTGCGAGGATAAGCAATAGAAAAGCGAAGGTCTTATCACGATACTAACAGATTTCGGGGGTTTCTTAGCAGTTTCTTAACACGCAGTACGCTTGACAGCCGAGAAACGGCCGTTGCGTGGGTGATCAGTCGGATTGAATATAATCGGTATAAATACTAAAAGCGTCACCGCTCTCTTAGGCTGACGATAGTCGAACTCGTCACGCCTGACATTTGAAAAATTCCAATCTATCTTGTCTTATCGCTTGTAATACGTTAGTATTACGGCGCTCTGC
>CADAVL010000170.1:0-1627 GCA_902791335.1 Oscillospiraceae bacterium
AATTTCTTCTTTTGAAAACAATACCTTCGGCGGCAATTCTGATCCCCCTTTTCATTTTATAAATAGCATTTGTTGCGTAACGTATGTTACTTATAGAAAATGATATCATATACGTTTGCCATTGTCAAGGATTTTTCGCGGATTTCAACGAAAGCTTTCAAAAAGCCGGCAGTTCTCGCGCCGCACGCAATTTTTGACGCAAAGCGTCAAAAATTGCGATGTGAAGCGCACGCCGCCGCATAAGCGGCGGCGTGCGGCGCGTGAACTACCGGTTTTTTAGAAAGCTTTAACGAAGAATTTAAGATATCGTTTTTTTGGAAAAGACAAAACAGTCTTTTATAAGACCGCGATAAACCTATTTATTCAGCGCACGGGCTTTTTTGTTTCAAAGGGAAGATCCATGGAATAGTGATACAGTCTTTCTCCGTTAAGAGGAAAATCGTGAAAGCTTACCTCCCCGATATTGCCGCCGTCATAGGTCTTAAAATAATAGGTTTTATTATTTGTACTCATCACAGCCGAATAAATCGTGTATTCCAAAGAGTCGTCCAAAAGTCGGCAACAGCCACGCCACTGCTCCACCGCACTTAAAAGATGAAACGACGCGCTCACATTGGTCTCCAAGCGTTCGCTCGACACAGTATTGCCGAGAACAAATGCCGCGCGTACAAAGCGCGACATAGAAGAAAGATCTCCAGGCAGACCCAAGGCGCCCATACCGCGGCTGAACTGCTTCAATGTAATATTTTCTGCAAAACGATTCACCGGCGGGCGCGAAGACACTCCATAATACTGATTGAGCATCGCTCTTTGGCAATCAAACGGCGGATTATTGGTGAGAACGTGAACGTCGTTTTTATAAATTTTTAAGCCGTCAACCGTTGGCTCTGCCACCAGGGTTTCCGTACCGTCCGCAATCAGCCAATGAAGCTCCGCCGGCGGCGTTGCCTCGTTGAACGCAGTATTGGTCACCGAGGTTCTTTTTAGAAGTGCTTCGGCCTCCCTCACGGTTTTGCACTGAGAAAGCACCCAAAAAATCAGCTCAAAATGGGTAATATTAAAAAATCCTGTGAGCGGCTTTTTATAAAATGCATTGCCCACAAAATTAAGCCCTGCCATACAAAGTCCCTGCTCGTTCATGGCATCAAAGAAAAGCGGAATATTTTGCTCAGTTCTGGCAACGCCTAAGATGCCGTAGTGCTCCAAGATCGTTGCCTGATGCCGAAAATGCAATGGAAAATTTTTAGGAACCGCCGTAATCTTCTGTGAAAAGCTTCGCTCGTAATCAAAATTTCTTAAAAAATACAGCCCGTTATTCCGATAAGCCATTGCCGTACACACAAATTTTCACCTCCAAAAAGCAAGTACCGCGCCGTTACGTGACGCAAAATAATATCAGCAATATAATAAATCGCACTATAAATACAGTATGCCATTCTTTGCACCGTGATATGAATTTATTTTGAAAAATTTTGATTGGGAGCTTGGTCTCCAGCGTTGAACCAACCACGATGAAACCGGAAGTTTTTCCTCGCGCGCCAAGCGATGTTTTCCTTTTTTCAAAAGAAAAACATTGCTTCAAGCCAAAGCGCCTGGGGCGTTTTGGCTGCCGCCGCAGGCGGCGGCG
>CADAVL010000170.1:1682-4626 GCA_902791335.1 Oscillospiraceae bacterium
CCGGTTTCATCGCGGCTGGTTCATTTTTGTCATCGGTCAAAAAATCGATCAAAAAAATCGGCCGAACGCCTGGAAAATTTTCCAAAAACGCCGGCCGAAATTTTTTTAAAAACAGAACCATTAAATTTTCTTTCTTAAAACAACAGGGCCAAGAATGCCGCTGGGCGGCAGAGGCAAAAAGGAAGAAAGCGAATCGCGCATTTTATAGCCAAGATTCGGGATCACCCTGATCGTTAATTTATTGTTTCCTTTTTTAAGCTTTCCGTCAACCGTAAAACGGTACGGCGCGCCAACTGCACTTCCGCAATATTCGCCGTTCACCCACAGCTCTGCCGTTTCCCCCACCGTGCCAAGCTCAATACTTGCAAGGTCGTCGGGGTTTTCAAAAATGAAATCGGTTTCATACTGTATCGTGCCGGAAAAACCGTTCAGTTCGCCGGAAAGGTCGCCCACGGCGGCACGTTTTAAAAACTTGAATTCCGTTTTGTTTTCCGCTTTCAGTGAAATATCAAAAAGCGTGTTTACCGCTTCTGCTTCTCCGTCACCGTAATCAAATGGCGGCAAAAATCCGTCCGCGCCGTCTTCAATATAAACAATACTTTCCTGCGGCAGCAACCGCAAGCGCAGCGCACCGTTTGAAAATTTTGGGCGAAGCAGTGTATTTTGCCACGCATCATAAAATACGCCGCCGGGGTTTGACAGCGGGATTTGGGTGTCAATGGTATCAAACGCCGATTCATTAAAGAACATATAAATATTTTTGCCGTTTCTTTTAAAGTGGTAAAACCGTAATCCGTCGCCGTTTTTCACCGAGAAATGGCAAAGTCCGCGGTCTTTAAGCGTCGCGCAAAGATTTTCAAAAGGTATCACCTCGCACGAAGCAAGCAGTCCTCCGGTTTCCGCCCCCTCGGAGGTGCGCTCCGGCAACGCGTTTACAAAAATAACCGAAACACCGCTTTTTGAAAGTTCAAAAAAACGCTTTATAAGTTTTTGCGGCAGGTACTGGCTGTACGGCACGATCAGCGCGCCGTAGGTTTCGTTGAGTATAGAAATCTTGCCATTTTTCACGGCGATATCGCTAAGAACCGTATCCTGCGGCAGAATATCAAAATCGATAAAGCTCCTTGTCAGCGCCTTGCAAACCTCCTGCTGCAGCATATTTTTTCCGCCCGACCACTCGGCCTCGGCATTATAATATACCGCAACATCAGCAACGTGCACACCGTCGGACAGCGCATGGCACATTCTTGCAAGGTACTGCATCAGCTGAGAAAACATTGAAAACTGCGGATTATGTCCGTTTGCATAAAAATGCGGCGGACAGTCGGGATCGGGAAATTTCGGTGTAAAGGCGTGCGGAACGTAATAATTGATGCCGTTCACCAGCATAAAATCCGTTAAATATTTCATGAAAGGAACGCCCTCAGCCCAACCGAACGCGCCATAGACCTCGCACATCGCCCTGCCATTTTTCTTCTTGTCAATATGTGCGTGCGAGGCGCCAAGCTTTGCCAAAGTATATTGGAAAAAGGTGGGGTCCACATTGCATTCTGTCACGCTTGCTGTGTGGTTCAGTTCCAAAAAGCCGGGTACGATCTGGTGAAGTACCACGTCAATACCGGCCATATCCTGTCCGGAAAGTGCACGAAAATAATGACCTGCCCCACAGCCTAAACGCTGGTGGGTGTTCATGTCTTCAATAATATGTCCGATATACTGCACGCCGTGTTCGCGGCACCAATCGCCCAAAAGGTGCGAAAAGTTTTCTTCATACAGCTTTGTTACAACTTCCATATAAGCTTCGCGTAATACGGAGGTCTTGACTTCAATCTCATGCCACAGCGCCGGTAAAAGCTTTGTAATCTCTTCCTCCGATTTTCCGGATTCTTCCGCAATGCGCGCAATCAGATCATCGCGCCACGGCACCAAAAGGTCACTGTGACGGCCGAGGTAGGTATTATAATCGGCACAGCGGTTTGCAAAACAGGGTTCATCGGAGAAAAAGCCTTTAAAGGTATTGCCGAAGTATTCATGAAAATGCTCAAAATGCGGCTCGTAGACTGCATGGATCATGGCCATGCAGGACGGCTTCGACAGCATATCAATATAATTCATCAAATAACTGGTTCCGCCCAGCGTATAAGCCGCCTTTGTGCGGATCATATAATAAACTCTGAAAATACCTTTTGGAATATCCCATTTGATAAGACCGTCGCACAGCCTGTCCGTTAGAACGATTCCCTCGCCCGAAAGCTTTGAGCCTTGTTCCCGGCGCTCGTAGGCTACAACAGCCGCCACGGATTCTTCGTCGTAAAGCTGGGGGCAAACAAGCCCGGCGCCGGTGACGGGACCGGAAAAATCGCGGTATTCCACCCTTAAAGAAACCTTGCGAAGCTCCCTGTGCTCTGCTATGTAATTGTTGGCATAGCCGGAGGGAAAGTGCTTATCGTCCAAAAGCCAGACGCCCATATTTCGTTCTTTTGCGGCTTTCAGCATAAATCCAAAATCTTCCCACCACTGCTGTTGCCCAAACTGCTCATAAGTACGGCTTTCTACGCAAAATTCCCTGATGCCGCAGCTTTTAATTGCTTCAATTTCCCGAAGCAGCGTGTTGTGATCTTCTCCGTGCTGCCGCCGCGCTCCTCCAGTGTCAGCGTGTACTCCCGGATGGTCGGCGTCCTGTCGATGCGCGTGATGAGGCCGTCCGCTTCCATCTGCCGCAGCTGCTCCGTGAGCGTCTTGTCGGAGATCGTGCCGATGTACTCCCGGATCCTGTTGTAGCGCACCTTTTCCTGTTCCGCGAGAAGGTAGAGGATTACCATCTTCCACTTGCCGCTGATGAGCTGCACGGTATAGCCGAAGGGCGTGTCCTTCAGGGTATGGATCTCATTGTCGAAGTTTCGGACACTCATGGGTTCTCCTTTCGACTACAGCCCTGGTTCCA
>CADAVL010000171.1 GCA_902791335.1 Oscillospiraceae bacterium
TTGCAGAAAAGGTTGGCTATCCTTTGATCGTAAAGCCGGCAAACCTTGGCTCCAGCGTTGGCATTTCAAAAGTACATTCTGCCGACGAGCTTTCAGAGGCTGTGGAGCTTGCCTGCTCCTTTGCCGAAAAAATACTGGTGGAGCGCGCGATCGTATCGTTAAGAGAGATCAACTGCTCGGTTTTGGGCGACAGCGACGACTGCGAGGCATCGGTTTGCGAAGAACCGTTTATGAACGACGAAATTTTATCTTACGAGGACAAATACATGAGCGGCGCCAAGGGTTCGGGTGCCAAAGGTATGGCCTCGGTCTCACGCAAGTGTCCGGCGGAGATTCCGGCGGAAAAATCGGAGGAGATCCGCGAAATTTCCAAAAAGGTTTTCAAAGCACTCGGCTGCAGCGGTGTTTCAAGAATCGACTTTCTTCTGGACACTGCCGACAACGACCGCGTTTATGTAAACGAGATCAACACCATCCCCGGCTCTTTGGCCTTTTATTTATGGGAGGCAAGCGGCCTTAAATATACTGAAATGATCGACCGACTGGTGGAAATTGCCTTTAAACGTGCAAGAAGCCGCTCCGGTGCAATGTACACCATCAACACAAACCTGCTCTCTCAGGCGCAATCGTTCGGCGCAAAGGGTGCAAAAGGCTCAAAATTTTAAGCGAAGACGGTGCTTTGCCCGTGCCGGCCAAGGTTCGGCCTTTAAAAGTCGAAACTTCAAAGCTTTCCGACGCGGCGCACACATATTATAATTTTGAAAGGCAGGGCGTTTTTCGGTGACGCAATGGCTGATAAAACTGTTTATTAAGGATCACAAAAACACCGACAATCCGGCAGTACGCAACCAATACGGTATGTTGGGCGGAGCTGTCGGGATCGGCTGTAACTTTCTGCTTTTTATTGTAAAACTCATTCCGGGACTTATTTCCGGCTCGGTTTCCGTGTTGGCCGACGCGTTTAACAACCTTTCGGACGCAGGCTCCTCTGCGGTAACGCTTTTGGGCTTTAGAATGGCTAAAAAGCCTGCCGACAAAGGGCACCCGTTCGGCCATGGCAGAATGGAATATATGTCGGCCTTTTTGGTGGCGCTGCTGATTATTTTATTGGGACTGGAGCTTATAAAGAGCTCGGTGGAAAAATTCTTTGCACCGCAAATGCCTGCAATCACCTGGTTCACCTTTTTCGGGCTTTTCATTTCTCTTGCGGTAAAGCTTTGGATGTACTTTTTCAACCGCAAATTAGGAAAGCTGATTCACGCGCAGTCCTTAATTGCCACTGCGCGCGACAGCCTCAACGACTGCTTAACGACCGGCGGCGTATTGATTTCCATGGTGATCTGCAAATACCTCAACGTAAATATTGACCCTTATGTGGGCGCTGTGATCGGTATTTTTGTGCTGTGGTCGGGCTTTATGACGGCGAAGGACACTTTAAATCCCCTGCTCGGTGAGCCGCCAAGCCCCGAACTTGTAAACGGCATAAAAGAGGAAATTTTAAGGGTGCCGGAGTTTTTAGGAATTCACGACCTGATTATTCACAATTACGGGCCGGGGCGCTCTTTTGCCTCGGTGCACGTTGAAGTGCCAGAAGACATTGATTTTGTACACTGCCACGAGCTTTGCGACAACTGCGAAAAAACGCTGAAAGACCGATTTTCCATGGAGATCAGCATACATATGGATCCGATCGCACTAAAAGGCAGCGAAACCGCAAAGCTGCAAAGTACGGTTGTAGAAAAACTGCGCGCGGTCGATCCGCACATGACGATCCACGATTTTCGCATGGTGCCGGGTCGCGAGCGCATCAATTTGATTTTTGACGCGGTCATTTCGGCCGACTGCAAAGAAAGTGAGGAAGTACTTCGCCAAAAAATTGCGGCCGCGGTATTGGAAATTGATCCGCGGTACTGCGCGGTGGTTCAGCTGGATCGCGACTTTACCGGAACGGTGGAATAATTTCAGAGGTTAATCTGCCGAAAACATTCGATATTGAAATTTTAAGGACGATAAAAAAGGAGGGGTTTTATTGCAGGAGATCTACGACGCGGTGATCATCGGCGGCGGCGCGGCCGGAATGACGGCGGCTATCACGCTGAAAACACAGCTGCCGACGGCAAAAATACTGATCTTAGAGCGGTTGGACAGAGTCGGCAAAAAGCTGGCGCTCACCGGCAACGGCCGATGCAATATCTCGAACCGTGAGCTAAGCGTTGCGCACTATCACGGTAGTAACCCCGAATTCATAAAACCGGCACTGGTACAGTTTGGCCTTAAAAGCACCGAGGCGTTTTTTGAAAAACTCGGCGTGGTGTTTCGGGAGGGAGAAAACGGCAAGCTGTATCCTTATTCCCTGCAAGCCTCCTCGGTGGTGGACGCCCTGCGCTTTGCCTTAAAGAGATTATCGGTTGAAACAGCGTTTGAAAGTCCGGTTGAGGAAATCCTTACGCGGTCGGATCTTTTTGAGCTTCGGGGTGCAAAGGCCTGCAAAGCACATACCGTGATCGTGGCGACCGGCGGAAAGGCAGGCGGAAAGCTTGCAACCGACAGCGGTTATCAATTGCTTGCGTCTTTGGGGCATACAAGAACAAAACTCTCCCCTGCCATTGTGCAGGTCAGAACCGACACACAAGTGACCCGACAGCTCAAAGGTGTAAAGGTTTTGGCTGAGGTTACGGCCAACGGACACAAAGATTACGGAGAGGTGCTTTTTTGCGATTACGGCCTGTCCGGACCGCCGATTTTGCAGCTTTCGAGATATTTAAAGCCCGGCGACACGGTGTATTTAAACCTGATGCCGGAATACGACTGTGCGGCACTGAAAAGCCTTCTGAAAAGCCGCGCCAAAGATTTAAAGGATGTAACTGCGGCGGACTTTTTCGGCGGACTTTTGCAAAAGCGGCTTGGCGGCATTCTTTTGAAAA
>CADAVL010000172.1 GCA_902791335.1 Oscillospiraceae bacterium
GTAATTTCATGTGGACAATATCTCTTGTTTTGTGTTATACTCTTCATGGCGATTGAGTCCTTTCGTTGTTTTACGGTCTGGTAGCTTTATTATAACGAATTCAATCGTCTTTTTCTATACCTTTTGATCTCACATCAATTGTAACTCTACACGTCACCTCTGAGACAGTGAAACGGTACTTCTTTCACATCTATTTGCACTTTTTCTCCGGGCACACTCATCTCGGGATACCAACGTTCGGACCTCCTCGGTGGTTTCTTTTTCTTGTTTTTCTCTGTCAGTCCCATTCGCTTTGCCGCGTACACCATTCCGCTGTAGCTCCTGGTATATTTCTTCTGAACCAGCGCGTCGTATACGCCGTCCCAGCCGTATCTTGCGTAGTATTCCTGAAATGCTTTCCGTATCTTTCGTTCTTCCTACTTGGTATGTTGGTCTGGGTTGCTGTGCGGTCTGTGCCTCAAAGAAAAAATGTTTCCACGGTGTTTCATGCTGAAACCTTTATCATCGGGCTTTGCTCGGGACTGTTGGGCATTGGCATTTTTCTTTTACTGCTGCTGCCCGGCAACGCGATCATTCACGCTTTGACCGGGTCTACGGATATTAACGCCATTTTACCGCTCGGCGGCGCGGTGATCCTGATTATTTTAAGTATGCTGCTCACCCTGATCGGCGTCCTGATTCCGGCCGAAAAAGCAGCACGCAAGGATCCCGTCACCGCTTTGAGAACGGAATAGTTTAAAAATGCACAAACGCGGGCTTTTAGGTGCAATGATAAACCACGACTTTGGAGTGCAAAAACGAAAAAAGCGGCAGTTTCCGCTGCAAAAATAAAAAGGCTATGGCTTTTTGGGGCGCAAAGTTAAAAGCGGCGAATTTCAGTTACAAGGTTATCAAACCCCGAATATTAATTGCAAAGTAAAATGCCAAGCGGCGACTTTCGGTTATTGAAACCGAAAGCCGCCGCTTTTATTGCATTGTTATATTTCTTGAAAGAGTATTCAGTCGGAACTTTCTTTGGTCGGCAAGCAAAAATTCTTGTTCGCTGCGTGGCCAAATAGCATAGTTTAAAAAACTTACTTAATTTTACCGATGGTATCTTTTTTCGGAATGACGTCGTGTGCGCCGCCCTCTACAATACTGGTGGAGGAAACCAGGGTGATCTTGGCCTTTTTCTGAAGCTCCGGAATCGACAGCGCGCCGCAGTTGCACATGGTGGAGCGCACCTTGCTCAACGTGAGGTTGACGTTGTCCTTGAGCTTGCCGGCGTACGGTACATAGGAGTCTACGCCTTCCTCGAAAGAAAGCTTTTTGTCGCCGCCCATGTCATAGCGCTGCCAGTTGCGCGCACGGCTGGAGCCCTCGCCCCAATATTCCTTTACATAGGTGCCGCCGACGGTCAATTTATTGGTAGGGCTTTCGTCGAACCGTGCAAAATAACGGCCGAGCATAATAAAATCTGCGCCCATGGCCAAAGCCAAAGTAATGTGGTAATCCTGCACGATGCCGCCGTCTGCACAGACCGGAACATAAATACCGGTTTTTTCAAAATATTCGTCGCGTGCTTCGCAAACGTCGATCAACGCCGTTGCCTGTCCGCGGCCGATGCCCTTTTGCTCACGGGTAATACAAATAGAGCCGCCGCCGATACCGACCTTTACAAAGTCCGCACCGTTTTCGGCCAGGAACAAAAATCCTTCTTTATCCACAACATTGCCGGCGCCGACCTTTACGGTATCACCGTATTTATTGCGAATAAATTCAATGGTTCTCTTTTGCCATTCGCTAAAGCCCTCGGATGAGTCGATGCAAAGTACGTCTGCTCCGGCATCGATCAGCGCCGGTACGCGCTCCTCATAGTCGCGCGTATTGATACCTGCGCCCACCACGTAGCTCTTGTTTTTATCCAAAAGCTCCAATTTGTTTTCCTTGTGAGAATCGTAGTCCTTTCTGAAAACCATGTAGCAAAGGTGGCCGTCTTTATTAACGATCGGCAAAGAATTTAGCTTATTATCCCAAATAATATTGTTGGCTTCCTTTAAAGTAACGCCCTCCTCGGCATAAACAAGGCTTTCAAAGGGGGTCATAAATTCTTGCACGAGGGTGTCGGGTGACATTCTGGAAACGCGGTAATCACGGCTGGTAACGATGCCCAAAAGCTTGCCGTGAGCGGTGCCGTCGTTGGTAACGGCAACGGTGGAATGTCCGGTGGCCTCTTTAAGATCCAAAATATCCTGCAAGCTGTTGTCGGGGCGAATATTGGAATCACTCACAACAAAACCGGCTTTATAGCTTTTAACTGCGCTGATCATTTCAGCTTCGCTCTCCACGCTCTGCGAGCCGTAAATAAAGGAAATACCGCCCTCGCGCGCCAGCGCTACGGCCATTTTATCATCCGAAACCGACTGCATGATAGCAGAAACCAACGGAATATTCATGGTGATTGCGGGCTCTTCACCTTTTTTATACTTTACAACCGGTGTTTTTAAGCTAACGTTTTGCGGAATGCATTCCGCAGAAGAATAACCGGGTACCAATAAATATTCGTTAAAAGTATGCGACGCTTCCGGAAAAAAATAGGCCATGTTTTTGTATCTCCTTTAAAATATATTTTATTAATTATATTAAAGGTTTTACCGTCTGTCAAGCGTCATCTATAAAGATTATTGAAAATTGTGTGCATTTGTCAATGATGTGAGACTGAAAAAAAGAGATCGAAATAAGAAAGCATTGATTGACTCATTACGTCAGCTCGGATTGTGACAGCTTTGTCAACAG
>CADAVL010000173.1 GCA_902791335.1 Oscillospiraceae bacterium
GCGTGTATATCTCCGACACTGCCTCAACCTATACGAACTCTTACATGACCGGTTCATTCTATCTGTCAAAAAATACCACAGCCAACGGAGATTCTGCTGTGATTTCGGATTTTATGTGTGCGTTCGGTAACGACAGCGATTATGAACCTTACTGCGGAAAAACTTTGTCTTTAAAAGCCGGAGAAACCGTTGCGGTGTCGGCGCTTGACGGAATCAATACCATTATTGGTTCCACCGGGGCATTGACGGTGCAGTATGTCGAGAAAAAGACGACGGAGGGCAACACATAATGAACGGAATTATTATTGCCCTTATTACCGGCGGGCTTTCTCTTCTCGGCACAGCGATCGGCACCTTCGGCGGTCTGCGGTCTACCCAACGCGTGACCGAAGTAAAAATCGAAGAGCTGACCCGCGCGGTGCGCGAGCACAACAATTTTGCCAAAAGAATGCCGGTGGTGGAGGAGCAGATCAAGGTACTGAATCACCGTATTGCGGACATTGAAAGAGATCTGCAATAGCCGCCCTTCGGTAAAAAACCGCTTTCGTGCCGATTACTTTTTCGGCGCCTCTTATAAAAAAATACATTAAAAAAACAAAACCGGCCGCGCGTTGGGCCCTTTGACGCCTGATTATTTTTTTGTGAGGGCTTCGCGCACGGCGGCAAAAGGAGAAATATTTATGAAGATTACAAAATCAACCATTATCAGGACTGTGATGCTTTTGTTGGTGGTTCTCAACCTGATCTTAAAGGCTTTCGGCCTCAGTCCCGTTTCGACGGACGAGGGCGAGATCGGCGCGATTGTAGAAACCGTGCTTGAGATCGCTGTAATCCTTGCCGGATTTTGGTACAACAACTCTTTTTCCGAAAAGGCACGTAAAGCCGATGAATTTTTGAAAAAACTTTATGAAAGTGAGGAATAAAAATGGCCGCTTACAGCTACAAAAAGAACAAGCAGCTTTCAAAGCATTTCAACAACCGTGAATTTGCCTCCATTGTGAACGGACAGCTTTACACCGACCGGATCCTGGTAAACAAAAAGCTTGTAACGATGCTTGAAAAATTTTTTGACTACGGTATCGGCACCGTGATCGTGCTTTCCGGCTACCGCAACACGGCGGCAGACCGCGCAGTCGGCGGCGACGGTTACGGTGCACACACCAAAGGCCTTGCCGCGGATATTGTGGCCTATAAAAATGGGAAACCGCTTTCTTCAAAGGTGGTTGCCGCGCTGGCTTCTTTGATCGGGTTTTCCGGAATCGGAATTACCGGACCTACCGGCTGTCACGTGGACGTGCGCGACGGCAAAAATTACAAAAACGCGCACTGGTGGGGCGATGAAACCACCGGGAACAACTACATCAAAAGCTTTCTTAACTACGCCGGTCTTACGCGCGCCACGCTTTACGGCACACTGGGGTATTACAAAAAGAAGCTATATTCGGCCACTGCGATTCGCCAAACACCGATCTACTATCTTCCCAATAAAGGTACGGCGATCAAAAGCCGCTTGAAAAAAGGCAAAAAGCAGAAGGTGTATGCCGAGAAGAACGGCTTTTTGAAAATTTCCGCCGGCTGGGTGTTAAAAAGCGATTTAAAAAAATAAGGGCGCAAAAATGGGGAGCGCTCTTTTAAAATTCCCTGCGATCTTCGTTTTTTGAAGACTCGAACCCCCGAAATTTTAAAATTGAAGCGCCGTGCGTTTTATGGTATGATAACTATAAGATGCACGGCGCTTTTTTATGTAGTTTGAACTTGTATCTGTCGGTGGTCTTCTGCCGTTCGATCACGCAAAAAGATTCAAGAAAAGAGGGAGAATTATGATCGTTCATCCGTTTTGTCCGTTTTTGCCGGAAAACGGCTGGAACAAGCTGATACTGGGAAGCTTTCCCTCGGTTCTGTCGCGGGAAAACGGCTTTTACTACGGCAATGCGCGCAATCGATTCTGGGCGCTTTTGGCCGGGCTTTACGGCGAGCCGACTCCGGTAGAGATTTTGGAAAAGGAACAGTTTCTTCGGCGTCACGGCATTGCGCTTTGGGACGTGATCGGAAGCTGCGAAATTATTGGTTCCTCCGACGCTAGTTTAAAAAACGTGCGGCCGAACGATCCTGAAAAGCTTTGCGGTATTGAAAATATTGGCGCAGTGTTTTTAAACGGTGCGGCCGCCGCGAAATATTACAACCGCTATTGGAAAGCGGCACTGTCCGTTCCGGCATTCGCACTGCCCTCCACCAGCCCTGCCAACGCACGGTTTACGCTTGCAAAGCTGGAGGAAACGTGGAAGGTTCTTTTAAAGTATTAGCGGTCATGCGCGGCAATCTGTGGCAAAAGCTTTGGCTCAGGAGCCGCAGCAAAGCTGCGATAAACGCCACGATAAATGCCGCAATAAAAACTGCGATCAAAATTATTACGGGAGTATAGATCGACGCGAATTTTGAGATAAGCTTTTCTCTTTTGCCTTTTTCTGTATGATTTTCTTCACTTCTTTGCGGGCTTCCTTGTCGGGCTGAAACTCGGCTAAAAGCGCATCGTATTGCTCGTCGCTGAGCTTGAGGGTAGGACCAGGATTCTCGACATCAAGAAGTTTGTGCTTTCTGAGATAGTCTATGGCAGTCTGCACTCCGATGTTCAGTTCTTGTATGGCCTTGTTAAGTCGGATACTCATATGGGATTTGGAATGGTGTTACTTTAGGTATG
>CADAVL010000174.1 GCA_902791335.1 Oscillospiraceae bacterium
GATCTTGGGAATAAGGAAAAAATCCGATTCTTTAAAATTCAATATCTCGGTGCAAATGCAAGCTTTGACAAAGGCTTCCGCATTAATGAGATTATGCTTTACGGCACCAAGACCGGCGAAGCCGACCCTTACGCCACGATTGAGGACGAAAGCGATCAGGTGCCGAGCTATGAATCAAATCTGGTGCTGAAAAACACCGCATTTAAGGAAAAACGCCTGGAACAGGATCACGAAACCGTAGCAAACACGGTATACGGTGCGGCCGGACTGACCGACGGCAAGGCCGACACGGAATTTTCCATGCCGAACCTTTTTGCTGAATGGAAAGACGGTAAGGCGGTTTATTATTCCGACGGCGAAACGGTCAATTCAAAGATCATTTATGACTTTGGCAGTGAAGCCGATGTCAGCCACATTGTGCTTTTGAACCACATTACAAAGTCTATCAGAACCGGTCACTATCAGTTGTATGTCGGCAACCAGCTTGACACCCTTTTTGATAAGGAAAACTTGAAGGCTGATTTCAAAAACGAGGCTATGACGCGGCGGCAGATTTTCTCGTTCGGCGAGGAAAAAACGGCGCGCGGCAGATACGTTGCCATTAAAATTGTTGATCCGGTATCGGGTCACGGCATTGACGCGACTACCACCGTGGACGAAGATCCGGCGCACAACAATATCTACACCCGACTGCTTGAGTTCGCCGTGTACGGTCAGTACACGAATCCCGATTATCTTTTAGAGCCTGACGTGGAGATTATTTGGGAAAAGACCTCCGGAAAGCCGTATTTCAGCAATAATGATGTTGCGGCGCTCGGCAAGAGCCTGATTGCCGGCCAGACAGCCGATGTAAAGCTGAAAGGCGTAAAAGATGAAGAGGATATCAAGCGTTCCGGACCGTTGACCGACGGCAAAACTGAGGGCGCAGTGCAATATCCGGTGGGCAACTTCTCCACGCACACCGACTTTGCAAACCCGACTGTGAAAGACGGCAGCGAGCCGCTCGACTTCATTTATAAAATCGCCGACGGCGAAACGCCTTACGATCTTACAAAATTCTTATTTATCGGTATTGGTGACTGCAGCGATACGTACTTGACGGCAGAATACGAAATCTACGCTTCTGTGGATTATGATGATCTGTTTAACGAAGACAGCAGAGTATTCTACTATAACTACGATAACGACGGTGCGGCGCGCGGTCACATCATCACCTTTAAACCGGAAAAAATGCCCCGCGCTTGCTATGTGGCGGTTCGGGTAATCCGACCGGTAAACTACGACGCGACCGAGTGGATCTATGCGCGCGTTACCGAGATCGCCGTTTACGGCCAAAAAGCGAATATTCCCACAACGCCCGTAAACCTTGCGGAAAATATGCCGCTCAATGCTTATTTTGCGGATAAAGCCGGCAACATGACCGAGCTTTCCTCAAAGGAGCTCACTGCGGCAATGGCAAAGACCTTAACGGACGATAATGTGGCAAGAACCGTGACTTTCTCGCCAAAGGGCAAGCAATTGCAGTTGTTCTATAACCTCTGCAACGACGCAAGTATTGACGAGATCAAGGTTTCCGGCAAGGATCTGAAAGGTTTCAGAATCTACACCTCCACCGATCTTAATAAGATCTACGATGAATCCTCAAAGGTTTATTCTTATTCCAAGGGCGAGGGTTCAGAGGACACCAACGGAATTATCTTCCCGCAATCTAAAAAGATGCGCTATGTGCGCGTTGTGTTCGACGAGGCTGACACGATCAAGATTTCGGAAATTGCAGTAATCGGCATGGATAATCAAGTCTTGAAATTCAAAAATCTTGCTCCGACAATCTCGTGGGATAAAATTGAATTCTTCAATGAAAATCTAAAAACCGGTACGATCACCTACACGACCGGGACTGCAAAGCAGGCGGAGGGGCTGATCGACCGTGACCGTGTTACCGGTGATACCGTCTGGGGCGGTCAGGACGGCGTTTCAAGCTTTAATGTGATGTTTACTTTCAGCGATCTTCGCAATATCAGCTCCTGTGATTTCTATTTCCTCCAAAACCGCGAGGAATACTGGCCGCAGGAAATGGATTTGTTCTTAGGCGAGACTGCGGAAGATGTGATGAAAGAAAACGCGCAGCCGACCTATACCTTCAAAAGCAGTCCGACGAACGGCGAGTATCATTTTGACTCCGTTCCGCGCCTGGTGCGCTGTGTTCGTCTGCGGTTTAAGAATATCAGTCCGAAGCTTAAAGATATTTATGAAACCATAAATATTGCCTTTACTGAGGTGTATTTCAACGGCACTGCTGTAAAAGGTATGCAGCGCAGTGACGATCACGATGAGCTTTTGACCTTCAATGATGCCAAAACCGGCATTTCGTGGGAGGTCGTAAGACTGGATACCAACGATATTTTCACCCGTATTGCAAGTTCTAAGCTTGTAAGCTACAAGGCGAATATTTACGAAAAGTCGTCACTGAATCAGTATCCGTATTATAAAATTGACGGCGATAAGCTTTACACCATTGAATTTTACGATGTCACCGGCAAGCGCGTTACCGATTTAAAGGGCAGGGAAGTTCGGGTAAAATTCCCGATCAAGGCGTCGGAAGTCAACGGAAAATCCGTTTTTGGCGTTACAAAGGACGACAGAACCATTGAGCTTTCCGAATGCACCTAAAAAAAAAAAAAAAAGTCCTATCTT
>CADAVL010000175.1 GCA_902791335.1 Oscillospiraceae bacterium
TTCGCAGGAATACTTTCGTATTTCAAAAATGAGTGCAATGCCGACGGTAAAAGGCAAAATACCAAACCGTAACGGGGTTCGACTCTCGTCAGCCTAACCATTGCACACGGATCCGAACACCGATTTTGGCGAGGCAATTTATAAAAATACCGCGTTAAAATACTCGGCAATCCACAAAGGATTACCTGCGTTTTTGCCTTGTCTTTTATAAATTGCCACATCGACAAAATTCTGCGACCTAAAACGTGCGTAATATTGAGTGATTTTCGGTTTTGAGGAGCACATAAGGTGAACGCCTATGGGTGACGAAAGGCTAAAAAGTGCCGATATTCCGCCGTTTTAGGCGGATTCGTATCCGTGCGCTATGGTTAAGCAAGAGCAAAACCGTACACGACGGTTTGCTTTTACCGCCGACCGAGCAAGGGGGCATCTTTTGAAAAGCCCCTCAAAAACGCAAAGAAAAAACACCGTGAAAGGAGCGTATACCGGGCGATGATCTACACCTTAGAGGACGACAGCAGCATTCGCGAAATGGTCGTTTACACCCTCAACAGCATGGGTCTTGCGGCCAAGGGATTCTCATCACCGCAGGAGTTTTGGCAAGCATTTTCCGAAGCGCCGCCCTCGCTGCTTTTGTTGGATATTATGCTGCCTTTTGAGGATGGAATTTCTATTTTAAAGAAAATTCGTAATGATCCGCAATATAAAAAACTGCCCATTATCATGCTCACGGCGCGCGGCAGTGAATACGATAAGGTGGTGGGCTTCGACCTTGGCGCAGACGACTATGTGGTAAAGCCCTTCGGCGTTATGGAGCTTGTGGCAAGGATCAAAGCACTGCTTCGCCGCACTGCCGGCGACAAACCGGCCAAAGCGGCGCTTACCGCCGGGAATTTATCCGTTTCGGAGGATCACCACGCCGTAACAGTAGACGGCGTCCCTGTAAAGCTGACGCTCAAGGAGTTCGATATTTTATTGCTTTTAATGAAAAATCCCGAATCGGTCTTTTCAAGGGATCAGCTGCTTTCGCGCGTGTGGGGATACGCTTTCAACGGCGAAAACCGCACGGTGGACGTACATATCAGAACCCTGCGCCAAAAGCTCGGAACGGCAAAGGATCACATCAGGACCATTCGCGGCGTGGGATATAAGTTTGTAAAGGAGCTTTAAGTATTTCAGTGAAGGAAAAAATATTCAAATATGTCTTTTCGCTCTCCATGGCGGTTTTTTTGATCACCGGCACCGTGTTTTCCATTGGACTTTATGTGCATTTCAGCAAAGAGGTCCGCGAGGAAACCAAGGAAACTGCCGCTGTTTTAAAGGAAGCTTACGAAAAAGAGGGCGAGGCGGTGCTGAAAACAACAGCCATAAAAAAGGTGACGCTGAAGACTTCGGACGGTGGAATAAAAAACTACGGCACGGACAAACAGGCGCACGATCAAACCTGGGTGACCCTGCCGCTGAAAGACGGCGGAAGCCTGACGGTATACAGTGCAAGACCCAGCCTGTCACGCTTTATCATCAATATTTTTTATCCGCTCGTGATCGGCGTTTTCTCGGCTGTGCTGATCGCGCTGTTTTTGGCCTCTCACATGGCCAAAAATCTTGTGAAACCCTTGAATGAGATCAACCTTGAAAACCCCGACGACCGCGATATTTACGACGAACTAAAGCCGCTGGCGCGGCGCATTGTGTCGCAAAACCGTCAGATATACCGGCAAATGAAGCAACTTCGGCGCGAACACGCGCGGCAGGACAAGCTTCGCCGCGAATTCACCGCCAACGTAACGCACGAATTAAAAACGCCGCTGACCGCAATCTCCGGCTCGGCTGAAATTTTAAAAAACGGCCTGGTTCAGCCGCAGGACGTGCCGCATTTTGCCGACAATATATATAAGGAATCTCAGCGCATGATCACCCTGGTGGGCGATATCATCGAGCTTTCCGAGCTGGAGGACGGGAGTCAAAAGCTTTCAAAATCCGATTTCAGCGTGTTTCCAATCGTGGAACAGGCGATAAAAAGGCTTTCACCGTCCGCAAAAAAGCGCGACGTTGCGCTCTCGTTTTCCTGCCCTGAGGACGTCACGCTTTACGGCTCGTCCGCCTTGTTCGAGGAAATTTTATGCAATCTTTTGGACAATGCCATAAAATATAACCGGCCGGGCGGCCGCGCGACGGCAGCCGTCAAGCGGTGCGACACCGGCTTAAAGCTTTCGGTCAGCGATACCGGTATCGGCATTGAAAAAATCGAGCAGGAGCGCATTTTTGAGCGGTTTTACCGCGTAAACAAAAGCCGTTCCAAGGAAGTCGGCGGCACGGGGCTCGGGCTTTCCATTGTAAAGCACGCCGCGGTCTATTTCGGTGCGGTCATCTCGGTGGACAGCACGCCGAATGTCGGCACCACCGTTACGGTACGTTTCCCAACAAATAAATAAGATCATAAAAAGCCGGGGGGTTAAAAGAGTGGGCTACTCTTTTTTTTGAAAACCCCGGCTTTTTGTTTTTCTTGTATTTCGGCAACAAGAGGAACAATGAACCGGCCGCGATAAAACCGGTAGTTCCCCTGCGCGCCGCGCGGAATTTTCTCCCGAAAGGGAGAAAATTCCGCCCAAAGCCCGGGCGCCTGTCGGCACCCGGGCTTTTTTCTTTTTTTCGCCGAAG
>CADAVL010000176.1 GCA_902791335.1 Oscillospiraceae bacterium
TGTAAAGACCAAGGCCGGTACTGTCGCGCACGGCAGACCGCGAACGGTCAGTTTTATAAAACCGTTCAAAAATGTACGGCAAATCCTTTGATTCAATGCCGGTGCCCGAATTGCGAATGACAAAATGCGTGTGTCCGCGCTCATTTCGGTACATCTTAAAGGAGATCTCGCCGCCGGTATTTGTAAACTTCAGCGCGTTGTCCACAAGGTTATATAAAACCTGGTGGATCAGGTCGCGGTCGGCCTTCACCGTAAGATGCGGCAGCGTGTCCAGCCCCTTGATCTCCAAATCGCGGCTTTCAATGCGCTGACTTTGCGCCAACACGATATCAATAATAACGGCGCTTAAATCAACTTCTTTTAAATTGATCTTCATTTCGCCCGATTCCAGCTTTGAAAGGCTCAGCATGGACTGAACCAACCGCGACAGGCGCTTTACCTCGTCGCTGACGATCTGCAAATACTGCTTTTGCTGATTTTCGGGGATTGTGCCATCGATGATACCGTCGATAAATCCGCCGATCGTTGTCATCGGTGTTTTCAGCTCGTGCGAAACATTGGCAACAAAGCTTCGGCGCGTGCTTTCCAACTGCACGAGTGAATCGGTCATATTATTGAACGCGCGCGCAAGGTCGCTGACCTCATCGTCGCCCGTGACGGGGATCCGGCGCGAAAAATCGCCGTTTGCCATGCAGCCGGCCGCTTCGGACATCAGCACCAGTGGTTTTGTCATGCGGTAGGTTATAAAATAGACCGCAAAGAACATGACCACCAGTGTTACAAGCGACGCTATTAAGAACATTCTCACGATATTCATGAAGAAATACCGAATGGTGGACGCCTGCGAATAGGCAAAGATCAGCGCATAGGTCGTGCCGTTGTTATCCTGCAGTCCTGTGCCGTAAATATAGCTTGAACTGTTTAAAAGATTTCCGAGCCTGCCGACCTCGTAGTATTCGTCCACCTGGAGCGTTTTCTGCACGATTTTTGAATCAATTGCCGCCTTGGTATGTTCGCAGGAATGATCCTGCTTATAAATCGCACAGCTGCAATAAATGGGGCTTCCGGCGGTATCCGTGACCAGAATCTGCGCGTCGATCGTTTTGGTAAGCGTAGGGGTTACATAGCCCATAACCGTAATCAGGCTGTCGGAATCAAGCTTGCGCGACGAAGTAAAATCCGAAATGGAATTACAGCATTCCTTTAAGGTTTGGTGTTTTTCCTTGGCAAGATAATTATTGATAAAAAAGCTTAGTATCGTGAGCATAAAAGTAAGGCTCAACGCCACAATGGTTGCCGTAAGGAAAAAGTATTTTTTAAAAAGCTTCAGTTTCAGTTTCAAGTTTTCTCACCGTTACTTTACTTCAAACTTATAGCCAACGCCCCAGACGGTCTTTAAACTCCATTCGTCCGAAACGCCTTCAAGCTTTTCACGCAGTCTTTTCACGTGGACGTCCACGGTGCGCGAGTCGCCGTAGTAATCAAAGCCCCAGACCTCGTCAAGCAGCTGGTCGCGGGTGTAAACTCTGTTTGGGTTGCTTGCAAGGTGGTAAATAAGCTCCAGCTCTTTCGGCGGCGTATCAATGCTTTTGCCGTCAACGATCAGCTCATAATTTGTGAGGTTGATCTTCAGCTTGTCGTAAGTGACTTCCTTGATCTTAGCCGTATCGTCCGGTGAGGAGCGGCGAAGCACCGCTTTCACGCGCGCCACCACCTCTTTGGTATCAAAGGGCTTGGCAACATAGTCGTCTGCACCAAGCTCCAGACCCAAAACCTTGTCAAAGGTTTCACTTTTGGCCGTCAACATAATGATCGGCACCGAGGAAGTCTTGCGAATTTCACGGCAGACCTGCCAGCCGTCCATTTTCGGCAACATAATATCCAATAAAATCAGATCCGGCTTTTCGGTGTTCAGCATGGTAACTGCCGCGTCGCCGTCACCGGCCACCGCGGTTTCAAAGCCGTCCTTTTGAAGATAGAGCCGCAAAAGCTCACAAATATTTTGATCATCGTCCACAATCAGGATTTTTGCGTCTTTCATTACGATCACCCGTCCTTTATGCAAATATTTTACTATACAAATTCGGAAATATTATTAATAGATTATGAATATTCACAGCAGAAGTTCAAAAAAGTGCCGATTACGCACTGTAACCGGCACTTTTTCGTAAATCTATCGCGAAAGCGTTGCAGTCTGCGTGGTCTTTAGGTGATGCGAGTCGAACCGATCGCAACGCAACCTTCCAATTATTTAATCATGAAAAATCGGGCTTGTCCGCCAAAACTCAGAGGTCGATGGCGTAAACGACCCCCGGAATTTCACACAAGGTGGCAAAATCCAGATTGCACTGCTTATCAATGGCAAGGCTTAATCCGACATTTCCGTCCTTGCCGCTTTTGGCGGGCACCACATTATAGCTGTAGCTGCTTGGAATCACGCCCGGCAGCTTTTCGAGAATTTCATTGACCTTATATAGATCGTCCAACTCGATATACACCATTTCACTGCTCTTTTTCCGCTTTTCAAGCCGTGCAAACAAAACGACGGCCACCAGCGAAAAAACCGTAACCATGGCGGCACCGAGATAAAAGCCGTAGCCGAGCGCCACACCGATACAGCCGGTGGCCCAAACGCCGGCCGCGGTGGTAAGACCCGTGATC
>CADAVL010000177.1 GCA_902791335.1 Oscillospiraceae bacterium
GGCAGTTTCCCTGCGCGCCGCCGCCTTCAGCGAAAAAAGCCCCCGAAAACGCCTTTGGCGTTTTCGGAGGCTTTCAGCGGAGTTTTCCCTATTCGGGGAAAACTCCGTGCGGCGCGCAGGGAAACTGCCGGATTTATCGCGGTCGGTGCTTTTGCACTTCAGCCGATGCTGAGCACTTAAAAACTACCGTTCTTTAAATGCTGACGGGAAAACGATCCGTCAGGATTTTGCTTTTTCTTTTTCACCGTAGCCGAGCTTTGCAAGCTCTCCTCTTGTAAAATAGCCTTCTTTTTTTGTTGGAAAATAAGAAAGGTCGATCTTACCCTTATCGGTCTTGCTTTTTTTCTCAATACCGGAGATCATCTTTGCCATAAAATCAAGCTTTTCGTCCAGTTGCTTTGGCGTGCCGAGAGTGATATCAAAGCGACCGTTTAAACGAAGCTTTATGTCAGACACGGAATTTATCTCCACATAATTTAAAGTGTATCCGTGCTTTTTTGCGGCTTTTTGAATCTTTTTTAAATAGCGTTCACTGTCGGCGCTTTGGCAAACGACCGTTTCGCCAAGGTTGTAAGATTGGGGCTTCACCCCCTCAACAAAGCTGAGCGATTGATCGGCCTTTTGCGTAATCTCAAGTGCTTTTAAAGTGCTGTCGGTCAGAAGATACCCCTCCGACACCTTAAAGCAATACGCAGCCTTTGTTTCTTTTGGCACAAAGACGACTTTATCGGGGAATTTTTTCTGCACCGTGACCGACTGAAAGTACGGCAGTTTTTTGCAAATACTTTCCGCGGTCGTCGTTTTTGAAAGCATAAAAAAGTTATCGCCGGTCTTAGCGCCGCTTGCCGAGAGTATCTGCTGTGAAGTGTATTTGTCTCCCTTGTAATTGACCGAAAGGCTGTTTACGGGAAACAACACTGTGGTGCTGAGGATCACAAACACCGTAAGTATCAGCACAATCACCACAGCCAAAAAGCTTTTTCTTACCTTGCGCTTTTTGTGCGGCGGCATCTTTTTTTGCGGTTTTTTAAAATCAGTGATATTATTCATACGTCCGTCCTTTTTATATTTGCACCGAGGTTTTTGAAATTCTCAACCGGATTTTCATAGCCCCGATTTATGTGGTGAACATCGCAAAGCGTGGTAACGCCGTTGGCGGCAAGACCGGCCACAAGCAGTGCCGCGCCGCCGCGAAGATCGGTGCATTTTACCTGAGCGCCGCTTAAAGCTTTTACACCGTCAATGATCGCGGTTCTGCCCTCGGTCTTAATATCTGCTCCGAGCCGCCGCAGTTCGTCTACGAATTTAAAGCGGTTTTCAAAAATATTTTCAGTAAACGTGCTGGTGCCGTCGGCCGTGCAAAGTGCGGCGATCAGCGTGGGGCCTGCATCGGTGGGAAAACCGGGATAATACTGCGTTTTCACCGATTTGAGCCTCGATAAGCGTTTGGGCGCCGCAATGCGGATCCCCTCGTTTTTTGTGCTGATCTGACAGCCCATTTTAATAAATTCGGCGCTCACCGCCTTTAAATGCTCCGGAATAGCACCCTCAATCAGTGCGTCGCCGCCGGTAACGGCAACGGTCGACATATAAGTGGCAGTAAGAATGCGGTCGGGAATAATGGAATGCTCCACCGAGTGAAGTGATGAAACGCCTTCAATGACAATATCACAGCTGCCTGCGCCCTGGACATTAGCACCGGCGCCGTTTAAAAAGTTTGCAAGATCAACAATTTCCGGCTCGCGCGCTGCATTGCAAATACGCGTGGTTCCCTTTGCCGTGGCGGCCGCGATCATGATATTTTCCGTTGTGCCGACGCTTGGAATGGGAATATAGATCGAAGTGCCGAAAAGTCCCTTTTCACTGTTGCAATAAAGACTGCCGTGTTCTTCTTTGATGCAGAGTCCCAGCTGACGCAGTGACGAAAGATGGAGATCAATCGGCCGGGGGCCGAGATCACAGCCGCCGGGACTGCTTAGCACCGCGGTGCCGCAGCGCGCGGCTACCGCACCTAAAAAAATAATGGAAGAACGGGTCTTTTGCATCAGATCATCCGGTATTTGTGAGGAACAGATCGCGTCCGATTTCACCGTCAGAGTATCCCCCTCGCGGTGGCACTGACAACCAAGACTTTCCAAAATATGTACCGACGCTCTGACATCGCTGAGGTCGGGGCAGTTATGTATCACACTTTCGCCGTCTATCAGCAATGCGGCGCTTAAAATCGGCAACGCGGCATTTTTTGCACCGTGTACTTTTACCTTTCCGTTTAAAGCTGTTCCGCCTTCTATAAGAAACCTTTCCAAAATGATTGCACCCTTTCAAATAATCGTACAAAATGAATTCATCTTATACTATGCAAAGGAGCGAAAAGGTGTTCATTCAGGGACAATTGACAAAAAAATGAATGATCGGCCGGTACAGCACAGATTGACAGCGCCGTTCAAAGAAACTTCCCGCTGCCGGTTTTTCAATATTTAAAACCGATTACCGGTGATAAAGCGTCATCAGGCTATTATAAATGCGGCTGTTTGCGTCGGTGATCGCCATTTTTGCGGCATTTTCGCCCATCGAAGCGGCCATTTTAGGATTCTTTAAAAGTTCCAGCAATGCATTTGTCAGCACATCGCCGCTGAGATCCTTTTCCTCAATCACTTCT
>CADAVL010000178.1 GCA_902791335.1 Oscillospiraceae bacterium
CTGAAACAGAATATTTTCCCGTTTTGTTTGTCTCATCACTTGTAATACGACAGTATTGCTGCGTTCTTCGACTTTCAAAACGAAAAAATCTTCTTGTTTGAGGTCGAAGATTTTCGGCAAACCATGTTTTTTAACGGCGCGGCGGCGATTCTCAGAATACCGGCGCATTCTGATTGAAGGGCAATAAAACCTAAATATTCACGCTGTTTCGCCGAAAAAACCATTGTACCCTGATTGTTTTGTCTAGGCAAAAAATCAAACCGTAATGGGGCTCCGTAACCGACGCTATCAAAACGTGACGCCCGGCTTTTTAGCCCAGTGCATCACGATATAATATCAAATGAAACTTTGAGGAGTAGTTATATATGAGAGATTATGTTATTTTGACCGATTCCTGCTGCGATCTTCCAAACAAGCTTGTAAAAGAGCTGAAGGTTCGGGTCCTGCCGCTGAAATTCACGGTGGACGCAAAGGATTACCGCAATTATTCCGATGAACGCGAAATGACCAACACGGCGTTTTACGGGCTGCTTCGGGAAGAAAAGGAAGCCAAAACCGTGGCGGCCAATCCCGATGAGCTTGGTCGTGTATTCTCCGAAATTCTGGAGAGCGGCTCGGATGTTTTGTATCTTGCGTTTTCGTCCGGCCTCAGCAGTACGTATTCCAACGGTGTGATCGCCGCTCAAAGTGCCATGGAAGATCACCCCGACGGTAAAGTATTGGTGGTGGACACCCTTTGCGCCTCCATGGGTGAGGGGCTGTTGGTTTATTACGCCGCAAAAGAAAAGGAAAAAGGCAAAACAATTGACGAGGTTGCCGCCTTTGTGGAAGATAAGAAGCTGAACCTTTGCCACTGGTTCACTGTGGATGACTTAAACCATTTAAAGCGCGGCGGCAGACTTTCTCCCGGTATGGCGCTGCTCGGTTCTGTTCTGGGCATTAAACCGGTGCTTCACGTGGACGACGAGGGTCACCTTGTAAATGTTGCAAAAGCGCGCGGCCGGAAAGCGGCGTTGGCGGCACTGTTGGAGCATTTAAAGGAAACCGCCCAACATCCTGAAGAGCAGACAATCTTTATCAGCCACGGCGACTGCAAGGACGACGCTGAAAGCCTTGCAAAAATGGTTAAAGAGGCCGTACACCCGGCACGCATTGAGATCGGATTCATCGGCCCGGTTATCGGCGCGCATTCCGGCACCGGCACGCTGGCCGTGTTCTTCCTTGGCAGCAAGAGATAATGAAAGCTTAGCGGCAAGAGATAAAGAAAGTATAGACAAAAACGTGCGCTGAATCCGGCCGCAATCAAAGCGGAAGCTTCCTCTGCGCGCCGCGCGGTATTTCCACTTGTGGAAATACCGCACGGAATCCCCCAAAACGCCATTGGCGTTTGGGGGATTCCCTCGCCGAAGGCGGCGGCGCGCAGAGGAGCGCTTCCGTTTTGATCGCGGCCGGGCCCGAAGTTGATCAGCCAAAGCCCTGCAATCATAATCCGAATCCCTTTTGCTTCGGAACCCCCGATTTGCAGTGATTTTGTACGAATGGGCTTCGGTTTTGTGCGTACAGATTGTGCAAAGCTTCAATTGTGAATGCATATTTTGCAAAATCCGTTGACAAGCGGCAGAAAACGGAGTATAATGTAGAAAAATTCAAAAAAGGAGTGGACGGAAAGTTATGTTCTTTACCGCGTATTATTACTATTATTACTTTAATAAGACGGACTTTCTGTACACGACTTGCTAAAAGGATAACGTAAAATCTTGCGTTTGAATTTCATAACGTGCAGTAAGCCCGCTTTTCCGTTTGCTTTTTAAAGAAAGCTTCAAGGATCGGCGGGCTTTGTTTTTGTAAATTTTGTGCTGCGCCCCATTAGGGGACGAATTCTTCCGATTCGGTGCAGCGTTTAAGGAGCAGATAAAAAATGATTTCTCAAAAAATGATGCAGCTCGGCAAAAAAAGTTCGGTGATCCGCGAAATTTTCGAGTACGGCAAAAAGCGTAAATCAGAGATCGGCGCGGACAAGGTGTTCGATTTCAGCATTGGCAACCCCAGTGTTCCGGCACCGCAGGCCGTAACGGATACAATTATGGATCTTTTAAAGAATACTGACCCCGTGGCACTGCACGGCTATACCTCTGCCGCCGGTGATTTGGGCGTCCGCACGGCCATTGCTGAGGATATCAACGCAGAACACCACGCGAATCTTAAGCCGGAGCTTATTTATATGACCTGCGGCGCGGCGGCCTCTTTAACGATTTCTTTAAATGCCGTTGTCAACCCCGGTGATGAGGTGATCGTGCTGACGCCGTATTTTCCGGAATACCGTGTATTTATTGAAAAGGCAGGCGGTGTTGTAAAAGAGGTGGCAAGCAATCCCGATACGCTGCTGCCCAATTTTGAAGCTATTGAAAAAGCCGTCAATGAAAAGACCAAAGCCGTTATTATCAATTCGCCCAACAACCCCTCCGGCGTTATTTTAAATGAAGAAATGCTCAAGTGCCTGGCGGCGATCTTAAAGAAAAACGAAGAAGCCTTCGGTCACGAGATCTTTTTGATTGCCGACGAGCCGTACCGCAAGCTGGTTTACACCGGCGAGACAGTACCGTTTGTTACAAAATATTATGACAATACGCTGGTTTGCTA
>CADAVL010000179.1 GCA_902791335.1 Oscillospiraceae bacterium
ACAAAGAGGAATCCTGTCAAGAAGGATCCAGCTAAGAGTGAACCGGCTGATAGTGAGCCGATCAAGAACGAGTCGGTCAAGGGAAAAACCGGCCAGAGCCGCGCCGCCAGCCGGAAAGCAAAGCCGCCCGAAACGAAGCACTCTGCATGAAGAGAAAAATTTTAAAAAAGGCCGGTGGGGTGGGACGCGCGCCGCGAGGAGGCAATGGAGCGCTTTGCGTTCCATTGCCTCCTCGCGCGGGCGAAAACCGATTGTAATTCTCCAAAAAATCTGCTTTCGGTCGGTCGTTTTTCACTTTTGTGGGGTTTTCCCTGCGGCCGTCCTCGGTTTTCGTCCGCGCGGTGCCGTCGCTTTGGCGGCGGCACGGCGCGCGTCCCACCCCACCGGCCTTTTTTAAAAATTTTCTCTTAATCCGCCGACCCCACCTTCGGGCGGCGACCGGCGAACTCTCCCCTCAAAAAATCAATGATTGTTCAAATGCGTTTTTGAAAGCCGATTGCGAAACTGCGTGGGATAGCACCCCTCGTGGTAATAAAAGAAATTTACAAAAGCCTTGTCACTGCGAAAGCCAAGCCTTGCAGAGATCTCTTTGATATAAAGATCGGTGTTCGCCAAAAGATTGCACGCGTTTTCCATTAAAAACCGCGCCGACAGTGCCTTGACCCCACAGCCGAAGTTTCCCTTTAAGATCCTTGTAACATGATCCTTTGAAAATCCAAAGTGCGCTGCCACTTTTTCGGCCGAAAGCCCCGACCGCGCGTGAATGCGAATCCATTCGTAAATTTCCTCCCCCTTGCGGTCAAAGCGCTGCGTGTCGTTTTCCATGCGGCTCAGCTCACAAAGAATGTGTACCGTCACGGCATTGATCGCGTCCTGCGGCCGCTTCGGCAGATTGCCAAGGTGCAGTAGCTCCCTGAAAAGATACAGCGGCTCAAACCGGCTGAACACCCGACCTTGAAACGGCAGTTTGCCGCCGGTCAGAGAAAAGTGCAGCCAGTAAAATTCTGTATTTTCCGTGATGACGGTTCCGTAGTGCCGCACATTGGGGCTTAACAGCACCGCCTGCCCTTTTTTCAGGCAAAGCTCCCCAAGTGCCTCGTCGTGCAAATAAACCGCCGAATCGGTCACCACGATCAATTCGTAGGTCCGCTCGGTTCGATCGGGGTGCCGCCATTCGCCGTCCGCTTTGAAGCGTCCGGCAGTGTTGTAGTGAACGTGGGAATTCATTAAAATATTCATGTCGCGTTTTCTAACCTCATGTCGTATTTTGTGTATTGCAAAAATGGGAGTATCATTGTATACTGAAATCATAAAATTGTCAAGTTGACAGCGTTTTTTCATTCTAAGGAGGGTTCCACTTGAAATTTGCAAATACCCACTCGGTCGAATTAGAGCCGGGCTATTGGTTTTCAAAAGAAAAGCTCAACCGGGAGGTCACGATAAATTCCGTCTACGAGCAGTTTTCGCAAAGCGGCCGCATCAAAGCGTTCAATTTTGACTGGCGCGAGGGCGAACCGCAAAAGCCCCACATTTATTGGGACAGCGACGTTGCCAAATGGATGGAGGGCGCGGCCTACAGCTTAAAAAAGCACCCCGACAAAGCACTGGAAGCCAAGGTTGACAGCCTGATTGAAAAAATTGCCGAGCACCAGGGCGCGGACGGATATTTTAACATTTATTTCACGGTAATTGATCCGTCCAAACGGTTTACCGGCCGCGACAATCACGAGCTTTACTGCGCCGGTCATTTGATCGAGGCCGCCATCGCCTGCGACGAGATCGGCAAGCCGCAGCTGCTTGAAACCATGAAAAAATACGTCGCCTACATTGAAAAGGTGTTCCTTTTGGAAAAATCCGCCTATTTCGCCTCCCCCGGTCACGAGGAGATCGAGCTGGCGCTTTTGAGAATGTACCGCCACACAAAAGATGCGCAATGCCTGCGGCTCGCAAAATATTTTATTGACGTACGCGGCACCGAAAACGACTTTGCCGGAAAAACACCGGACAGCACCGAGCCGCCGCGCGCCCCGCTTTCAAAATATAGCCAAAGCCACCTGCCGGTGCGCCGCCAGACCGAGGCTGTAGGGCACTGCGTCCGTGCGCTGTATCTTTACACCGGCATGGCCATGCTTGCAAAAGAAACCAACGACCGCGAGCTTTTGGACGCCTGCCGCGCGCTGTTTTACGATATTACGAACAAAAAAATGTATATTACCGGCGGTGTCGGCTCCACTCACATCGGCGAAGCCTTTACCAACGCTTACGACCTGCCGCACGACATTGCCTATGCTGAAACCTGCGCCGCCATTGCACTGATGTTTTTTTGCCGCGCTATGCTGGAAAACGAGCCAAACGCCGTTTATGCCGACACTTTGGAGCGTGCTTTTTACAACGGCGTGCTTTCCGGCCTCCTGCTTGCGCTGCTCATGGTGCTCATGTTCCAGTGCAGCCCGTACGCGCGCTACTCCGGCGGCGCCATCGCGCCCGGCGGCGCAGGCGTCTAGCGCGGGCGGCCGGCACGTACGCAAAGGTTTCTGCGGGCCTCGGCCCGACGTTCGACATGTGGGAGATAGGTAAGAGTGGCCTCTAAAGACTATTACGAGATTCTGGGCGT
>CADAVL010000180.1 GCA_902791335.1 Oscillospiraceae bacterium
TCAAAAGCAGCATGTAAAGCTTTTGTGCGCTGCAACCGGCAACGATTTCACGGCCGGGAGTACTGCAGATCTTGAAAAGCTTCAAAAAGTGATTGATATTTGCGCAAAACTCAAGATCTGTTATTTAAGAATTTTTGCCGGTTTTTCTCCTGTGAACGACGTTAGGGGAGAGCGCTTTGAAATTTTACTGGACTGCTTAAAAAAGTGCTGTGATTACGCAGAAAGCCTCGGCGTGACCTTGACCGTGGAAACGCACGGCGGCGTAATCGGGCATCGTGACGGCGTGGAGCATATTATGAGCGTTACCACCGAGCTTGCTACCTTGAAAAGCATTTTAAATGCTGTGCCGAAGCTTGCGGTCAATTACGATCCTGCAAATCTTTACGCGGTCGGCATTGCCGATCAAGCCGCATTTTTTCAGGAAATCAGGGACCGCATAAAATGCGTGCATTTGAAAGATTTTGTAAAATTGCCTTCCGGTCATTTACGTCCGGCCGCCTGCGGCGACAGCGATTTTGACTGGAAGGCGGTAATGAAGAATTTGAGAGATTTTGACGGCCCGTGCCTTTTTGAATACGAGCTGCCCGAAAGTATTACGGAAGGCTCAAAAAAGTGCAAAAGCTATATTGAAGGCTTAGTTTAGGCTATCTGTGAAGCAGTAAAACCGTCTATTTCAGCGCAGCTTTGAATAATAGAATAAAAGAACAGCGAACCGTTCGCGAAAATGCGTGGTTCGCTGTTCTTTTATTTTTTGCAGCAAGATTATAAAATCTCCTGCTCAAGATTACGGAATTCCTCAGTATTAAAAAATTCGCTTAATGAAATGCCAAAGCCGTCGCAAAGCATTTTAATGGTGACCACACCGGGATTTTTGCTTTTGCCGTATAAAATATTTTTGATCGACGACGGCGCGACGGCCGACTCGATACTTAATCTGTGAATGGTGAGCCGTTTTTCTTCGCAAAGTTGTACAATACGGTTTCTGACGGTTTCATAAGTACCCATAAATATCAACCTCCGTTTTAAAATTTCGGATCGGCGCGATAAAATTTTGCATTTTTGCATCATTATCTTGTCACATCAGCCTAATTTTATAATAATTAGATTGACAGAATGGGCTATATATGATACTATATAGGCTATAGATAGTCTATAAAATTTTTGGCTGGCGAAAGTCGAACCAGTCACGAGTTTTTTTGTCTCGTCAGCCTAAGGAGTTGTAATTATGAGATACTGTTCACATTGCGGAAAGGAAATCAACGACGAGGCTGTGGTATGTCCAAGCTGTGGCTGTGCCACCGAGAAATTCAAAGAAAATTCTCAAAATCAAAAGGATCTGCCGATCATTATTAACAATAATAACAACGCGTCGTCCTCCGCTTCGGCTGCCGCCGCGGCCGCAGCAGGCGGCGGACGGGTGCGAAAAAAGTATTCTCTGATTTTTGATATTTTTATGATTTTCATTACCTGCGGTCTTTGGATCATTTGGATGCTGATCCGACCGAAATACGAATCGTTTTAAAAGCGCTCGCCAAAGAACGAATTCAGTCATTAAAGAATTATACAAGGAAAGCTTTGTGCAAAATCCGGTTCACCCAATCTGTCGGACGAAAAAAGGGGGAAGGACGGTTTATTTTGCGCAAAGCTTTTTTGTTTTTTGGGCTACTTTTTTCAACGCTGTAATCGCACAAAACCGCATTAGAATTTTGTGTGGTACGATATTTTCGGCATAACTCTTTACAATCGGCTGAATTTAGGGTAAAATAGTAAGGTAAAATGCAGAATTTCCCAAAAATATTATTGGAGCTGATTATAAATGAATATCCCTTTTTCGCCGCCGTTTATCGGCGAGGAGGAAATTAAGGCCGTGAGCGAAACGCTGCGCTCCGGCTGGATCACCACGGGTCCGAAAACCAAGGAATTTGAACGAAGACTTTCCGAATTTTGCGGCACCGAAAAAACCGTCTGCCTAAACTCCGCCACAGCGGCTTTGGAGATGATTTTGCGCGCGTTTGGTATCGGCCCCGGCGACGAGGTGATCACCACAGCCTACACCTACACGGCGTCCGCCAGCGTGACCACACACATCGGCGCCACACTGAAACTGGTGGACTGCAAAAAGGATTCTTATTTGATTGACGAGCAAGAAATCGAAAAGGCAATCACCGAAAAAACCAAGGCGATCATTCCGGTGGATATCGGCGGCATGGTCGCAGATTATCAGAGTATTTTAAAAATTGCCGAGGATAAAAAATCACTGTTTACACCAAAGAACGAGCTGCAAAAAGTCTTTGGACGAATCCTTGTAATTGCCGACGCGGCACATTCGCTTGGTTCGGAATACTGCGGCAAAAATGCGGCCGGATTTCCGGATTTTGCAACCTTCTCTTTTCATGCAGTAAAGAATCTCACCACCGGTGAGGGCGGCGCTGTGACCTGGAAACACCACGACGGACTTGACAGCGAGGCGCTTTATAAAAAACTTCAGCTGCTTTCTTTGCACTGCCTATCTCAGTATTTCTTGCAATCTCCTCAAACTCACCGCTTGCCTC
>CADAVL010000181.1 GCA_902791335.1 Oscillospiraceae bacterium
ATATCACCCGGCGCAGCCGGATATCACTGCCGCAGGCAATATCACTCGCCGAAGGCGAATATCACTGCGAAGCAATATCACTCGCCGCAGGCGAATATCACTGAAAAACGCCAGCTTGCATTCGCAAGTTGGCGTTTTTCTGGCAGCGGAATAGGGATTCGAACCCCAACAAACAGAGTCAGAGTCTGTCGTGCTACCTTTACACAATTCCGCTATGTATTCAATTGTTTTCTGCAACGATAAATATTATACATGATTATAATAATTTGTCAAGCGGTTTTCCGAAAATAATTTGGATTTTCGGGAAATTTCTTTTTGAAATTGCATTTAATTCCTTTTTTTGGTATACTGATAATAAATGATCATCCCTGTATTTTAGGAGGTTTCAGCCATGCAGTTTATTGAGCTTCATGATGTTAAAAAGGAATACCGCATGGGCGAGGTTACGATTAACGCCGCCGACGGCATGACCTTTTCTGTAAATAAAGGCGAACTGGCAGTCATTGTCGGTCCAAGCGGCTCCGGCAAGACCACGGTTTTAAATATGCTGGGCGGCATGGACACCGTATCGGGCGGCAGTATCACCGTGGATGGCAAGGAGATTTCAAGCTTTAACCGTCGGCAGCTGATGGATTACCGTCGATACGAGATCGGTTTTGTCTTTCAGTTTTACAACCTTATTCCAAATCTCACGGCCAAAGAAAATGTTGAGCTAAGCCGCGCCACCGTAAAAGACGGTTATTCCGCCGACGAAATGCTCAGTCACGTTGGACTGAGCGACCGCGCATTGAACTTCCCCTCGCAGCTTTCCGGTGGTGAGCAGCAGCGCGTTGCTATTGCCCGCGCGCTGGTAAAAAGGCCAAAACTCCTGCTTTGTGACGAGCCGACCGGTGCGCTGGACTATGAAACCGGAAAGAAAATTCTGGCGCTTTTGCAGGACATCTGCAAAAAAGACGGCATGACGGTGATCATTGTGACCCACAATACCGCGATTACGCCCATTGCCGACCGCGTGATCCACATTCGCAGCAGTAAGGTACACAAAATTACGGAAAATCCCACCCCGAAGCCGGTTGGGGAGATTGAGTGGTGACCATGAAGCATACATTCGGGAAACTGATTTTAAAAAGTATTACGACCTCGAAAAGCCGCTTTTTCTCAATTTTCGCCATTGTGGCGATCGGCGTCGGCTTTTTCGGCGGCGTAAAGGCCGCCGCGCCGGACATGCGCGAGAATGCAAGCAATTATTACGAAAGCCACAAGCTGATGCATTTTCGTATGCTTTCAAGCTACGGCTTTTCAAAAGACGAAATCGAAACGCTCAAAAAAATGGACGACGTCGAGATCTATCCCTCTTATTTTGGCGATTATATTCTTGAAAATAAGGAGGGCGGCACGGTCTGCCGCACCTACGCTCTGGGTGAAAACGGCAAAGACGTAAACAAAATTGAGCTGAAAGACGGCAAAATGCCCACAAGCGCCAAAGAATGCCTTTTGAGCGCCAAAAGCAAAATACCGGTGGGCGAAAAGATCACGCTGAAAAGCGGCAAAAAGGACGAAAAAACCGGCCTTAAAACCAACACCTACACGGTTGTTGGGCACTTTACATCGCCCATGTATGTTACCGACACGCAATTAGGGTCTGCCGATATCGGCGACGGTAAGATCGGCGTGATCGCGCTGTTGCCAAAGGAAAACTACGAAAGCGATTACTATAACGAGATTTATGTGCGCTGCAAAGCGCTTTCAAAAGTGGAAAGTGGCACGGACGAATACGATGACTGCGCCGACCGGCTGTTAAAAACGCTTGAAAAGCAGGGCGACAAAGCACGCAAGGTGCGATTGGACGCTTTAAAGGCAAAGGCGGAAAAGGAAGTTTCAAAGAACGAAAAGAAGCTGCAAAAAAGCGAAAAAGAATTGCAAAAGGGCAAAAATGCGCTGAACGACGCCAAAGAGAATTTAAAAACACTGAAAGCCCAAATTAAAACGCTGGAGCAATATAAAAAATCCCTGGCGGCGCGGCAAAGCACCACGATCGGCGGTTTGTCCGCGCAATCCCTACAAAGCAGTGCTAAGTTGACGGGTAGCGATAGCAGCGTTTCAACGGATTCCGGCGGTGCCGCAACGATTGCCGGCAGCAGTACCGCAACCGTAGCGGACGACCTCGGCGCGGCTGCGATTGTACAGAAAACAGCGGCCGCGGCGCAGATCGAAAACGGAAGTACGGCGGTAGGTCTTGACGAAAAGACTCTGGCCGCGATCGGTCAACTGGACGCTTTAAAAGCACAGTATGCGACGGCAAGCGAAGAAATCACGGCAAAAGAAAAGGAATTGGAAAAAGCTGAAAAGAAACTTGAAAACGGGCAGAAAGAGCTTGCCGACGCGAAGAAGAAAATCAAAAAACTGAAAGCACCAACATATTATATCACCGACCGCGCCGAGCTGCCCTCTTACACGGAATACAGCGAAAACGCCGACCGGATCGGCAACATTGCAAAGCTTTTCCCGGTGTTTTTTCTACTGGTA
>CADAVL010000182.1 GCA_902791335.1 Oscillospiraceae bacterium
AACGTGCAGATTTTCGAGCTTACATTCCGTGATCACCTTGCCGCCGAGGTATTCAATTTCTTTTGCAACCTCTTCCCAAAGCTGACCGGGGCCGAATTTTGGATAGTAGAATTGCTTGATCAACGAGGTTTCGGTCGCGACGCTTTTTTTGTGGAATACCTTTCTAAAAAGATCGCGGAAAACCGCGCGGACAGACAAGCCTTTCACGCGCTGTGCGCCCCAGTCGGCCGAAATATCTCTGGGGTGACGACCCCACAGCTTTTCGGTGTAATCTTCAAAAAATATGCTGTACAAAACCTTGCCGAAACGGTTGATATAAAAATCCTCCAAAGAGTTTTCCGGTCGTTTGGACACAAGAGCGTGCAAATAGGAAAATCCTGCTTTTACGGTTGTAAAAAATCCCATGGCCATGAGCGTTGCCGGTTTTAAACTGATGGGATAATCAAAAAAGCGGCGATGATAATAAATTCTCGAAACGCGGTCACGCAGCAGCATAACTTTATCGGACTGCTCGGGATCCGGCCCGTTTTCCGAAAAAGCTTTCTCTCTGTTTAAAAGCTTGTCGTCGAAAGCCGGCGCACCTTGCAGCGGCATAATATTTTCCCAGAAAGCAGTAACTTCCTCGCTTTTTGAAAAAAAACGGTGTCCGCCAATGTCCATGCGGTTGCCATGATAACGCACGGTTTGAGAAATACCGCCGATGGCATTGGTTTCTTCCAATATCACAACGTCGTAATCATTTCCTGCGCGCAGTAATTCATAAGCGGCGGTGAGTCCGGCCGGACCTGCACCGATAATTACAACTCTTTTCATAGCGCACTTCCCTTTTTTTCAGATAATTGGTACTTAAATATTTTAACATAACAAGTGGCATATTGCAAACTTAAAAATGATAAATTTTGCTTTTTCACGCTTTCGCCATTGATTTTATAAAAATCTCTGATATAATGTTTTTAGATCGTTTAAAATATTTTAAAATTTACTATTGCCGTTTCAGCGGCATTCGGCTTTTGCGGTTCGGATTTCATGGACGTCCGCCGCACCTTTTAAAAGCGAAAAGAAAAAGAATTAGGATGATAGATTTTGAATCAATATAAAAAACGGCCGCGTCGCAAGCCCTCTCCTTTGGTTAAGCGAACGGCCTTTGTGTTGCTTTTGGCGATCCTTATTATTTCGGTTGCACAATGCACCAAAAGCTGTACAAAAAACAAAAACACCGCCGCCGAGCAATCGAAATTTGCGGCAAAAACCGTAAATACCAAGCAAAGCGCCAATGATGTGATCCCCGGCGGACAGCTGCTTCGCTATGCACAAAGGACCGATGAAACCAAATCTTTAAAGGTTGACAGCGACTATGGAATCCTTATCAATTTAGACTCCATGAGTGTGGTTGCCGACAAAAAAGGCGACGACCGCATTTATCCTGCTTCCATGACAAAGGTAATGACGCTGATCGTTGCGGTGGAAAACCTGAAAGACTTAAATGAAACTTTCACCTTTACAAATGAACTGATCGACCCTTTGGTGAATGAAGAAGCCTCCCGTGCCGGCTTCGATCCCGACGAAACCGTTCCGGTGACCGATTTATTATATGGCACGGTGCTCCCCTCCGGTGCGGACGCTACCTCGGCTTTGGCCATTGTGGTGGCCGGCGGCGAACGTGAATTTGTAAAGCTGATGAATAAAAAAGCCAATGAAATGGGGCTGATGAATACCCATTTTATGAATGCCAGCGGTCTTCACGACGAATATCATTACAGCACCTGTCACGAAATGGCGTTGATCTTAAACTACGCTATGCAAAACGAATTGTGCGCGAAAATACTGAGTGCGGTGCAATACACCACCACAAAAACGCCGCAGCACCCTGACGGCATTGAGCTTTACAGCACCATGTTTTCAAGAATGTACGGCAACGAGGCGGTGGGTGTTACCATTAAAGCCGGCAAAACCGGTTATACAAACGAGGGCGGCAATTGCCTTGTCAGCTATGCAATCAAAGACAGCGACGGCACGAGATACATTCTTGCAACGGCGCACGCAAGCGGCCAATGGAAGCCAACCTACGACGCCATTCACGCTTACGCAAAATACGTTGGCACAGGAGAGGAAAACATTCAACCGGAGGGCACGCAGGACCCCGGCACGGTGTATTATTAAGGTACAAAATCAAGAATTGCAAATTTAAAAATTTTTAAAACGAAAGTCCGGGCGATCTCAAAAAAATTATGTTTTGAGATCGCCCGGACTTTTTATGTATATTCAGTGCCAAGCGGTACAGTATCAACTGCCCAACGCTGCGCTTTCCTTTGGCAAACGGTGTATTTTAAACTGTTAGGTGCCGAATCTCAGATCGTCGAATGGTACATTCAAACTGTTAGGAGCCACATTTCAGATTGTTGACTGGTGTATATAAGGCCGTCAAACGGCGTATTTTTTAAGTGGAAACCGCAAGTTTTGAAACTTTTTTTCTTTTGCGATAAATCGC
>CADAVL010000183.1 GCA_902791335.1 Oscillospiraceae bacterium
CACCCCTCGGTTTGAGGGGTGCTTCCTTTTTCAGGGCGTAGCCGCCGCAAGGCGGCGCTGGCGCGCAAAATCCTGGGGGGAGCCGCGCAGCATTCTTCCTGAGAGAACTGGCGCAGATTCTAAAGAAAAAGGCTTTACGCAAGTCAAGTTATTAAAAACGCCTTACTGCTCACCGTCCTCAAAATGGAACGCCGGGGTATCCTCCTGCGGTGCTTTTGTTTCCACCGCCTGAATTCTCGGTCTGGGATCTACCGTCGGATCGTCAAAACGGTCGGTCTCCCGTGACGCTTTCAATATCGGTCGCTTTTTCAAAATCTCCGGAACGCCGTAAAGCATGATCAAAAACACGCCAAGCGCGCCGACCACACAAACCGCTGCCAAAACAAAGAAGACCGCCGTCGGTTTTTGTTTCAAATAAAAACCCTTTAATTTATGGTTTTCGGTTTCGGTGTAGTAAACGGTGAATTTGTCACCGTTCTTATAATGAAAGCCGCTGAGCTTTGTGGTGTACTGGAAGCCTGCCATGTTGAAATACGCCGTGGTGGTTTTTTTGTCGGCAGAAACTGAGACCGTGGCGGTGGTTTCTTTCATGCGGCCGTTGATGCCGGTGTTTACAGCACCAAAGGTAAAGAATACGATTGACAAAATCAGGAACGCGGCAATCAGGCAAAAAAGCTTTTTCAAAGGTTTCCCTGAAAACTTATAGATATCTTTGGAAGAAAACAGCTTTTTGGCGTTTTTTAGGGCCTTCACAGTTTTTTTAGCGCCGTGCGATACGGCATTCGCAGTCGCCGAGGCCGCCTTTGCACCGAATTTTTTCAAAGCTTCAGCGTTTCCCTTGTCGCCGACTTTCGCTGCTCCCTCTTTTTTCGGTGCAGCATTTGCCTGCTCAAAAGCCGCTTCGGCCAGGATTAAGGACACGGCAACCAGCATTAAAAGCTGACTGTCGTCTATAACATTCAAGCGCACGCAACGGTCTTTGATTTCGGCGGTTGCAACCGTGTTGTTAAGGTAGCAGACCGAAAATTGGGCACTTTCAGCCGTCACCGCCCAATCGCCGGCTTTTGCCGTGATTTTGAGCGGCTCCAAAGAGCTAACATGAAATTTTCCGGCAGGAACATCGAATGCGGTAACACCGAATTCCCGATCATTGCCAGCAATATTCAAAAGCTCTGTTACACCGAGATCATCGTAAACGGCGGCGCGGTAGCCTTCCGTCCTTTGAATACTGATAAGATATTTCGGCGCACCGTTTTCGTCCCGAACAGCGGCGCGATCCTCCCGTTTAAGGCCTAAAATCAAATTCACTGTAATCCCCCATTTTTATGGCTTTGGTATCTCTGTCAATCGCTGCTTTCAAGGCGTCAAGGCTGTCGAATTTCTTTTCCGGTCGGCGAAAATCCAAAAGTTCCAGTCGCAGGTGCTTCTCGTAAAGATCCCCCTCGTAGTCAATCAAAAAGGTTTCGGCACGTGGAATTTTCAGCTGATAGGTCGGTCGAATGCCGAAATTTGTAACGCCGAGGTAGCTTTCACCGTTGACCGTACAGCGCGACGCATACACACCGAACCGCGGCACCGTCATGCCGGCAGGCAGGCGCTGATTGATGGTGGGAAACCCGATGGTTCGGCCGCGTCGGTCGCCCCTTGTTACGGCGGCTTCAAAAAGAAAAGGTCTGCCCAAAAGCGCGGCGGCTTTTTTGGGTTCGCCGTTTTCAATATATTTTCTGATCGCGGTGGAGCTTACGGGCGCGCCGTTCAAAATGACCGGTTCAATGATCTTTGCCGAAAGTCCGTTTTCCCGGCAGTAGCGCGCAAGAATTTCGGTGTTTCCGGCGGCGTTTTTACCAAAGGTATAGTCGTATCCGCAGCAAAGAATTCCGGCGTGGTAGCGGTTTTTAAGAAGGTTTAAAAATTCCTCTGCCGAAAGATTGCGCACCGCCCAAAAATTAAGCGAAATCACTTTTTTTAAGCCCATTTCATAAAGCATTTGCTTTTTCAGCTCCGGTTGGAGCAGCAGTCCGCCGCTTTTGCACGGAGGTGTTTCAAAGGTAACACAAACGGCGCCGTCGGGCGCGTTTGCGTTTAACGCGGCCTTTAAGACCTTTTTGTGTGCGCAATGCAGTCCGTCAAAGGTGCCAAGCGCCACGGCCACGGTTTTTTGGTTTTCCGGCACGGATTTGTTACCCTCCAATCTGTTTTAATACTACGCTTGATTTGCCGCCCGTGCCGCCGTTTTTAGAATTTTTTGCAGTAGTTTTCTCGGCAGTCGGCGTTCGGCGCAATTAAAAATCTTTTGATACCTTATTATACTACAGAACAAGCGGCAGGGCAAGGCCGGTTTTCTTAAAAAATCAAAACCGGAGATTCTGCGCCAACCCTTTTTTGATCCTGCCGGCAGCCCGTCGCCCGCGCGCCGCCGAAAACGGCGAAAAAACAAGCTTTCCGCTGCCAT
>CADAVL010000184.1 GCA_902791335.1 Oscillospiraceae bacterium
GATATTGTCTTTTCTAAGCTCCGCGCCGCCGTAGCTGCGAGAGATAAGCCCCATTCTTTCAAGCACGGTGAGCTGTCGGCGCACGGTCGATTCGCTGTTGTACGTTGCCTTGGCAATGTACTTTACGGTTGCGTATCCGTTCTCCTCAATTATTTTAAGCAGTCTTTCAATCTGTTCTTCTTTCATTGTTTTTCTCCCAATCAATCAAAAATAGCGTAAAGTTCTGCGCGTTTTAGGCGTTATGAGTGATTTTCTTGCAATGTTTGCGCCAAATATTGCGTATTCGTGCAATTATAGTATAATATTATCATAAAGAAGACAGGGGGTCAACAGCAAGATGAAATCTGTGAGCCCAAAGCTTTTCGCTTTTGATCTGGACGGCACGCTGACGCAGCACAAAACGCCGTTATCAAAAGAAAACCGTGCGGTGCTGCAAAAGCTTTCAAAAAAAGCACAGCTTTGCATGGTCGGCGCCGGAATGTGCCGAAGAATTTTTGATCAGATGGGGCATTTTCCAATAAATATTATTGGCAATTACGGGATGCAGACCGCGGTTTACAACAGCACGGTCAAGGACATTGAGATTACTGCCAACATGAAGGTTCCGGTGGAGCGCGATTCGGTGGAACACCGCGTGACAGAGCTGAGAAAACGTTATGGATACACTGAGTTTAAAGGCGACAATGTAGAATACCATTCGTCGGGCTGTATTACCTTTCCACTGCTTGGCACAAAAGCCGACCAAAAGGATAAGCTGGTGTTTGACCCCGACCGCAAAAAGCGGCGCGCGTTTTTAAGCGAGGTAAAAAAGCTTTTTCCGGAATACACCGTTTTTGTGGGCGGCTCTTCTTCGTTCGATATGGCGCCGAAGCCGTATAACAAATATTATGCACTGTCTCGCTACTGTGCCGAAAGGGGCATTTTGCACAGCGAGGTCGTCTTTGTCGGTGACGATTATGGCGAGGGTGGCAATGACGAATCGGTCTATCTTTCCGATTTCGGTTTTCTTAAAATTGACAATTATTTGGATTTCCCTGAAATTATGAAAAAGTACACGGAGGAATAAAAAATGATCGAAAGAAAATGCAGCTGTGAAAGGGGTGTTCATCGCGCGCCGTTGGAAAAATGCATCATTGAAAGCGGCGCAATTCAAAAGCTTCCCGCGATTTTAAAGGATTATAAAAAGGTGTATATGGTGTGCGACGAAAATACCTACCGCGTTTTAGGAAGTCAGGCAGAGGCGCTTTTAAAGGCCGCCGGTATTTTTTCGCACAAGCATATTTTAAAAGGCGAGGTTTTGCCAAACGCGCAGAATATCGGCGACGTGCTGATTCATTTGTGGGATCCGAAATCCGAGTCGGATATTTTTGACTACTCGCCGCAGCCCGATTTTATTTTGGGTGTGGGGTCTGGCGTGGTCAACGATATTTGCCGCGTGGTGTCCTACCGACTGCGGCTGCCTTACGGCATTGCCGGCACGGCTCCTTCCATGGACGGTTACGCCTCGGCAGGGTCCCCAACGCTGTTTGACGGCACCAAGGCCACCATTAAATGCACCACGCCGAAATATATTTTGGCCGATCTCGACATCATGCGCGAAGCATCGTTTGATATGCTGCTTTCGGGTATCGGCGATATGTTCGGCAAATACATAGGAATTCTCGACTGGGAATTGGCGCGCGATTATAACGGCGATTATTATTGCAATGAAATTGCCGCCGAAGTGATTGCCGCTACCGACAAATGCTTAGAAAACGGATACGGCCTGAAAGACCGCGCGGCCGAAGGCATTAAAAATATTATGGAGGGCTTTTTGGTTACGGGACTCGGTATGGCGTTCACCGGCAATTCCCGTCCGGCGTCCGGCTCGGAGCATATTATTGCCCATGCGTGGGAGCTGGAATCGGTGGAAAACGGTCAAAAGCCGAATCTGCACGGTCTTGAGGTCTGCGAGGGTACGCGCATTGTGGCTGAAATGTATAAAAAACTCTATCGCGAAACGGACGACGTGCATTTGAAGTCGCTCATAGAAAAATATCTGCCGTATTTTGATAAGGTCGAAGCCTTCTGCGAGAAAATGAAGATGCCGAATGTCACGACCGATTACGATACGATCCTTCGCGGCATTCACCGCGCGCTGGGGCTTCGCGATCGCTATACCGTGTTGTTTTATCTTCGGGATCGGGGCTTATTTGAGGAGTACGCCGAAAGTGCCGCCAAGGCGTTTTTGGAAAGAATACAAAAATGAAAACAACAAAAGCTTTCGCTGATTTTAACAGGATCGAATTGTTCCTTTTTGATATGGACGGTACGCTGTACCTCGGCGATCAGCTGTTTCCCTTTACAAAGGATTTGCTCAAGAGGATCAAAGCGGCCGGTAAAAAATA
>CADAVL010000185.1 GCA_902791335.1 Oscillospiraceae bacterium
TATGGAAATTTCAAAAAAACTGTAGTATAATATAAAACATCGAACTGAATTACATTACTTAAAGGGGATGAAAATATGAAAATTCTGGTTGTCGGCTGCGGTAAGATCGGTTGTGCGATCATTGAATCGCTTTTGCCGGAGGGACACGATATTGTCGCCATGGATAATAACCCCGACATTCTTTCGGAGATCACCAATGTTTACGACGTGATGACCATTTGCGGCAGCGGTACGGACGCCGACGCGCTGCGTGAAGCACAGGTAGGAAAGTGCGAACTGATGATCGCGGTCACCAATTCCGACGAATTCAATATGCTCAGCTGTTTCCTTTCACGGCGGCTTGGCGTAAAGCACACCATTGCCCGTATCAGAACCCCTGAATACAACGACAAAAGCCTTGACTTTTTGAAAAGAGAGCTGGATATTTCTCTTGCAATCAATCCGGAACGGTATGTGGCAGGGGAGCTATTTAATATTTTAAAGCTGCCCGGCGCTGTTAAAGTGGAAACCTTTTCACGCGGCAATTTTGAAATGATCGAACTGCGTTTAAAGGAAAATTCACCGCTCGACGGCATGAGCCTTTTAGAATTGAAAAAACGTCATCCGGATAATTTTCTGGTTTGCGCCGTGGAACGCGGCGACGAGGTGTATATCCCCGACGGTAATTTTGTTTTAAAAAGCGGCGATAAGATCGGTATGACTGCCTCCTCCACCGAAATCCAGCGGTTGCTCAAAAAGCTTGGCCTTATGCAAAAGCAGGCGCGCAATATCATGATCATCGGCGCCACAAGAACCACTTATTATTTGGCAAGACTTTTGCTGGCGGCCGGAAACTCCGTTAAAATCATCGACAACGAAAAAGACCGTTGCTCAGAGTTCAGCGCATTGTTGCCCGGTGCCGTGATTATCAACGGCGACGCAGCACACCAGGACCTTTTATTGGAGGAAGGCATTAAAAATATTGATGCGTTTGTGGCGCTTACCGGCATGGACGAGGAAAATATTCTGCTTTCCTATTTTGCCACCATTCAGAATGTGCCGAAGGTCATCACCAAGATCAACCGGTCGGAGTTTTTAATGACGGCAAAACGCCTTCGTATCGACTCTGTCGCCTCGCCGAGAAAGACGGTGGCCGAAGTCGTGGTTCGCTATGCGCGCGCGCTGGAAAATTCTATCGGCAGTAAGGTGGAAACGCTCTATCAGCTGATGAACGGCAATACCGAGGCACTGGAATTCAAGGTGGCCGACGATTGCAAGCTTGTGAATATTCCCTTAAAGGAATTGCCCACCAAGCGCAATGTTCTGATCGCCGGGATTATCCGCGGCAGAAAAACCATTATTCCGTCGGGCGATGATATGATTTTGCCAGACGACCGCGTTGTGGTTATTTCCACCGGCAAGCCTTTAAGCGATCTTCAAGATATACTGGATAAGAGGTAATCACATTGAACCGTAGAATGATATTTAACGCCGTTGGTCTGGTTTTGAGAGTTGAGGCATTTTTGCTGCTTTTGCCGGCGATCTGTTCCGCCATTTACCGCGAAAGGGAAGTGGGTGCTTTCCTCATTGCCGCTGCTGTCAGCATGGTGATCGGCGTAATTCCAAAGCTTATATTAAAGCCCAATAATCACGTTATTTATGCCAAAGAAGGCTTTATTATTGTTACCTTTACCTGGATCATGCTTTCCCTCATTGGCGCGCTTCCGTTTTTGATCAGCGGTGAAATTTCCAATGTCTGCGACGCGATCTTTGAAACGGTCAGCGGTTTTACCACCACGGGTGCATCCATTGTAAACGATGTAGAAGCATTGAGTCACGGTGCGCTTTTGTGGCGCAGCTTTACGCACTGGATCGGCGGTATGGGTATTATTGTGTTTGTTACCGCGATCTTACCAAACGTGTCCGAACGGCCGATCCACATTCTTCGCGCCGAAATGCCCGGACCCACTTTAGGCAAGCTTGTGCCGAAGATCAAGGACACTGCCGTTATTCTTTATCTTATTTACATCGCTATGACGGTGCTGGAGGCGGTTCTTTTACTGCTCGGCGGTATGCCGCTGTTCGACAGTATCGTTCATGCATTCGGCACGGCCGGTACCGGCGGCTTTGGCATTAAGCGCGACGGTATCGCCGGCTATTCGCCGTATTGCCAATGGATCATCACGGTATTTATGTTCCTGTTCGGCGTCAATTTCAATCTTTATTATTTATTGCTTGCCAAAAAGGTGAAGACCGTGTTAAAAAGCTCGGAGCTTTGGTGCTATTTCGGCATCGTTTTGGCGGCAATCATCATGGTCACCTTCAATATCCGCTTTTTATTCGGAAGCTTTTCCGAGGCAGTTCGCGCAT
>CADAVL010000186.1 GCA_902791335.1 Oscillospiraceae bacterium
GAATTCGCAGGAATACTTTCGTATTTCAAAAATGAGTGCAATGCCGACGGTAAAAGGCAAAATACCAAACCGTAACGGGGTTCGACTCTCGTCAGCCTAGGCAAACAATCATAAATTTGTGACTTCTGTATCGGTTATTTTGAAAGAGAGTGATTTTATGAAAAAAACCTTGATCCGCAATGACCTGCACGACGGTGATATTGCACCGCTTTGCGGCGTCAATCTGCTGAGTGGGATTACACCGGTGGTGCTCGATGAGGATAACCGGGAATTCGGTGAGATTCGTTTTAACGGCGGTATTGATAAAAATGCCATAGAACGGCTAACGCTGCCCTTTAAGCCGGCAGTTACCACCGGCCATATTGACATTGAAACGAACGGCTGCAGTCTGATTTACGATCTGAAAAACAGTATGACGGTAGACCGCATTGTGATTGCAGGCTTTTTCAACGGTAAAAGCGACTACGGTATTGCCGATTACGACCTTTATCTCAGCGAAACAGCCGAGGATCTTTTCAAGGAAGATTCGCATATTATCGCCTATAATAATGCCGGCCTTTGGAAAGAGGACACGGCCCGAAATCATTGCGATCAGGTCTTTGATACCACCGGCTACAGCGGTCGCTATTTTTGCTTGAAGATCAACAAAGCGAACCCGACGGACGATATTATCCGGCTTTCCACCGTGGGTTTATATAACCATGATATTACCGATCAGCTCACCTTTTCAGGCAAAACCTTTGGTGACAATGCTCTGGCCGGTTTAACGCCGACGGCGCACGGCAGTTATTCCGCTGATCTTTCTTATTTAACGGACGGTATTTGCTTCAACGGCAAAAAGCGGATTTATCTTGACAACGACACCGAATATATTTACACGCTGAAAAGCGCACAGCTGATCGGCAGTATCGGCATTGTGGGCTCCTCCTCGGCCATTGAACACTGCGTAGTTTATTTGAGCGACACAAAAGACGCTATCTGGAACGACGAAAATCTTACCGAGGTCAAGGTGGAGACCCACCCGACCTCGCGGCAGGGACTTTCGGCCGCAAGATTTCTTCTTTGCGAGCCGGTACGCGCCGGGGTGATCGGCTTAAAATTCTCGGCTCTTGACTATCTTGACGAGATCAGTTTAGAGGTTTTAAGCCGCGAAGTATCGGTATTTCCGGACAAAATTCTCTGCGACGATTTTGTGGGCTTCGGCGTAAACTGTCTGCCGATGGCCCTAATGGAAGAATCCCTGGCAAGAGGCTACAATGACGTTTACTGGGCGCTTGAAAAAAGCAGAATTCTAAAAGCGCGTCCGGCGGTGGTTCGTTTTTGGTTTCAGCTGGACTGGGTTATTACCACAAAAGAAGACTATGAAAACGGCGTTTACGATTTCAATTCTCCGAAAATGCAGTCAGTCTACCGCTATCTGGACGCTTTTTTGGAGGCCGGCAGCGAAATTGAACTGAACTTTGGTTGGAAAACTTCCCTTAGAATTTGCGACTGGCTGAATGTTGAAAGCGAAAAGCCGCAAAACGCCGCACCAAAGGATCTGGATCTTTTTGCCGTCTGTTGCAGTGCCACTTTAAAAGAGCTGATTCAAAACCGCGGCTACAGCCACATTAAATATCTTACCTTCTTTAATGAGGCCAACTACGGCGTTACCGCCCAGTCGGATTTTAATGTGCCGGATCACAAACCGATGGAATACTACTTTAAGCTTTTCAAGACCGTTCGTGCAAGACTTCAAAGCGACGGACTGCTTCCCTTTATCTCTATGTGGGGCTGCGAGCAATCGGGGCAAGACGACATTCAGTGGGAATGGACGCAAAAAACCGCCGAGCTTTTAGGAACTGACGTCAGCACAATCACACAGCACCGGTACCATTATTCCTACGATGAGTTAATGAGTTTTTTTGCGCGGCATAAAGCACTGGCCGACGGACACAGCATGGTGATCTCGGAATATGGTGTCAATCCCGAGCTTACCTGCTGGAATTGCAGTCATGCGGCCTACAGTATGGCGGTGCACAATGCCGGTTATTCCGGCGCACTGCTTTGGACCATGAGCGGCGTATTTATTACCGATCCTTGCAGTTTTATGATGAACAATTCGTTTGATCTGTGGCATTTTATGCCGCTCGATGACAACGCGCAAAAGGTCAACCCGGTTTACGGCGAAACCTCCTTACAAATGAACTATATTCCGCCGCACGCCGCCTCAGTGCTGACCGAAGTGCATGCGGCCACGGATATTCGCGCCGCCGCCTACACTTCGGAAAATGATATTTCGTTGTTTGTGGAAGTAAAAGAAAGCACGCACGGAAGAACCTTGGACATT
>CADAVL010000187.1 GCA_902791335.1 Oscillospiraceae bacterium
AATAATGCAACCAATAAACAAATGATCGCCTATTTGAAAAAGGCGCGCGAGCTTGGCTGCGAAACCCTTTTGAACGCCGGCGACTATGCCGAAACCCGCGACGATGACAACGAGCAGTTTTATTTTGACTTTGCAAATGAGTTTTTCCTGTCTGCGGGCGGTAAAAATTCGGCCGTTTGCATCGGTAACCACCAGTATACCCACTCTTATACCGGCCTCAGTGATGAAACCAATCCGGTGGACAGCTCCTATTTTATGAAGCGCTGTTCTCAGTATATCGACCCCAACGCTCAGCCAAACCGTTCGATCGTGGACGAAAACGGTATTTTGAAAACAACGTATTACTATGTTACCGACGGTGTGGCAAATTACCTGACGATGAACCCGTTTGAAAATTCCACCACAAAGCTTTCGATGTTGATTTCCGACGCGCAGTGGAGCTGGGTGTTTGATACACTGGACTATTGCAAAACCACCGGCAAGCCCACCTTTATCATCGGGCACCTGAACTATAAAAATCTTCAAAGCAGATATTCGGCACAGTTCAAAAGAATTATGCAGGATTATAAAGGCGTCAGCTATATCAGCGGCGACGATCACAACGGGATCGGCTACTGCGGTCTGACGATTTATAACGACGGTTCTAATGCCGAAAATCAGCTTTTTACCATTGATACCCCCACCACGCTCGGCAACCGCAACTGGTACGGCGGTCTGGACGCCGCGGCATTCTTTGTGAATATTTACGAGGATTGCTACGTCATTCGTTACTATGACATTGCAAAGGGCGAATTCCTGCCATATTTTGATACCACGGTTTACTTTGAGGATTATGACGATTTCAGCAGCGACACCGCAACGCCTACAGCGCCCAGCCAAATTGGCGGCCTTGAAAGCGCGACGGCGCAAAAGTATGCCTACGACCTCACCTTGATAAACAGCGGTTTTTCACAGGAAAAATACGACGAAATTTACAAGAATCATTCAAAGGCGAATGTCAGTTATTATGCGGCCAACCCCGAATATATAAAAAATGAGCAAACCGGCAAATATGAGGCTGAACCGCTTTCACAGTGCAGCTTTGTGGAGCGCAATGACGCTAGATACAGCGACGGTATTATTCCAAACGCGCAGGAGGGAAACTCCACAGCCTATATCTCCGGCAGCTATAAAGGAAACCTTTCCTTAAAGGCGGCCATTGACGCCGGCGACACAAAACTTGGCGACGGTCCGTTAGGCGTTTTATATGCCGATTTACAATCGGTTCGTTCCATTGAGTCTATTTTGGTCGGCAGCGCACATGCAAGCAACCAAAGCTTCCATCTCAGAGCGTACGACGTGTATATTTCAAACTCCTTAACCGATCTGTTCAATGAGAGCAGCAAGGTGTTAAGCTATCATCAGCCGAGCGCCTATGTGAATAAGACCGACAAAAACTGGTATTACAACAAAACCACCAAGGAATATGCCAATGCAGCGTCCGAGGGCTTTGACTGGACGCGTTTCGGCGATTCTCAATTTATTGAGTTCAAAGAAAACGAGCAGCCGATCGGTCGCTATGTGGCATTGGTCGCAAACGACGCCGGTTCAAATGATTATCCGCGTGCCGACATCGGCGAATTCTCAGTATTTTCGGAATCCGACAACCGCTATTGCGACGTACTGTTCAAGGATCTGAAGAATAACCGTTTAGAAAAACTGTTGGTGCAAGAGGGCAAGACCTTGAATGAATCTTTAAGCGCAGGCCAAATTTCGGCGCTCAATGCCGCAATTCCGAATGTGGAGGGCTACAGCATCGGCCGCACGGTCGGCTCGGAAACCTTCTACTGGAACCACAGCTTCGATGAAACGATTACAAAGCCCACCACCTTTGTGCCGCTTTACAGCTGCGCGCACGCAAAAACGAAAAATCAGGGCGAAATTAAGGCAACCTGCGTGTCCGGCGGCAATACCGGAAACACCGTTTGCGCGGATTGCGACGAATTGTTGCTTTCGGGAACGGAAACACCGATAGACCCCGATAATCACGTTGGCAAGACCTCGGTCGTAGGTGCAAAGACCGCTACCTGCACAAATAAAGGCTACACCGGCGACACGGTTTGCGACAGCTGCAAAGCGGTGCTGAAAAAAGGCAGGGAAACCGCTTTGAAAGCTCACACTTTAAAGACGGCGGTCACCAAAGCCACCACCGCCAAGGACGGCAAGATTACAAAGGCCTGCACTGCCTGCAAAAAGACGATCTCTACCACCACGATCTATAAAGCTTCTAAAGTGACCCTTTCTACCACGAAATACACCTACAACGGCAAGGTAA
>CADAVL010000188.1 GCA_902791335.1 Oscillospiraceae bacterium
AACTGCTTTTAAACTTTTGTCTTTTTTTTATATTTCAAAACCTCCGAAAGTTCTTCTTAAAAAGCCGTTTTAACAGCGTTTTTTGGAGATTTTGGGATGAAATAAATTAACGGATTTTTTGTCTTAAAACGCGAAAATTGTTTGTTTTGCACATAAAAATATATACATTTTATATAAATTATCTATTGAATGCCCCCAAAAAGTGTGATACAATACGGTTGGAATATTATAATTTTACGGAGGAAATACCTTATGAAGAAAAGAATGGCTCTGCGCGTTCTCAGTTTCGCCTTGCTTTTATCTGTGATTTTAAGCGGATTTGCAAGCGCTGCGGGCGGCTACGGCGACAATGCCGGCAGTGTGAACGATGATTTGGACGACGCACCGGATATTTCTGGATTTGTAACTACAAAACTGGAAGCTGCGGACTCAACCCACCTGACCGGTGAATACGGTTCTGTAAAAGCGTTGAGTGAAGTGGTAGTCGTCGGCGTGGAAGCGGTTTTAAAAGCGATCCCGCACGATGAGGATTATTCCTTTGCCCGTTGGGAAAATGCCGACGGCGAGGAAATTTCCAAAGACGCCACGCTGACCTACACCTTTAAAGCGGACGAAAAGATCACTGCTGTGTTTACCACAAACCTGCAGTGGGATATCACCTTTGAAAACGGTATGTACGGCCCTGCAAACGCAGGACTTACCTCGGTGGAAAAGGATAAGGACGGCAACACTTATTTGAATTATCATGCGGCCGGCCCCTGGGCGCTCGCAAAGATCCTTTACAACAACACCGACCTTTACAGCAATACAAAATACCAGCCGAACAAGACCTATAAATTAGGCTTTGACTATTTTATTAAAAAGCCGGGCGACGTGCCGACCGACGTCATCGGCGTTGCACCGCATATGTCGCTTTATACGGGAAATACACCGGCTGTCCGCATTGGTGCAGACGAAGAAAACACTGCCGGCTGGACGCACTACGAAGTGTATTTTAAAACCGATGAGCAGACCGGTATGGGCTACTCCTATGTGGCTGACGGCCTGTTCCAGATCTGCGCCGGCAAAAACTTTGAAATTCACATTGACAATCTGCGTCTCGGCACGATCGACGATTTCACCTTTGAAAATTATAAGAACCCCGAAACTGTAGGACAATACGAGGGCGCGGAGGGCACCGTGATTCTGCCGAAGGGTATGCCTGCGGTATCGGCCAGAATGCTTTTTGAAAATGCACCGGGCGTTCGCGTTGCAAAGAACGGAAAAACCGTTTCAAACAATACCGCCGTCAGCACCGGCATGACGCTCACAAGCGGCGACACCGTAAAGGCCGTGGTGGTAAAGGGCGACCTGACCGGCGACGGCAAGACCACCGTTTCGGATATTGTGGCAGGCGTAACTGCCATTCTTGACGGCGGCAAAAATGCGGCTTTGGATCTAAACGGCGACGGCCGCAACACGGTTACCGACCTTGTAAGCATGAGAAAAACGGTTCTTTCGGGCGATCCCGACGAATACGAGAATCCCTATTATAACACCGAAGCTAAAGATTACGCCATTCGTTCTATGCTGGATTACGTTCGTCTGAACGGCCGCTATGAAAACTCCATTAAGGGTATTACCTTTGATTTTGCCGGCATGAGTATGCAGTTTGCCGCTTTCTGCGAGGGTACGGTCAAGGTGCAGATCTCCAATGCCGGAAGCATGAAATACACCGTTTTTGTGGACGGCAAGCGCATGGACGAAAGCATTACCGGATTTAACTGGCTTACGTTGGCTACCGGACTTGAAAAGGGCTATCACACCTTTGAGATTGCCCGTCAGGCTGACGTTAACGTTAAAGCAAACATCGACGCAATCAAGCTTTGCGGTACGCTCCTGCCGGTAGAGCCCAATGAGAATCCGAGCATTGAATTTATCGGCGACTCGGTCACCAGCGGCGTCGGCTCGGTTTATGAGGGCGAAGAAAAAGAGAATGTACTCAGAGATGACGCCACTTCTACGTATGCGTTCCTGACCGCGCACGAATTAAACCTGCCTTATAAGACCTTCAGCTGCGGCGGTGTTGCCTTGACCGATAAAACCAGCAAGGAATGCATTAAGGATAAATATGTCTATAAAAATCCGTGGAAATCCATGGCAGCCGATTCGCTTTATGATTTCAACGGCGGCTCGGACATTGTAGTC
>CADAVL010000189.1 GCA_902791335.1 Oscillospiraceae bacterium
GATTCAAAGCTAAGTGCAGCGATGTTGACGAATTTTAAGGAGGAAAAAATGAAAAAACAAACGAAAAAACGCGTCCTTGCAGCGGTATGCTGTGCGGCAGTTCTCTTGACCGGAAGCGCCGCGCACCTGCTTTGGACGCCCAAAACCAACGGAAAAGAAACCGCTAAAACCGACATTCTTTCCGAAAGCGAACTGAAAACAGCGGTCTTAAAAAAGCAGGACGTGCCGATCGGCATTACTTACGACGAGGCGGTCAAGGCCGGTCACAAAGCGCGGCTTTATTCGGAGGAGCCGAACATCTACACGGTTGTTTTTCAAAATGAGGACAACACCCGCACCATGTATTATTACAATGTACCGGCCAAATATGAAGCGGCCGACGGCACGGTGCGCGACTGCGATAATACCATTGTAAAAAGCGAGGATCGCGGCTTTGCTTATCAAAACCGCGAAGGCTTTTTTACCTCCAAATACCCGAAAAATGCAAAAGACGGCATTTCTTTATCCGGCGAAAATAAGATCACCGTAAAGCCGGTGAATTCCGAAGCAGAGGAAAGTATCGAGACTGCCACCGCGCCCCAAGGCAGCCTTTTCACGGCGCTTCAAAGCGGTGTTTTGCGGCTGATGACCGCGAACAACGGCAGCGCCGAGGCAACGGAAGAATATGTGGACTATCCCGAAGCGTTCGGCGAAAACACGATCCTTCGCTATACGCCATTGCTCAACGGTGTAAAGCAGGACGTAATTTTAAACGAACGCGTCAACAAAGACAGCTTTTCGTTTGAATTCGATTTCGGCGACAGCGACCTCAAAGACTACGGCGACGGCGGCCTTTATGTGGTGGACGCAAAATCGAACGACGAAACCGGTTATATCAGCCCGATCCGCGTTTTCGACGCGAACGGCAAGGAGGCCGAGGGCTGCCGCTATACCTTTGAAAAAGCGACCGACGGCAAATGGCTTGTGACCGCTCATGTGAACAAGGAATTTCTTGAAAGTGAAAGCACGGTCTATCCCGTGACCGTGGATCCGGATTATACAATGCTTACCGATTACGGTATTAAGGATGCCACTGTTTATCAGAGCAACAAGAATAAAAATGAAGGCAGAGCAAGCACGCTGTATGTCGGCAAAAGAAGTAAAGAGGGCGTATCCAGAATTCTGATCGGATTTTGGAATCTGGATCTTGCCGCAATTTCAAGCACGGAAATTGTGTCGTCTTACGTTTCGCTTAAAGATATAAAATGCCAGTCAAGTGCCATTATGCTGCAAGCGTATGAATTGAAAAAAGCCTGGGATCAAAATGATGTAACATGGAACAGCATCGGCCTTGACAACACTTCAATTTATGAATCCAAACCCACTGCCACAAGAACGGTTTCTGCGGCTGAGGGCGATAAACAAACCTATACGGACCGTTATTATTTCAATATCAAGTCCACCGCGAAAAAATGGTGCGATCACACCACCTATCCGAGCTACGGATTTATGATCAAATCCTCCTCGGAAAGTACAACGCTGTGCGGTTATTTTGGCTCTATGCAAAATTCCGATGAACACCCCACACTGGTTGTAAATTATAAAGCACCCGAAAGAACGGTTGACGACGGCTATTATTATTTCAAAAACGCACAGTCCGGCAAATATATGACCTGCCGCGATACCGGTGACTACGATGTATTTCAAAAAGCCTTGAGCGGCGGCAAAAATCAGCGTTGGAAAGTAGAGTATGCAAGCGACGGCTATTATTACATCATTCCGGAGCTGAACGAGAAAAAGCACTTAAAAATGGAAACGCAGGAGAACGGCGCAACGGAGTGCAATATCCGTATTTGTACCGCCTCCACCTCGGCATATCAGCGTTTTAGGATCATTTACAGTAAATTTGGTTATCGGCTGATTGCCAATCGTTTCCCCACTCAGGGCGTACAAATCACCAATGGCAGTACGTCGGACAGCACCATTAAGCTCACGCTTTATGAAAAGAAAAACTATCAAAACTGGGTCATGATTCCGGCAAATAATGTTCCGCAAAAGCTCACAATTTCAACCGAAGAAAATCCGGTTATCACCGATACGACCACGTTAACGGCAAACATCACGCCAAGTAACGCTTCTCATGAGATTCTTTGGACCAGTAGCAACGAAAGCATTGCGACGGTTGAAAACG
>CADAVL010000190.1 GCA_902791335.1 Oscillospiraceae bacterium
TGTTTCTAAGTCTTTTTCATAAGATAACCCCCTTGCAGTATCTATACTACAAGGGGGTTGTATTGGAATTGTCACGGCGTTGTATCGAAGTTGTATATTGTTTTAAAAATCCGTCATTTTCTAAAAGTCACGATATACGGGACACTTATTGGTTGGCATTTATTGATTGGCGTCGCTTGTTACAAACGGTTTCATTGGCTCAATTTCAATACTCTCGGTTTCCGCAAACGAAAAGATACCTGCCGTCACCACGGTGACCGAACTGCCCGTGCCGGTGGGATAATAATAAAACTGTTCTTTTTGAAGCCCCAGCGCCGTGTAATAATTCCCGATCGGTTCACAGTCGGCGTCGTCGAATTTTTCGTGTTCGTTCAGCGCGTCATACGGCAGGTCGCCCATATCAATGAGATAGATACTCAGTGCAAGCTTACTTTCTTCCTCGTACCAAATTACCAAACTGCCGTATTGCGCCAGTACTAAATTGAGCGAAAGCACGTCGCCGCCGTAAAACGCAGTGTATTTAAACGCGCGCACAGCGAAATTCTGGTTTTTCAGATTCGTTTTGTATTCATTGTGAATTGTTTTGGACAAATCGCTGCTCGTGCCAAAGACATCGTCTAACACCGCACTGCATTCGCTTGTGTATTCTTTCATTGCGCGGTCACCGTAAATTTCCGTAAACAGCGCCGCGTTCCTCGTATCATAAAAGAAAGTGGCTTTTTCTTTTTTTGAAAGGGTCTCCACGGTTTTTACAAGCTTAATATCCTTTACAGTACCGGTCTTTTGAGGGCTTAAAAGCGCATTAGAAATTTCCGGCAGCAGCATAAATCCTGCCGTGAGCACAAGCACCATAAATCCCGAAAATACGTATTTTAAAATATTACCGGTTGATTTTTTCATTCTGCTTCGCCCTCCTTTATTAAAGCGTTGTCATTTTTCAGCGTAATAGATACCGTAGTACCCACGCCAAGCTGACTGTGAAACTGAAGCTTTGTGCCGTGAATTTTTGCAATGCGGCAGCAAAGTGCCAGGCCGAGGCCGGCACCGCCCAGTTTTCTCGCCCTGGATTTATCCTCCATAAAGAATGGCTCGGTAATTTTTTCTATATTCTTTTGCTCAATGCCCCTGCCGTGATCCTCCACACAAATACAGTAGCCGTCTGCAAGCTTTGTTCCCACGATCTCAACACATTCGGAAGGCTTTGAAGCCTTTGCGGCGTTGTCCGCAAGATTGTAAAGAAGCGACAATAAGAGCGATTCGTCCGCCAAAAATGTTCCGTCCTCAAAAAGCACAGAGATCTCCACGCCGTATTTCTGAGGCAGAAAGCGCAGTGATGATTTTAGTGTTTCCGAAAGACTTTGCGCGTCTTTCTTTGTAAGCTCAATTTCGCCTTGATCCATCACAATAATATCCAACAGCTTCATGGAAAGGTCTTCCAGCCGTTTGCCTTCGGAATAAATGGCGTTGGCCGCGTTTCTGCGCTCTTCTTCATCAAGATTATACGAGCGCAATAGATCGGCGTATCCGATAATTGAGGTCATCGGCGTTTTCAGCTCGTGAGAAAAATCCCCGATAAATGTTTCGCGCTTTTCCACTTCCGCTTGAAGTTTTTCATTGTTCTTCTCAACAGCGCCGGCCATATAATTAAAATCTCTGCACAGGTGGTCCAGTTCCTCGCAGCCCATGCCGCGCTTTTGAATATCAATTCGGTCTTTATAGTTCCCGTAGGCGATGGAATTGGCGGCACGGATCACCTTTTTAAACGGCCTTGCCAAATTTAAAGAAAAGATCATTAAAAGTCCGCCGGCGCAAAGCGAGATCCCCAAAACAGCGATCCGATATAACCGCATAAGTTTTCCGTTTTGCAAATAGACGTCTTCAAGCGGCGAAAGTGTTTCCACATAGTAAGCGCGCTTATTAAAATCAACGCGCAGAATCGCCTGCAAATAAGGCTTCTTTTTATAATTTATTTCCCGATACCCCTGCTGTGCGTCCTTGAGCTTTGCCGCAAAGCAGTCGTCCGAATAATCGGTCGTATTTTTAAGCTCGCCGATCTTTAAAGTGCTTTTTCCGGTGTTCACCATACTTGCAACCTTGCTTTGCAGTCCGTTTTTCCGAACAGTTTCCGGTCAAAAACCAGCCAGGCCGGATTGTCCAGGGTC
>CADAVL010000191.1 GCA_902791335.1 Oscillospiraceae bacterium
CTTGTGTTCCATGCCAAAAAGGCCTTCAGCGCCGAGCTTTCTTTTCAACTGTTCAAACTGAAGCGCCAGCGTGCCGACACCGGCCGGCTGCATACTGTCAACATACAGCTGATATTGCCCGTCGCGCGGATAAACGGTCACGCTGCCGCGGCAGATCACCTTCATATCGTTTTGCGGCAAGAACTGCAAGCCTGCGGCGAAACGGCTGAACATCACGCAGCGCACTGCGGAATTTGCGTCCTTCAAGGAAAAATAAAGGTGACCGCTGGCGTAGTGATTTTTAAAATTGGAAATCTCGCCCTCCAGCAAAACACCGGACAGGTGCGCGTCGCCGTCCATTAAAGACTTAATATAAGTATTCAGCTGAGTAACAGAAAGAACCGTTTCATTCATATATTTATAATTCCCTTTTTCATCGCTGTCAGAATTGCAATGCCGGCCGCGTTGTCGCAGGAAAATTCCGGTTCTGCAAAGGCACAGTCAAACCGTTCGGAAAGCTTTTGCCGAATCAAGGTGTTCGACATGACACCTCCGGCAAAAACCACCGGCAGCATTCCGTATTTTTCCTGCGCCGCACCGGTCATTGCGGAAACGCTTTCGAGTACATACAAAAGTGCCGTTGCGGCAATATCCTCCGGCAGTTCTTTACGATCGTACATTTTTTTGCAAATGTTTTCCACGCCTGAAAGACAGCAATTTCCGTCTTTTAAGGTGGGGCGAACTTTGGGAAGCTTTTTGGCTCTCTGGGAAAGTCGGTCAATTTCCTTTCCGGCCGGAAAGGAAAATCCCATCATCACGCCGACGCGGTCAATGACCTGCCCTGCGTTTAAATCGAGCGTGTGCGCCAAAAGACAGCATTTTATAATCAACTCGTCGTCGGGCGTTACAAGCAACAGCTCGGTCGTGCCGCCCGAAACATGAAAGGCCAAAAACGGCTCGTGTACAAGCGGCAGTTTATCGGCGGAATACAGCGCCGCCATAATATGACCGCGCTGATGCGAAAACTGATACACAGGGCAGTTTTTTACTGCCGACGCGGCCGAGGCGGCCGAAACACCGGCCAGAAAGCACGGCATGTAGCTGTCCTCGGCATCCCGCGGTTTTGAAGAAACGCCCACCGCGGAAATTTCCACGTGAAATTTTGAAAAAACATTCTTCAATATCTCCGGCAGGTTCACGGTATGCTGAAACAAAGCCTCGCTTTGCCGCAGACCACGTCCGCCCTGCGGCACCGTTAAAAGCTTTTTTTCGGTACAAATTCTGCCGTCCGGCGTAAAAATCGCCACCGATGAGGTATAGTTGCTGGTGTCAATGCCCAGCACGCCTTCAAGCCGGTTCATTTGCCCTTGAAATACTGCCGAGAACGCCGTTGATATAAGAAGCATCCTCTTTGGTTGCGTACTTTTTGCAAAGTTCCACGGCTTCGTTAATGGAAACGCCCACCGGCACCTTGGGCAGATACTGCATTTCAAACACGGCCAGCCGCATAATGCTTAAAGCCACCTTGGAAAGCCGTCCGAGCGTCCAGCCGGAAAGGTTTTTTTCAATCAACGCGTCGATTTCGTCCAGATGCTCGCTAACGCCGCGAAAGCAGGTTTCGGAATATTCACTGTCGTGATAGACCTCCGCGATCAAAGCGTCGTCCAGAATGTCATCTACCGAATCGTCGCGAAAGCACTTTTCAAAAACCAGAATAAAGGCCTGCTCACGTTCTTCCTTACGGGTCATAAAATTCTCCTTTGTTTTGTCCTGGGGGGCAGCCGTCAAAGGCGGCAGAGTTCCCCTCGCTCAAAAAATCTTCGAATATACATTTATACATTGTCTATTGTATAACATTTCATCCCGTTTTTCAATGCTTTTCTGCATAAAAAACGCAAACTTTTTCTGAAAAATAGGAGTATCGGTGCATAATTTCACTGTACTGTAAAATAAAAAGAACCGTTGAGCCGCGCCGATGCTGCCAACAGTGCTTTTTAGGAGAATTGTTCCCGACTTTATAATCGAAACCGTGGGGCCGTCCGACCGCAGCGCCCACGCCCCGTCGCCAACCGTTTTTTGGAGAGAGAAAAGACCGGCCGTTTTGCAAAAAACTGAAAGCCCCCAAAAAACGGTCTAAGGAAGCCCCGGCAAAAGCCTGCGGCTTTTGCCGGGGC
>CADAVL010000192.1 GCA_902791335.1 Oscillospiraceae bacterium
GCAAAACCTTCGTTTTGCGCCGCCCGTAAACGGGCGGCCGCGCGGGGGCGCATTCACCCGCCGGCCTATCGGCTATGGGGCGGTTTCCCTTTAATGGTGCGGATAAAAATAGTCCATGAAATCGTCCATTATATACAAAAAATACACATTGACAAAGTGTGCGGCCTCTCTTAGTATTATAGACAAAGAAGCCGTAAAAAGCGAAGAGCTCAAAACGCTGTTCGCAGGTTTAAAAAGATCGATATAAAATGCGGCTTTTTGGCACCGCACAGCCGAGAAACGGCGGCCGGCTCAGACTTTTTTACAAAAAGGGGCGATTTTATGAAAAAGATCACGTTAGGAACTCCGGAAAAACTGGTTCCGTCCAAATTTTCAAAAAGCTTTCACTACGTTGAGCGGGAAATTCGGTACAATACCGAAAATATCCGCTCACAATGCACGGCGCGCGGGTTTCTTATCACGTTACCTTTGCACGAGGACGAGCAGATCTACGGCCTCGGACTACAGCTGAAAAGCTTTAATCACCGTGGCAAAAAGCTGACTTTGCGTGTCAATTCCGATCCGGTTGCTGCCACCGGCGACAGCCACGCACCCGTGCCGTTTTTTGTCAGTACAAAGGGCTACGGCGTTTATGTGGACACCGCGCGCTTTGCGGAATTTTATCTCGGGTCGTCCAAACCGCTTGAGAGTATTCAAAAAAGCGGCACGGCGGACATTGCCACCACCGAAGAAGCACTTTACAAGACCCGAACGGAGAAGGAAACGCATATTTCCGTGTTTATTCCGGCGGCCAAGGGCGCGGATCTTTACATTATGGAGGGGGAAACCATCACCGACGTGGTGGCGCAGTATAATCTGCTTTCCGGCGGCGGCCCCGAGGTGCCCGAATGGGCGCTTTCGCCTTTGTATCGCTGTTACGCAAAGAGTAATCGCGATGATGTTTTATCCATTGCAAAATATTTTAAATCGTCAAAAATTCCGGTAAAAACCATCGGTCTGGAGCCCGGCTGGCAGACCAAGGCCTATTCCTGCTCGTTTGTTTGGGACAGCGCGCGTTTTCCGGAGCATAAAACGATGCTGTCTGCGCTTTTAAACATGGGATTTCACATTAATTTGTGGGAGCATGCTTTTACAAATCCCGACGCGCCGTTTTTTGAAAAGATCAAAGCGTACAGCGGAAATTACGCCACCTTTAACGGCTGCGTGCCGGACTTTGCTACCAAAGAGGCGGTGGATATTTTTTCGGAATACCACGAAAAGCTGGTGGACGAGGGCGTGGACGGCTTCAAGCTGGACGAATGCGACAGCAGTGATTACACCGGCAGCTGGTCGTTCCCGAATCACGCCGAATTTCCGTCGGGATTGGACGGCGAGCAGTATCACGCGCTGTTCGGCACGCTTTATATGCAGGCAATTTTAAAAGCGCTTAAAGGTCGGCCGATTCTTTCAGAGGTTCGCAACGTAGGCGCGCTGGCGGCGCCCTACCCCTTTGTTTTGTACAGTGACCTTTACGATCACGCCGACTTTGTACGCGGCTGCTGCACGGCAGGTTTTTCGGGACTTTTGTGGACGCCGGAGGTCCGAAAAGTTGCCAGTCGCACAAAAGAGGAATTCATGCGCCGCCTTTGGACCAATGTTTTCTCGGTGCAGTGCCTGATCAACGGCTGGAATTGCGAGAAAATTCCGTGGCAGGAGCTTGACTGCGAAAAAGAGGTGAAAGCGGCACTTATAGAAAGAGAAAAGCTCGTGCCGATATTAAAGCGTGCCTTCGACCGATATAAAACCGAGGGTGTGCCGCCGATGAGGGCACTGGTTTCGGACTATACAAATGATCCGGAAACTTATAATATTGACAATGAATATCTGTTGGGAGATTGTCTTTTGGTGGCACCCATTATTTATGGAAACCAAAAAAGAAGTGTTTATTTGCCAAAGGGCGACTTTCGCGATTACTTTACAAAGGAGCCTGTAAAAAGCGGGTGGTTCGAAGTTGAAACCGACACCATTCCGGTTTACGAAAAGCTGGATTGACCGCGACCTTTCGGCCGAAAAGTTGCCGGTGCTTTATAAAAAATGAGAAGGCCTTAAAATACAGCAAAAGCCACCGACAAAAAATCCGACTGCGGCGGTTTTCTCCGCGCG
>CADAVL010000193.1 GCA_902791335.1 Oscillospiraceae bacterium
CGAGCTGGTCAGTGGAGCCATGGAAAACGCGCAGGAAAAGAAAGACTACACGCTGGACGATGTTCTGGACGCAGACGCTGCGGCCAGAGAATTTGTTGACAGCCGTTTGTGATTGACGTTTTTTCAAAAACACGGCGCAGATTTGCAGCGTGGATTATATGATTCGGTGTATTTAAAAAATATTTGCTTTATTAATTTTGAAGGCGGTGATTCCTTATAAAAGCCGGTACCTTAATGAGCGTTGCGTCGGCTCTCGGCGCGGCGTGGCCGTATATTGTGGCGGTCTTTTTGTTTCTTTTTATGATCGTGGTACACGAGTTTGGGCATTTTATTCTGGCAAAGGCTCTGGGTGTGCGCGTGAATGAATTTGCAATTGGATTTGGCCCGAAACTTTTAAGGTTTAAGGGTCGCGAAACCCAGTATTCGGTGCGCGCCATTCCGTTTGGCGGCTATTGTGCCATGGAGGGCGAGGACGAACAGAGCGACGATAAAAAAGCATTTTGTAACAAAGCGCCCTGGCGACGGTTTTTGATCGTTGCCGCCGGTGCGGTGTTTAATATTTTGTTTGGCTTTATCCTTATTATGGCGTATTTTGCGCCGGCCGGTGCCATTGCCACCAACACGGTGGACAGTTTTTCGAAAGACGCCACCAGCGTAAAATCGGGGCTTCGCGCGGGCGACGAAATTCTCCGTGTAGACGGCAGAAGCTGTCTTACCATCACCGAGATCGGCTATGCGTTTAGTTCGGTTACCTCCGGCAAGGTGGACCTGGTTGTTCGCCGCGACGGCGAAAAGATTACCTTAAAAAATGTGGAATTCAAAACCGAAGAAGTGAACGGCGTTCGCTATATTTCAAGAGATTTTAATTTTAAGTATCAAAAGAACAGTCCGAAAACCTTTTTGACCCAGTCGGTGAAATATACGGCGTCTTACGGTCGCACGGTCTGGTTTTCACTGGTAGACCTCCTTCGCGGACGGTATTCGCTCAATCAGGTGTCCGGCCCGGTGGGCGTGGCAACCGCGCTCGGAAAGGCCACCAAGGTGGGTCTGGATACGCTCTTGCCAATGCTCAGCTTAATCACCATAAATTTAGGAATCTTCAATCTGCTGCCCATTCCGGCGTTGGACGGCGGCAGGCTCGTGTTCATTTTGGCCGAGATGATTGCAAGAAAGCCGGTACCGAAAAAGTATGAAGCGTGGGTTCACACCGCCGGATTTTTGGTGCTGATGCTGTTTATTGTTTTTGCCACGTTGAAAGATATTATCGGTCTGTTTTAACATCGTCGTGATAAATCCGAATTCGTGCGCTGCGGTTCGACTGACGGGCAAAGCGCGCTGTTCGGTTGGTGTTATAGGGTTGAACCCGTCGCGGTTCGGCGAAGCTCGGAGAAATACACTTTTCTTCTTACGTTTTGGAAGTATGGTTCCGTTTTTTTGACAATTGGAAGTACGGTTCCGCTTTTGACGGTCGGAGGTTTTTATTTCATGCTTAGAAAATCAAGACAAATTTCCGTGGGCGGTGTGCTCATGGGCGGCGGTGCGCCGATCACGGTGCAGTCCATGCTGAATGTGCCGGCGCACGATATTGAAAACAGTGTGCGGCAGGCAAAGGAGCTGGAGGCTGCCGGCTGTGATATTATCCGCGCCGCGGTGCCGGATATGGCAGCCGTTCGGCTGATCGACCGCTTAAAATCCGAAGTGCGCGTGCCGATCGTGGCGGACATTCATTTTGATTACCGACTGGCGCTCGAATCGGTGGCTGCCGGTGTGGACAAGATTCGCATTAATCCCGGCAATATCGGCGACAAAAGCCGCGTTAAAGCGGTGGCCGACGCCTGCCGCACCGCCGGGGTGCCCATTCGGGTGGGGGTCAATTCCGGTTCGTTGGAAAAATCCGTGCTGGCACGCTACGGCGCGCCGACGGCCGAGGCGCTGTTTCAAAGCGGTATGTATCACGTAAAGCTTTTGAATCAATTCGATTTTTACGATATTGTGCTGTCGCTCAAAGCGTCGGATCCGCAAAAAATGTTTGATGCGTACACCTTTGCCGCGGAAAACTGCGACTATCCGCTGCACCTCGGCGTGACCGAGGCCGGAACACGGCGCATGGGGATGATAAAATCGGCCGCCGGGATCGG
>CADAVL010000194.1 GCA_902791335.1 Oscillospiraceae bacterium
GCCGAGGTCTATCTCGGCGCGTCCTCGAACCGTGAGCTGCTGCATGGAAAACTTTTCGGTAAGACTGCGGTCCACAATGGGCGTGAGGCGGTTGTCTGTCGGTACAGGCCTTCGGTAATATTTTTCTTTGGTTTCTTCTGCTGAAATACCGTTGTATTGAAAGCAGTCAAACATTCCATCAAAGCCCACTTCGGCCGCGGCGCACAAATTTCTGCGGCTCGGGCTTTCGGCGCAAAGCTGTACCGATAACCACATGCAGGCTATCATCGCTTCGCACCTGGATCGTCAGAGCGTTGCCATTGGGATTTCCCATTCGGGCTCGTCCAAAGATATTGTAGAGGCACTGCGGCTTTCCAAAATCGGCAGCGCCACCACTATCTGCGTTACCAATTTCGCCGCGTCGCCCATTGTGGAGGCCTCGGACATTGCACTGTTTACAAAATCCGACGAAACCAAGCATTCCATTCTCGGCATGAGTTCAAGAATTGCGCAGCTCACGATCTTTGACGCGATCTATACCTATATTGTCATTCATTCCGACAAAGCGGCCAGAGGCGCGATCTATAATACCGAGGTCGCTTTGCAAAACAAGAAGTACTGAGCCTTTCGGGAAGGAAGATTGCAAAACCGTGCCAAGATTCGGCGCTGCGGTCTGTGGGGCGCCAAGGCTTTTTCAAAAGCTTTACAAAAGCTTTTAATTATGGTATCCTTGACGGAGTGATACGGCAGGGCGCGCGTTTTAGGCGGGTTCGGATCCGTGTGCTATGGTTAACCCGTTTACCTAACAAAAATTACACGAAAATTCAAGAGGGAATTTCATGAAGATCGGAAATATAGAATTTGAAGGTTTTGCCGCATTGGCACCCATGGCCGGCGTGGCCGACCGCGCCATGCGCGAGCTTTGCATGGCACACGGCGCCGCTTTTTGCGTGAGTGAACTGATCTCCGCCAAGGGCGTGTCGCTGTCTGACCGCAAATCGGAGGAGCTTTTAGAGGTTCACGAAAAGGAGCGCCCAAAAGGCATTCAGCTGTTCGGATACGAACCGGAGATCATGGCGACGGCCGCTCAAAAGGCCATGGAAAACGCCCCAAATTTTATTGATATCAACATGGGCTGTCCGGCGCCCAAGGTGGCCGGAAACGGCGGCGGAAGCGCGTTGATGCGCGACCCAAAGCTTGCCGCCGAAATTACGGCCGCTTGTGTAAAAGCCGTCCCTGTGCCGGTAACGGTGAAAATCCGTTCGGGCTGGGATCATGAAAATATTACCGCTGTAGAGGTGGCAAAGCGCTGTGAGGGCGCCGGTGCGGCGGCCATTACGGTGCATGGCAGAACGCGCGCGCAGATGTATGCGCCGCCGGTAGACCTCGATATTATCCGAAAGGTAAAAGAAGCGGTGTCCGTGCCGGTCATCGGCAACGGAGATATTACGTCGGCCGCGGCTGCGGAGCGTATGTATTTGGAAACCGGCTGCGATTTTGTTATGGTCGGTCGCGCGGCCATGGGCGCACCGTGGATCTTCTCTCAGATCAACGCCTATTTGGGTCACGAACGCGTACTCCCCGACCCGCCGCTCAGCGTAAAAATGCGTACCATGATTGAGCAGATCGAGCTCATGCGGCGCTATAAGGGCGAACGGGTGGCCATGCTGGAGGCAAGAAAGCACACGGCAAATTATATGCGCGGCTTAAAAGGCGCCGCCGATCTTCGTCGCCAGTGCGCTGAGATCAGCAGCTTTGACGACGTTTTGGTACTTGCAAAGCGCTGCATGGCCGAAAACGGGGAATAACGCCTTTTTTCGGCAGGGCGAACCATTCGCTTTTTATGATTGCCCGCCGAGATTCTCAAAGGCATAAGTCGAAAACTGAGCATTTGAAATTTGAAAACAATCGAGAAAAAATTAAAAAAGATGACAGACCGCGAATCGTGTTTTGCGGTTCTGTCATCTTTTTTAACCATAGCGCACGAATCCGAGCCCCGATTTTGGCGAGGCAATTTATAAAAATACCACGTTAAAATACTCGGCAATCCACAAAGGATTACCTGCGTTTTTGCCTTGTCTTTTTATAAATTG